>CANQCS010000001.1 GCA_947589745.1 uncultured Oscillospiraceae bacterium
TTCAGCGCCTCCAGGATGGTCTTGCCGATGAGGATCTCGCTGGCCATGGCGGCGGAGTGGGTCATGCCGGAGCAGCCCAGGGTCTCCACCAGGGCCTCCTCGATGACGCCCTCCTTCACGTTCAGGGTCAGCTTGCAGGCGCCCTGCTGGGGAGCGCACCAGCCCACGCCGTGGGTGAAGCCGCTGATGTCCTTGATCTCCTTGGCCTGGACCCACTTGCCCTCCTCAGGGATGGGAGCCGGACCATGGTATGCGCCCTTGGCGACGGGGCACATATGCTGTACTTCGGTAGAATAGATCATGGCGTATCTTCCTTTCCTTTATTTGAACTCTTGCAAGAACAACCGATGGTTCCTCTGGGACCTGTATCCACAGGTCCTTACTTTCCACCGAATAGATTATATGAGACCCTGTCCTCTTTGTCAAGAACCACCGCCGGAAAAGTTCCCCCATTTTTCCGGTGCCGGAAGCATGAGATTTTTTCATCTCCAAAATATTCACAAAAAAGGTTGCTATTTGCCGCGAAATATGGTAGAGTTTTCATATGATTTAAAATAGGAGGGATATTTTCGTGTTTTCAGACAGCTTCTTTGACAAGTTCGTTCTGCCCGCGGACCTGCGGGAGGCGCTGAAGAAGTGCCGCTCCATCGCCTACATCGAGACCCAGGAGGAGCTGGACGAGCTGGTCTTCGGCCCCACCCACACCTCCAAGTATGACGTAGTGTACAACATCGTGGGCAAGGGCACCGTGAAGGAGGCGGAGGTCATCCGCTGCAAGAACGGCGCGCTGGTCAACTTCATGGAGGACTACATGCGCCGCCGTGACCCCAACTCCATGGTCATCAGCGACGATCTGCCCACCGACAAGCCCCGGTTCAGGGACCGCTTCGGCTATGACTTCGCCTCCCTGCGGCAGGAGACCATGGACTGGTTCTCCACCCAGCGGGTGATCCTCCTGCCCTTCAAGGCCGGCGACCGGAAGTACGGCTACGACAGCGTCATGGTCTGCCCGGCCAACGCCGCCTTCTTCGCCCTGGCCCTGGCCAACATGCAGGGGTTCGTGTCCATCAACGACATCCCCAACAACTACGTGCCCCGGTCCATCATCTACGTGGCCCCGCCCTTCCGCCACACCCACTTCGACGGCAAGCAGGTCGTTGTACATAACCGCGGCAAGGACCTCCACGAGGTCTTCGCCTACAACCTCTACCCCGGTCCCTCCGCCAAGAAGGGCGTGTACTCCGTGCTGCTGGACATCGGCGAGCAGGAGGGCTGGGTCTGCTGCCACGCCAGCGCGGCCCTGGTGGAGACGCCCTACGAGAACGAGGTGGTGTTCATGCACGAAGGCGCCTCCGGCGGCGGCAAGAGCGAGATGCTGGAGGACTTCCAGCGGGAGGACGACAACCGCATCCTCCTGGGCACCCACATCGTCACCGGCGAGACCTACACCCTGACCCTCCGCGAGTCCTGCACCATCTACCCCATCTGCGACGACATGGCCCTGGCCCACAAGGACTTCCAGGACCCGGAGAGCGGACAGCTCAAGATCCTGGACGCCGAGGACGGCTGGTTCCTCCGCATGGACAGCCTCCACGCCTACGGCAACAACCCCATCTATGAGAAGGTGTCCATCCACCCCTCCCGTCCCCTACTGTTCTTCAACCTGGACGGCGTGCCAGGGGCCACCTGCCTCATCTGGGAGCACGTGCTGGACTCCAACGGCAAGCCCTGCTCCAACCCCCGTGTCATCATCCCCCGGGACATGATCGAGAACATCGCCCCCCAGGAGCCCCAGGAGGTGGCGGTGCGGAGCTTCGGCGTCCGGATGCCCCCCTCCACCGCCGACGAGCCCAACTACGGCATCATGGGCATGCTCCACATCATCCCGCCGGCCCTGGCCTGGCTGTGGCGGCTGGTGGCCCCCCGGGGCTTCAAGAACCCCAGCATCGTGGACGGCGGCGGCAAGATGACCAGCGAGGGCGTGGGCTCCTACTGGCCCTTCGCCACGGGCCGGAAGGTCACCCAGGCCAACCTGCTGCTGCGGCAGATTTTGGCGTGCCCCAACACCCTGAACGTGCTGATCCCCAACCAGCACATCGGCGCCTACAACGTGGGCTTCATGAGCGAGTGGATCAGCCGGGAGTACTTATGCCGCCACAACGGCACCGTGAAGGCCAAGCACCTGACCCCCGCCCGGTGCCCCCTCTTCGGCTACGCCCTGCTGGACATGAAGCTGGACGGCCAGTTCATCCGCCCCACCTTCCTGCGGCCTGAGACTCAGTCCAAGCTGGGCGAGGCGGGTTACGACGCCGGCGCCAAGATCCTCACCGACTTCTTCAAGTCGGAGGTGGCTCAGTTCGACACCGACGAGCTGGACCCCCTGGGCCGGGAGATCATCCGCTGCTGCCTGAACGACGGCACTCTGGAGGACTACCTGCGGCTGACGCCCATGAAGATTCGCTGACATTTTTTCTTGATGAAGGTCCCGGCATGAAACAACTCATGCCGGGACCTTCCTTCTCACTTGAAAATCAATGCGAAGTTGATTTTCTGCAAAATCACCTCCATTGAAATCAACTGAAGTATGGGGTATCATACAACTATCACTTGATAAAGGAGGCGATGGCATGAACATCGAACTCATCGGCGAGCAGATCGCCAAATTCCGAAAGTCCCTGCGGATGACACAGGAGGAGCTGGGCCAGGCCGTTGGGGTCAGCACCCAGGCGGTGAGCCGCTGGGAGAACGGAGGGGCCCCGGACGCGGGCCTGCTGTCCGCCATCGCGGACAAGCTGGGGGTGACCATCGACGCCCTCTTCGGCCGGGAGGAGGGAGAGGTGCGGGACATGGACGATACCTTTGTCCGCTATCTGCGGTCTCTGCCGGAGAAGGACCGGCTGAACCGGATCACGCGGCTGCTGTGGGAGGCGGCCATCTACGGGGTCAGCGACGTGCTGTTCACTGCGCCCAGAATAAACTACCCAGAAAATGCGGAGCTGGATATGCTGTCCGTGGCCGAGGGCCGCGGCCTGATGCGCACGGTGACGGGCAGAGACTGCGGCTACATCCTGGGCGTGGGGGCAGAGGACTACTCCTTTTTCGGGGTGTTCCCGGAGCCGGAGGCGGGCTATGAGAGATATTTCCTGACCGATGACGAATGCCGCACCCTGTTCGGGGCCCTGGCGCTGCCCGGGGCCATGGAGACGCTGCGGTTCTTCTGCCGGAACAGGCAGTCCCTTTACGCGGCGGCGGCTGTCGCCCAGCGCACGGGGGTGCCGCTGCCGGAGACGGAGCGGGCTATGGAGGCGCTGACCCGGGCCCATCTGCTCCAAAAGGAGGAGATCACCCTGCCGGACGGCCCGTTGGATACCTATGCCATCGGCGACTACAGCGGTATCGTGCCTCTTTTGACCTTTGCCCGCTGGATCTTTCAGCCGTATGGAATGAATCTGATCGGCAACGTGGTACGGGCCACGTGCTTTGGAAGAGAGGCGGCGCGGGATGAGAAAGCCTGACCCCGCCCGGCCCTACATCCGGGCGTTTTACGAGCACAACCGCCTCCGCTTCCTGGGGACGGCGGCGCTGTACCTTCTGGAGATCCCGGTCATGCTGGTGGTGTCCTGGGTGCTGGGCGAGGTGGTGGACGCCATCGCGGCGCTGGACGCCGCCCGGCTTCTGCGGCTTTTGTGGGTGGCCGCGGGCACGGCGGTGTTCATAGGCATCTCGGAGACGCTGTACTACCGGGCCCTCAGCGGCTGGCTGGGCAGGGCGCTGCGCCAATACAAGTCCTACGCCTTCCGGCGGCTCTCCGAAAAGGGCATCAGCGCTTTTACCAGGGAAAGTACCGGGCGGTATCTGTCCGTCCTCACCAGCGATGTGACGGTGATCGTCTCCGACTATCTGCAAAACCTGTTTGCTCTGATTGTTCTGCCCCTTAATTTTGCGGCCACCCTGGTGTTCCTGCTCACCTACAGCCCCGCCCTGACGGGGGCCGCCGTGGCGCTCTGCGTGCTTCCTTTCCTGGGGGTGGCCGCCTTCGGCCCGGGGCTGGCCCGGCGGGAGAAGGCATTCAGCGACGCCAGCGAGGGGTTTGTGGGCAAGCTCAAGGACCTGCTCTCCGGCTTCGCCGTCATCAAGAGCTTCAAGGCCGAGGGGGAGGCGGGGCGCATCTTCGACGGGGAGAACCGCGGCCTGGAACAGGCCCGGAGCCGCCGGCTGCTCTGGCGGGGCGCGATGCAGGGGGTGAGCAGCAGTCTCTCGGTAATCATGCAGTTCGGTCTGTTTTTTATCGGCGCGTATCTGGCGCTGCGCGGCAGCGTCACAGCGGGGACGGTGCTGATCTTCACCAACCTCTCCAACTCCCTCATCCAGCCGGTCCAACAGATCCCCCAGCTGCTGGCCCAGCGGAAGGCGGCCCGGGGCCTCATTGAGAAGCTGGCCGCCACCGTGGAGGAGAACGCCGCCCGCACCGGCGAGGCCATCCAGCCGGTACTCACGGACGCCATCGCCCTGGACCGGGTGACTTTTGGCTACGAGCCGGACAAGCCGGTGCTACGGGATCTGTCCCTTCGGTTGGAGGCGGGGAAAAAGTACGCCCTGGTGGGTGCCTCCGGCTCCGGCAAGAGCACCCTGCTGAACCTCCTGATGGGGGCCTGCGACGGCTATACCGGCAGTATCTCCATCGACGGGAAGGAACTGCGGGCGGTGGACCCGGACAGCCTCTACGACCTGATGAGCCTTATCGGGCAGAACGTCTTTGTCTTTGACGACACCATCCGGCGGAACATCACCATGTTCCGGGACTTCCCCCAGGAGGCGGTGGACAGCGCCGCGGAGCGGGCGGGCCTTACGGCGGTCATCGCGGAGCACGGGGAGGACTACCGCTGCGGCGAGAACGGCGCCGGCCTCTCCGGCGGGGAGCGGCAGCGGGTCAGCATCGCCCGGTGCCTGCTGCGGGGCACCCCGGTGCTGCTGCTGGACGAGGCCACGGCGTCCCTGGACAACCAGACTGCTTTCGCCGTCACCGGCGCCATCCTGGCCCTGGACGGCCTCACCCGGCTGGTGGTGACCCACCGCCTGGATGCGGCGCTGCTGGAGCAATACGACGCCATCTTTGTCCTCCGGGACGGTACGCTGGCGGAGGCGGGCACCTTCGGCGATCTGATGGCGGAGAAAGGGTACTTCTACTCCCTGTACCGGGTGGCCAACGGGTAATACTTTTTCTTGAAAGAAAAAGTATCAAAAAGAACTTTACTCTCGCTACCAAAGCACTGCAATTCCTATCTTTCCCGCACGGTAACGATATACTGTTCTAATTGAAGAATAGTATAATACTTTTTTTGAAAGAAAGTGGCGCGGAGGTCCCTGTCCAATGAAAAGAAAGTCCCCTGGAATCTCAGCGATTCCGGGGGACTTTCTGGCGCGGAAGGAGGGATTTGAACCCTCGCACGTTGTTTAGACGTCTACTCCCTTAGCAGGGGAGCCCCTTCGGCCACTTGGGTACTTCCGCACAGGTCGAAGAATGTTATCTGATTGAATACGCCGGTCTGTGAAAAATGGCGGAGAGAGTGGGATTCGAACCCACGGATGCTCACGCATCGCCGGTTTTCAAGACCGGTTCCTTAAACCGCTCGGACATCTCTCCCAATCGGTTTCAGGCGCTTATTTAGAATACCATGCCGCCCTTGTTTTGTCAACAAAAAAATGTGATCCCGCAGAAAAATTTTTCAAAAACCGGGCCGGGGGCCCGCAGGTCCCCGGCCCGTTCCGTGTCTCTGTGATTTCTCTCTTATGCCAGCTTGGCGGCCAGGCGCTCCGCAACGGCGTTCAGGAACTCCTCGGAGTTGACGGCATGGGCCTCGAAGCCGGGCTCCACCAGGCCCACCAGGTCCTTGGTCATGATCCCGTCGTTGAGGGTCTCCAGGCTGGCCTCCTCCAGCTTCTTGCCGAAAGCGACCAGATCCTGCAGGCCGTCCAGCTCGCCGCGCTTCTTGAACGCGCCGGCCCAGGCGAAGATCATGGCGATGGGGTTGGTGGAGGTCTTCTCCCCCTTGAGGTATCTGTAGTAGTGCTTGGTGACGGTGCCGTGGGCGGCCTCGTACTCGGTGGGGCCGTCGGGGGAGACCAGCACGGAGGTCATCATGGCCAGGGAGCCGAAAGCGGTGGAGATCATGTCGCTCATCACGTCGCCGTCGTAGTTCTTGCAGGCCCAGATGTAACCGCCCTCGCTGCGGACGGTGCGGGCGATGGCGTCGTCGATGAGGGTGTAGAAGTAGGTCAGGCCCAGCTCCTGGAACTTGGCCTTGTAGTTGTTCTCGTACTCCTCCTCGAAGATCTTCTTGAACTCGCCGTCGTAGATCTTGGCGATGGTGTCCTTGGCGGAGAACCACAGGTCCTGCTTGGTGTCGATAGCGTACTGGAAACAGGAGCGGGCGAAGGAGCGGATGGACTTCTGCTTGTTGTGAGCGCCCTGCCAGACAGCGGGGCCGTTGACCTTCTGGACCACCACGGTCTTCTCCGCGCCGCTCTCGCCCTTGAAGGTCATGGTGCAGACGCCAGGCTCGTCTGTGACAAAGTCCACGGACTTGTACACGTCGCCGTAGGCGTGACGGGCGATGGTGATGGGCTTCTTCCAGTTCTTGACCACGGGCTTGATGGCGTCGATGCAGATGGGGGTGCGGAACACGGTGCCGTCCAGAATGGAGCGGATGGTGCCGTTGGGGCTCTTCCACATCTCGGTGAGCTGGGGATACTCCACCATGCGCTGCTTGTTGGGGGTGATGGTGGCGCACTTGACGCCCACGCCGTATTTTTTCGTCGCGTTGGCGGCGTCCACGGTGACCTGGTCCTTGGTGTCGTTGCGGTTCAGGAGGCCCAGATCATAGTACTCGGTATTCAGGTCCACGAAGGGGAGGATCAGCTTCTCCTTGATCATGCCCCACAGGACACGGGCCATCTCGTCGCCGTCCATCTCCACCAGGGGGGTAGTCATTTTGATTTTTTCCATTTTTGTAAAAAATCCTTTCTGCCCCAAAGGGGGCAAACTCTTATTTTCTAACCGGGATATGGATTGATATTTTACGAACCTGGGTGCCGTGGGCGTGGGCCTTGCAGGCCCCAGCCCTTAAGCCGCCCTACGGGCGGCCCACAGGGGCTTCCAGCCCCTCGATGGATGGTAGGGACCTTCGGTCCCTGCCCACCCTGGGTGACTTTTTGTGCGGACAAAAAGTCACCAAAAAACCGCCAGCCCTACGGGCTGGACCCCCTTTATTCCGTCAGCTGCCATGCTGACAGGAACGTCTGGAGGGCCTATTTGTTTGCTATTTGTTATTAAACTGCGTCCTGGCGCTCCGTGCTACTACGCGCGGGACAGATTTTCCGTATACGAGCGAATAGAACCATCTGTCCCTGGCGGAGTGGAACGGAGCAGAATGCAGTTGGTTAACGTTCCGAAAAGCACCGCGCTCTCAATTGCGTAGTGGAACGGAGCAACCGGCAGTCGGACTACGGAAAAAAGAGGGCAGCCCCGATGAAAGCTTTCTCTGGGTTCCTGTCATCAGTAATCTCCCCCGAAATAAAGGGGGTCCAGCCCGTAGGGCTGGCGCGCTTTTTGGTGACTTTTTCCCGCGTGGGAAAAAGTCACCCAGGGTGGGCAGGGACCGAAGGTCCCTACCATCCCCCGAGGGGCTGGAAGCCCCCGGCACCATCCCCCCCGCCTGGAAAGGCGAATCTTCCGGGAGGCCCGGGAAGGACCTCAGTCCTTCCCGTACCCCGCGGCGTAATAGTTCATCAGGCAGCCCTCCTGGAGGATCAACCGCTCGTCGGCGGTCAGCCCCGCGCAGCGGAGCGGCAGGTCGGCCACCGTGCCGTCCTTGCGGATGACCTTGGCGGTGAACGCCTCCACGCCGCTGGCGATGGCGGCCTTCACGCCGGGCACGTACACCCAGTCGCCGTCCTCATAGGGGAACTCGATGGACCCATCCATCGTAAAGGGCACGATGCCCCAGTTGATGCAGTTGGAGCGGTACCGCTTGGTGGCGTACTCATAGCAGATGTTGCCGAAGCCGCCCAGGACCTTCTGGCAGGACGCCGCCTGCTCGCGAGCAGAGCCGTCGCCGGGTTTATTGGCAAAGACGCAGGAGCCGATGGTGGTCTTCTTCAGCTCGCCGCCCACCTTGGCCAGGACCTCCGCCGCCTCGGCGGGAACTTCACCGGCCTCACGGGCCTCCTCCAGGGCGCGGACCGCCTTGCTGCGGCCTACGTACTCCGGCACCCGGCGGCTGAGAGCGAACTCACTGAGGCCGATGGGGTTGGAGCGGTAGGAGCTGGTCTCGCCGGAGGGGATCAGCTCGTCGGTGGTGGTGACGGGGTCGTGGATGACCGCGCAGAGCTTCAGCAGCAGGTCGTCCTCCAGCTTGGGCATGTGGGGCCAATCCTTGATGTTGGGGCCGTAGCGCAGCTCCACGGTGGGATCGGCCTTGCCGAAGCCCTCATAGCACCGCTTGGCGTAGACGCTGCCGTCGTAAGTATAGTGCAGCTCCTCCGCGGTGGGGGACTCGTAGTCGATATCCGTGGCGGCGGTGAGGACGCCGCCGTTGCGGGCGGTGGCGGCGATGGACCGGGCGTCCATCAGGGCCACGGCGCTGATCTGGCCGTTGCCGGGCTTGGAGCCCTCCCGGTTGGCAAAGTTCCGGGTGGCGTGGCGGATGGAGAGGGCGTTGTTGGCGGGGGTGTCCCCGGCGCCGAAGCAGGGGCCGCAGAAGGCGGGCTTCATCACGCACCCGGCCTCCATCAGGGTGGCGGAGGTGCCGTTGCGGGTGATGGCCAGGCTGATGGGGGTGGAGGAGGGATAGACGCTCATGTCGAAGTAGCCGTTGCCGATGCTGTGGTCCTTCAGAATAGCGGCGGCCTCCACCAGGTTCTCATACATGCCGCCGGAGCAGCCCACGATGACGCCCTGGTCGCAGGTGACCTTTCCGTCCACGATGTTCCGGCGCAGGTCCATCTTCACCTTGCCGCCCAGCTGCTTGTTGCAGGCCTCCTCCACCTTGGCCAGGATGCCCTCGGGGTCGGCCTGGAGCTCGTGGATGGTGTAGGCAATGGAGGGATGGAAGGGCAGAGCGATCATGCACTCCATCTTGCTCAGGTCGATCTTCACCACGCTGTCGTAGTACGCGCCGTTCTGGGGGTGCAGCTCCCGGAAGTCCTCGGGGCGGCCCACGTTCTCATAGAACGCCTTCACGGTGTCGTCGGTCTCCCAGATGGAGGTGAGGCAGCTGGTCTCGGTGGTCATCACGTCGATGCCGATGCGGTAGTCGCAGCTCAGGGACTGCACGCCGGGGCCCACGAACTCCAGCACCTTGTTCTTCACGTCGCCGTGGGGGAAGGTAGCGCCCACCAGTGCGATGGCCACGTCCTGGGGCCCCACGCCCTTGGGGGGCTTGCCCTCCAGGTAGACCATGACCACCTCGGGGGCGGCCACGTCGTAGGTGTTCTCCAGCAGCTGCTTCACCAGCTCGCCGCCGCCCTCGCCTACGCCCATGCAGCCGTAAGCGCCGTAACGGGTGTGGGAGTCGGAGCCCAGGATCATCCTGCCGCAGCCGGCCAGCCGCTCGCGGGCGTACTGGTGGATGACGGCCTGGTTGGCGGGGACATAGATGCCGCCGTACTTCTTGGCCGCGGAGAGGCCGAAAGCGTGGTCATCCTCGTTGATGGTGCCGCCCACCGCGCACAGGGAGTTGTGGCAGTTGGTCATGGCGTAGGGGATGGGGAACTCCTTCAGGCCGCTGGCCTTGGCGGTCTGGATGATGCCCACGAAGGTGATGTCGTGGGAGATCAGCGCGTCGAATTTGATGCGGAGCTTCTTGGGGTCGTCGCTCTTGTTGTGGGCACGCAGGATGGAATAGGCGATGGTCTTCTCGCGGGCGGCATCGGGGGCCTCCGCGTCTTGGGCGTCCTCCGCCCAGACGATCTGCCCGTCTACCAGATACGCGCCCTTTTTGTAAAGCTCTACCATAGATATTCTTTCCTCCATTTCAGCCGCCCTCCGGCGGCCAATTCTCACGGATGCAGTGTAGCACAAATTTATTTTTTTGTGAATAGTAACGGAGAAAAAACTTTTCCTTTCCGGAAATTTCGTATGATTGACGGCAAAAAAGCAAAAACCGGCGGCGTTTTGCAAAGCATTGAATGATAACTTGCAAAACCAGAAAAGTATGCAGGATGAAATGCAGCCATTGCCGCACACGGATGAAGAATCCCAAACACGTCCCGCCAAAAAAATGCACAAACGGGAGGGACCGCCCCCGGAGCGCAGTTCCCACACAAAAGAACAGGCCCCCGGAACAATGCACGGGGGCCGTTCATACTTTTTCTTGAAAGAAAAAGTATCAAAAAGAACTTTATCCTCGCTCTCAAAGCGTTGCGATTCCTACATTTTCCGCACAGTAACGAAGTGCACTTTTCATGAGAGAATAGTATCATACGCGTTTTCAACCTGATACTTTTTCTTTCAAGAAAAAGTATCAGCCGTCCCGCCGGGCGTCCGCCCGGACAAAGGGCGGACACACCTCCGGCGCAATGAGCGCCGCGTACAGGCCGGGCCGCCGGTAGGCGTTGCCGTGGACCTCCCTGGCGCGGTAGTCCCGGAGAGTATCCATGGGGAATGCCGCCATGTAGAGCCCCTCGGCCTCCCCGGCCTCCACGATCAGGGTATCCCTGGCCTCCACCTGCCCGGGGCGGATCTCCCCGTAGGCGATCCCGTCAAAGGCGCTGGAGTGGCCGTTGCAGTCCGGCTGGCCGTAGGGGTAGTTGGCGGTGGCGATGCCCACCATATTTTCAAAGGCCCTGGCCCGGAGCTGGCTCAGCCGGTTCAGCTCCATGGGGCAGGCGTTGGGGACCAGGATGATCTCCGCCCCCTGGAGCATCAGGATGCGGGCGCTCTCGGGGAACTCCCGGTCATAACAGATCATGGCCCCGATGCGCACCGGCCCGCCCGCCGTGTCCAGCTGGGCGGTATCAAATCCGTCCCCCGGCGTCAGGACCCGCTCGTCCCCGAAGTCGCAGGTGTGGACCTTGGCGTAGGTCAGAACCTCTCTCCCCCGCCGGTCGAAGACCGTGACCGTGTTCCGGGGCAGGGGCTCGTACCGCTCCAGGTAGGTCACGGCGACGGCCATGTCCAGCTCTCTCGCCAGCTCCCGGTAGGCGGTCAGGAACGCGCTGTCCCGCCCGATGGGCGTCTGGGTCAGGTCGTAGCCGCTGCTCCACATCTCCGGGAACAGGGCCAGGTCCGCGCCCAGCGCCTTCGCCCGGCGGCACCAGAGGACGCCTTTCTCCAGATTCCCCTCCAGGCTGCCCGTGGGCAAAAGCTGCAAAAGCGCCACGCGAAAGCAGTTCATTCCGCTTTCTCCTGCTCCGGAGCCTTCTCTGCCGGCTGTCCCGGAACGTACTTCTCATCCGAAAACTCCCTGGACGGCACGGCGTGGTCGCCGAAGTGCCGCTGGAGCCACTCGTCGCACCGCTGCACCCACACGGCGCACATGGGGGACATGTACTGCATCTCCTCCACGGCGTAGACCGTCCGGTCCGCCAGGGACTGCCCGTGGCTGCCGTGGGGGTACAGGCGGACCTCGATCTCCACCCCGGCCTTCTTGCAGGCGTCCGCCAGCAGCAGGGTGTTCTCCACCGGCACACAGGTGTCATCGTTGGTGTGCCAGACGAACATGGGCGGAGCCTCAGGAGTGACCCGGTTCTCCAGGGAGGCCGCCTCCAGCAGCTCGTCATACCGGTCCCCCAGCAGGGCCACGAAGGACCCGCGGTGGGCCTTGGGCCCGCCGGTGATGACCGGATAGCCCAGCACCGTGCCGTCGGCGCGGTAGGCCCTGGGCTCCTTGCCCAGCGCCTCGTACACCTCCGGCTCGTTCCACAATAGCGCCCCGGAGGCCGCCGCGTGGGCGCCGGCGGAGAAGCCCATGGTCACGATGGCGCCGGGGTCCACGTGGTAGCGCTCCGCATGGGTGCGGACGTAGTCGACGGCAGCCGCCACCTGCCGCTGGGGCACGGGCCAGCGGCCCCTAGGGGCCACGTGGTAGTACAACACAAAGGCGGCGTAGCCCAGGCCCGCGAAGCGCAGGGCCACCGGTTCGCCCTCCCGGTCGGAGAGGGCCACATAGCCGCCGCCGGGGCAGATGATGATGCCGGGGCGGGTCCGGCTAATGCCCATCTCCGGGAAGTTGCCGGGGGCGTAGACCACCAGCTCGGCGGGGCCGTCCGCGCCGGGGACGGTCAGTTGAATGCTCTCATATATCATAGCCGTTTTTCTCCTTTCAAGGGATGGCGGGATCTTTTACGCCTGCTCATCAATGCGCTCCAGGACGTAGAGCCTGCTGCCGGAGTCGCCCATGACGCGGGTCTCCCGGCTGTAGCCGGTGCCTGTGAAGCTGGGCTTCACCCACACGCCCGCCTTCATCAGCAGGTCCCCGGAGGCGGTGACGTCCTCCTGCTCCCCCGGCAGCTCCACCAGCTTCCCGGCCAGCGCGTCGGCCAGGGAACCGGGGGTGATGCGCACCGGCGACACCGTGTTCACCAGGGAGCCGAACTCCCGCAGGCCGTTGACCACCGGCCGCACCGACAGGTGGTACACCGCCCCGGGCCGCAGCCCCCGGACCGGGAGGCGCAGCGCCCCGGTGTTGGCCCGGTTCTCCTGCTGGAACAGCAGCGTCAAGGCGTCCCGCCGGTGGTTCCCCACCGCGGACATGATCCACAGCCCGTCCCGGCCGTCCCGGAGGCGGTAGAGCTGGCCGTACTGGAGCACGTCCCGGTACTTCTTATAGAAGGCGATTTGCCCCGCGATGCGCTCCCGGTCCCGGTCGGAGAGGGCGCCCAGATCCAGCTCGTAGCCCAGCAGGCCGAAGGACGCCACCTGGAACCGGCTGTCCAGCGGGGCGCAGCGGAGGGTCTGGTGGTTGGGGGCGGCGCTGACGTGGGCGCCCATGACGGACTGGGGATAGCCGAAGCTGGCGTTGTACTGCATCCGGCAGCGGCAGAGGGCGTCGGTGTTGTCCGACAGCCACACCTGGGGCATATAGCAGAGGATGCCGGGGTCCGTCCGGTTGCCGCCTCCGGCGCAGCCCTCGAAGAGGATCTTGGGGAACCGCTCCGTCAGGGTGGAGAGCACCCGGTACAGTCCCAGGATATACCTGTGGCGCACCTCGCCCTGGGCCTCCGGGGGGAGGGCGGGGGAGTAGGTGTCGGACTTGTTCCGGTTCATGTCCCACTTGACATAGGCTGGGTCCGCCTCGGTGAAGACCTGGGTCAGGGCGGCGATGAGGTAGTCCTGCACCTCCCGGCGGCTCAGGTCCAGTATGTACTGGTTGCGGCCGATGGCCTGCTCCCGGCGGCCCAAAATCCAGTCCGGGTGGGCTCTGTAAAGCTCACTGTCCTCACTGACCATCTCCGGCTCCACCCAGAGGCCGAAGGCCATATCCAGCTCCCGGACCTTGCCCGCCAGGGCCCCCAGGCCGTCGGGCAGCTTCTTCCTGTTGACGATGGTCCAGTCCCCCAGGGAGCAGTTGTCGGCGTCCCGCTTGCCGAACCAGCCGTCGTCCAGCACGAACAGCTCCGCCCCCAGGTCCCGGCCCTGCCGGGCCAGCCGCAGCAGGTCCTTCTGGGTGAAGCGGAAGTAGAAGCTCTCCCAGCTGTTGACCAGCACGGGCCGCTCCCGGTGCTTCCACTCCCCCCGGACCACATGCTCCCGGAGGAAGCCGTGGAGGTTCCGGCTCATGGCGGCCAGGCCCCAGCCCCAGGTCATGGCGGCCTCCGGGGCGGTGAAGCTCTCGCCGGGGGCCAGACGCCAGGAGAAGCCCTCCGGCTGGATGCCGTGGAGGACGCGGAGCTTGCCGAAGGGACTGCCGTCGGCGCACTCGAAGTGGTCGCCGCTGTAAAGGAGGTGGAACCCGTAGCAGTCGCCGTGGTCCTCGTCGGCGCCCTGGCGGCGGAGCATGAAGAACGGGTTGGCCTGGTTGGAGGAGCTGCCAGACCGGCTGCCGCCCACCACGGTGGCGGGACCGCAGGGGAGATCCACGGGCTCGAACTCCCTGGCCCAGGCGCCGGTGAAGGAGGTAAAGACGTAGTCCTGCTCAAAGAGGTCCAGCTGGTTGCTCATCAGCCGCAGCACCGTCACCGGGCCGTCGCTGTCGTTGACCAGCCGGGCGGAGCGGGCGATGACGTCGCAATTGTCGAAGGTGGTGTACAGCAGCTCCAGCCGGAGCCCCGCGGCCTTTGCCAGCAGGACCACCCGCAAGGTCTTGCACTTGCCAGCCTCGTCGTAGGAGGAGGGCAGGCCCTCCAGGGCCGGCTTCTCCGCCAGCACCTCGGCGCTCTCATAGCGGAAGTCGGTGAGCGTGTCCCCGGCGGCGGTGCGCACGATGGCGAAGGGCTCCCGCAGGTCCCCCAGGCCGGGGGCGGAGTACTCCAGGGCCAGGTCGTCCTGGCAGAGGCCCTCCAGGATGCAGGAGTCCCCCGGTCCCCGTAAAATCTGGGGGACCAGGGCGTCCCACCCGGCGGACAGGTCCATCCGGGGGCCGTAGTGGAGGTGCTGCAGATAGCCCTGCTCCGTCACGCGGAAGCAGTAGCTCGTGTGATCGGTCTCCAGAACAAAGAGGGGACCGCGATGGAGGATCATAAGCAGGCTCCTTTCCGTTATATTTTTGTCGAAAAATACGGTCTGTTGTCAAAAATACACCTTGCGGACTTTATGGCTGCATTATAACAGAAGAAACGCGTTTTGGGAAGCACCGTGTTTCGGACTTGCCGGAAAAACCCGTCCGGCGGCCTCTAAATATCCACATGTGACAAATCAATAAATTTTGTCACCGGAGCGATTGATTTCCAACCGTGCCCATGATAGAATAACATCCACACCTTATCTTTCAACCGAATTGTTGATAGGAAGGAGCCAGCGATGAAAAAATGGGTTCGCCGCGCATTCCCTTTCTTTTTGATATGTATTGCCGGCATTGCCGCCGTTTGGATCAGTATCGTCTACTTTAACTTTATTTCCCAGCGGATCTACGAGGACAGCACCGGCCACCTCAGCGAGATCTACGGCCAGGTCAACCGCGCCTTCGGCTCCTTTGTGGAGAAGAACTGGGGGCTGCTGGACAGCTGGGGCGACTACCTCGTCCTGGCGGAGGAAAAGGGGGGCTCCGCGGCCGCGGATTTTATCGCCGGGGAGCAGGACTACTGGGGATTTTCTGAGTTTTATTTTCTCTCCGGGGATGAGCGCTGTATGACGCTCTCCGGCCTTGCGTCCGGCATGGCGCTGGGCGGGAGCTGGGACAGCCTCATCCGGCAGCGGGAGCCGGTGATGGCGGGGGAGACCCTGCCCGACGGCCGGGAGGTGACCGTGTTCGCCGTCCCCGTCCCCCACGGGACCTACGGGGATTTCCCCTATGACGCCATCGCCATCAGCTATACCAACGCCGACCTGGCCAAGTCCCTGAACGTGGACGCCTTCTCCGGGAAGGCCAAGTGCTTTGTGATCCACAGCGACGGCAGCGTGCTGCTGTCCACCCAGTCCGGCGGCAGTGTGTTCAACAACTATCTCACCTATCTGCGGGCCGCCTCCGACCTGGACGAGGCGCAGCTGGCCCGGCTCCTCAGCGACTGGCAGAGCGGCGCCACCGGCCTGCTGCAGTGCCGCATCGGCGATGTGAGCCAGTGCATCCTGTACCAGAGCGTGGGGTATCTGGACTATGTCCTCCTGAGCGTGGTGCCCCAGAGCGCGGTCAGCGCCGGCTTCCTGGCGGTGCAGACCACCACCATGTACGGCCTGGCGGCCATCTTCCTTCTGGTGGGCGCGGTGGTGGTGGCGCTGCTCATCCTGCGGGGGCGGAAGCTGTCCCGGAAGAACCGGCTGGAGCTCCAGTCCCGGGAGCGCATGTTTGACGTGCTGTCCAACAGCGTCGACGATATCTTCCTGATGCTGGACGTGAGGGGCGGGTCCCGGGTGGACTACCTGAGCCCCAATGTGGAGCGGCTCCTGGGCATCCCCACGGAGGAGGCCAGGAGCAACATCCGGGTCATGGAGAAGTGCGCCATCAACGGCGACGTCTTTATCCCCCGGGACGAGCTGGAGGCGATCCCGCCCAACGGCAACATCTACCGGGAGTGCGAGTATATGCACCAGACCACCGGCGAGCGCCGCTGGTACCGGATGACGGTGTACCGGGCGGTGATCCAGGACGTCACCAAGTTCATCATCGTCATGTCCGACCGCACCCATGAGCGGCAGATGAACCAGAAGCTGCAGGAGGCCCTGGACGCCGCCCGCAGCGCCAACGAGGCCAAGAGCAACTTCTTGTCCAACATGTCCCACGATATCCGCACCCCCATGAACGCCATCGTCGGCTTCTCGGTGCTGCTGGAGAAGGACGCGGACCAGGCCGACAAGGTCCGGGAGTACACCCACAAGATCAAGGCCTCCAGCCAGCACCTGCTGAGCCTCATCAACGACGTGCTGGACATGAGCAAGATCGAGAGCGGCAAGACCTCCCTGAACGTGGACCGCTTCAGCCTGCCGGAGCTGGTGGAGGAGCTCACCATCATCCTGACGCCCCAGGCCAAGGCCAAGCGCCAGTGCTTCCGCAGCTACGTCCAGGGCGCGCCGCCGGAGCAGCTGATTGGCGACAAGCTGCGCCTGAACCAGATCCTCATCAATCTGCTGTCCAACGCGGTCAAGTATACGCCGGACGGCGGGAACATCGAGTTCGTGGTCAGCGAGCTCCCCCAGAGCGCGCCCCAGTACGTCAAGCTGCGCTTCGAGGTCCGGGACAACGGCATCGGCATGAGCGAGGCATTCCAGAAGCAGGTCTTCGCCCCCTTCAGCCGGGAGATCAGCTCCGTCACCAACAAGATCCAGGGCACCGGCCTGGGCATGGCCATCACCAAAAACCTGGTGGACCTGATGGGCGGCATCATCCGGGTGGAGAGCCAGCCGGGGGCCGGCAGCACCTTTACGGTGGAGCTGTCCTTCGCCCTCCCGGAGCAGGAGGAGTCGGAGTCCTGGTTCCGCCACAGGATCACCCGGATGCTGGTGGCGGACGACGAGGAGGAGATCTGCCTGGACATCCGGGAGCTGATGCGGGACACCGGCGTGGCGGTGTCCTATGTGACGGAGGGCGCCGCCGCCGTGGAGGAGGCGGTGCGGGCCCACCAGCAAGGGGAGGACTACCACGTCATCCTGCTGGACTGGAAAATGCCGGGGCTGGACGGCGTGGAGACCGCCCGAAAGATCCGGGAGCAGACCGGCACACAGGCGCCGATCCTGGTACTGACCTCCTACGACTGGGCCGAGATCGAGACGGAGGCCCGTCAGGCGGGCATCAACGCCTTCCTGGCGAAGCCCTTCTTCGTCTCCTCCTTCTGGCAGACGATCAAGCCGCTGTTCCTGGCCCAGGACGAACAGGAGGCCCCCGCCGCGGACGCCGCCGGGCCGGTGATGGAGGGCCGCCTGTTCCTGGTGGCGGAGGACAACGAGCTGAACGCGGAGATCCTGACGGAGATGCTGGACATGGAGGGCGCCAGGTGCGAGCTGGCGGTGAACGGTCAGGAGGCCGTGGAGATGTTCACCCGCTCGGCCCCAGGCTACTACGACATGATCCTGATGGACGTGCAGATGCCGGTGATGAACGGCTACGAGGCCACCCGGCAGATCCGCGCCTCGGATCACCCGGAGGCCCAAACGATCCCCATCGCCGCCATGACCGCCAACACCTTCGCCGAGGATGTGCGCAACGCCATGGACGCCGGGATGGACGGCCATCTGGCGAAGCCCATCGACATGGATGCCGTGCGGGCCCTGGTGGGCCGCCTCCTGGCGCGGGGACGCGCCCCCTCAGACAGAACCGAAAACAAGGAAGGAGAACCCAATTGATACTTTTTCTTGAAAGAAAAAGTATCAAAAAGAACTTTACTATCGCTCTCAAAGCGTTGCAATTCTGCGATTTCCGCACGGTAACGAAGTATACTTCTAATAGGAGAATAGTATGAAAACGAAACGGCTTGCTCTGCTGCTGGTTGCCGCCATCCTGATGCTGACCTCCTGCGGAGGCGACAGCGGGGCGTCCTCCGCGCCTGTGCTGACGGTCATGGGCAGGAAGAGCGACATGGAAAAAAGCTACATGACCAGCATCTTTGACCTGTACGAGAAGTCCACCGGCAACCGGCTGGACGTGATCTCCTACGAGGACGCCTCGTTTGAGACTGAGGCCGCCAAGGAATTTTCCGCCGGACATATTCCGGATGTATTCATCCACTTCCACAACGCGGACCTGAACCGCTTCAACGTCTCCGAGCATTTCTATGATCTGAAGGACGAGAGCTGGGTCTCCGACCTGACGGACAGCGCCGAGGCCTACTGCGTGGACCGGGAGGGGCGGCTCCTGGGCCTGCCCTTCTGGGAGAACTCGGTGTCCGGGTGCTACTACAACAAGACGCTGCTGGACAGCCTGGGGCTGAAGCCGGCCACCACCCAGGCCGAGTTCGACGTGCTGTGCCAGGTGCTTGCCGACGTGGGGTACACGCCCATCTGCTGGCCCGCCAGCGGCTGCACCTGGATGTTCCAGTTCGGCCTGGACCCCATTTTTGCCGACGACCCCACCCTGCTGGACCGGCTGAATAAAAACGAGATCACCTACTCCGAGATCCCCGCCGTGACGGACATGGCCCAGTGGATCGAGGACGCCGCCAACAAGGGCTGGTTCGGCGACAGCTATCTGGAGCAGGGCTGGTCGGACATCGGCCCCGTCCTCAGCTCCGGCGGCGCGGTGATGACCTTCATCTGGGATACGTGGTTCTATACGGATTTTGCGGCCGGAGGCCAGTATTCCATCGACGACTTCGCCCTGATGCCCGTCTTTATGAACACGGTGGACGGCGGCACCTATGAGGGCGGCAACCTGAACATGATGATGGTCAACAAGGACAGCGAGCAGCTGGACCTGGCGCTGGAGTTCCTCTCCTTCTGCGCCACCCCGGACAACTACAATACGGCCTTTGACGGCATCTCCACGGTGAGCTGCTTCCAGGGGCAGACCACCAACATCCAGTCCCAGATGGTGACCAACGCCGAAGCCTCCATCGCGGAGCGGGAGCGGGTATCCACCGCCGCCTCCAAGATCGTGGGATACAGCGCCGACGACGTGTCCGCCGCCTTTGACAGCCTTCTCCGTGGCAAGACGGACGCGGCAGGGTGTGTGCGAATGATGGACGACTTCCGCATCGCGGAGGCCAAAGAACAGGGCGTGGAAGGGTTTTAATATCGCTGCCAAAATGTTGCAATTCCTACATTTTCCGCACGGTAACGATACATAGTTTTGCATTGAAGAATCGTATCACCCGCTGTTCTTGCTGCATAAACAACCGAAAACCGGGGTTCCCTTAAATGGGGAACCCCGGTTTTCATACTGTTCTCCGATGAGAACCATGCGCCGTCACCGTGCGGAGAACGTGGGTATCGCATCGCTTTAATACTATTCTCCCATTAGAAGCCCCCTTCGTTACCGTGCGGGAATCGCAGGGATTGCAACGCTTTGAGAGCGATAGTAAAGTTCTTTTTGATCCTTTTTCTTTCAAGAAAAAGGATGACCGCAGTTTCCGGCGTCCACGGCGCAGGTCACGCTGCCCGCCAGACGCACCTGTCCGGCCAGCCAGCTCTCCCGGTCCGTCTCCAGCACCCAGCCCCCCGCCAGGGGGGTCTGCCACTGCCAGTAGTCCCGTTGGGGCAGGGCGTAGCGCTCCATCACCACCATCTGCACCCCGCCGTGGGCCACGATGGCCAGCGTCTCCCGCCCCGCGTCCAGGGCCTCGTCCACCAGGGCGGCAAAGGCCCCGCAGACCCGCCGGGAGAAGGCCGCCCGGTCCTCCCCGCCAGGGGTGGATCCCAGGCACCAGCCGTCCACCCAGGCGCGGTAGGCTGCGTCGTTTTCCATCTCCGCCGCCGTCCGGCCCTCAAAGGCGCCGAAGTCCATCTCCTCCAGGCCGGGCACGGCCACCGGCACCGCACCGGGGAACAGCCGCTCCGCCGTCTGCCGGGCACGGCGCATGGGGCTCACATAGACCGCGTCCACCGAAAAGCCCGCCGGGCGCAACGACGCCAGCCCCTCCGGCGAGAGGGGCGCGTCGGTCTGCCTCCCCTGGTAGCGGTGCTGGGCGTTCCACTCCGTGGCCCCGTGGCGCAGCAGATAGATCCTCACGGCAGCTCCCCCTTCAGCACCAGGGGCAGGCCGCAGAAGACCCGCACCACCGTCTCCGCCCGCTCCGCCAGCAGGCAGGACAGCCGCCCCGCCGCCTCCCGGGCGGCCCGGACCTCCGGCTCGACGGGCACCACGCCGCCGCCGATCTCGGTGGCGATGACCACCTCGTATTCCGCCGCCAGCCGGTCCGCCAAAGCGGGCGGGTCCGCCTCCCCGGCGGCCAGGTCCTGCACGTCCCAGACCGTGGGCACCTCCCCCCAGGTCTTCCGGGCAAAGGTCCGCTTGCCGCTGTACAGCGGCCCAGTCACAAAGATCACGGTCCCACCTCCAAAAGCTGACACACCACCACGGCGGCCAGTTGCCACAGCTCACAGGTCTCCACGAACCATCCGGCCAGATCGCCGGAGATGCCGCCGAACTCCTTCTTCGCCACATAGGCGTACCGCCCCAGCGCCAGCAGTGACACCGCCACCACGCCCGCTCCTGCCCATCGTCCCACAACTATCAGCGCCGCCGCCAGCACACAGGCCAGGGCCGCCAGCACCCACTTCACCCGCCGCCGGTCCGCGGCGGAGGCGAAGGCGTGGGCCAGCCCGGTGTGTTTGGCGGTGGGCAGGGACGCGATGGCCCAGCCAGACAGGCTCCGGGACAGCACGAAGCCCAGCCCCACGCAGGCTACCGCCCGGGCCGTGGCCTCCAGCGTCACGCACAGGGCCAGATAGGCCAGGAAGAACAGGCACAGGTGGATCACCGCGAAAGCCCCGCACCGTGGGTCCTTCAAAATTTCCTGCTTCTTCGCCGGCTCCGCGTGGCTGGCCAGGGCGTCCCAGGTGTCGGCGTAGCCGTCCAGGTGGATGCCGCCGGTGACCAGCACCGGGGCCAGACACAGGGCGGTCCCCCTGAGAAAGTCGGGCAGCGGCAGCGCCGCCAGCACCGCCCAGCACCCGGCGCACACCGCCCCCACCAGGGGGAATGCGCACATGGCGTAGCGCATGTTCCGCTGGTTCCACGCAAACTGGGGCATGGGCAGGGCGCTGAACATGGAGAACGCCACCGCTATCGTCTCCAGGACGATCATCTCTCCGCCCCCTTGTACCAGATCACCTGCCCGCAGGCCACCTCGGCCACCCGGTCCGCCCGCTGGGCCACCGCACGGTTCACCGCCGCCAGCACCTGCAAGTACCGCCCGGTGTCCCCGGCGTAGTCCTGCCCCCCGGTGAACACCTCGTTGGTGACCACCACCAGGTCGGCGCACCGCGCCAGCAGCCGGTCGATGCCCCGGAGGATGGCGCTCTCCGCGTCCTCCCCCGCGCCGCTGGGGCTGTACAGCTCGTTGGCCGTCAGGTTGCCCATGCACTCCAGCAGCGCCGCGCAGCCCCCCGGCACCTCCGCGCCCGCCAGGTCCGTGTAGCGCTCCACGGTGATGAACCCCTTCTCCACCCGCATGGCCCTGTGCCGGGCCACCCTGGCCGCGCCCTCCGGGCCGAAGGGCTCCATGGTGGCCAGATACACCCTGGGCCGGGCAGGGGCCTGCAAAATCAGGCTCTCCGCAAATTCGCTCTTTCCGCTGGCCGAGCCGCCGATCACGAGGGTCAGCATCTCAGCCCCCCAGAGGCTGGTACGCCTCGATGCCCCGCTGGTCGAAGGTGTCGCTCTCGGCGTACACCGCCCTGGCCATGTCCAGCAGCGGGATGGCCGCCACGGCCCCGGTGCCCTCGCCCAGCCGCAGCCCGGCGGTGATGAGGGGCTTCTTGCCCAGGGCCTCCAGCAGCATGGCCCCGGCGGGCTCGGCGGAGACGTGGCTGGCGAAGATGGCCTGCCCCGCCTCCGGGGCCAGCCGCGCCGCGCACAGCGCCGCCGCTGCGGTGATGAGCCCGTCCATCAGCACAGGCACCCGGTGGATGGCCCCGCCCAGAAATACCCCGCAGAGCCCCGCGATATCAAATCCCCCCACCTTGGCCAGCACGCCGATGGGGTCGTTTGGGGCGGGCCGGTTCACCGCCAGGGCCCGGCCCACGGCGGCGATCTTCCGGGTGAGCCCCTGGTCGGAGAGCCCGGCCCCCCGGCCCGTCACCCGCTCCGGCGGCAGGTCCAGCAGGGCGGCGGTGACAGCGCTGGAGGTGGTGGTGTTGCCAATGCCCATCTCCCCCACCGCCAGCAGCCGCACCCCGGCGGCCTTCTGCTCCGCCACCAGCTCAATGCCCGCCCGGATGGCGGCCTCGGCCTGGTCCCGCGTCATGGCGGGCCCCTGGGTGATATCGGTGGTGCCGTTGCCCACCCGGCGGTCCAGCACGCCGGGGCAGCCGGGGAAGTCCAAAATCCCCATGTCCACCGGCACCACCCGGCAGCTTGCCACCGCCGCCATGCGGCACACGGAGGTGCCGCCGGAGGCCAGGCCACGGGCCACGGCAGCGGTGACGGAGCTGTCCGACTGGGTGACGCCCTGGGCCACCACGCCGTTGTCGGCGCAGAGCACCAGCACCGCCCTGGGCGCCAGCGGCACGGACACGTCGCCGGTGAGGGCGGCAATATCCTCCAAAACGGTCTCCAGCGCGCCCAATCCCCCCAGGGGGTGGGCGCAGGCCGCCCAGTGGTCATGGGCCGCCTGCCGGGCGGCCTCGTCGGGCGGAAGAATGGCGGGAATGTTCATCTGTCTCTATCTCCTTGCGGGAGACCC
This sequence comes from uncultured Oscillospiraceae bacterium, assembly GCA_947589745.1. Lineage (GTDB taxonomy): Bacteria > Bacillota > Clostridia > Oscillospirales > Oscillospiraceae > Pelethomonas. Next base: position 22,930 of record CANQCS010000001.1, read on the forward strand.
GGCCCGAGGCCGGCTGTCTCCCCAAAACTCCAGTGTGATGATATCACATCCCGCCCCGACGCGCAAGGGAAAGCGGCCCGCTTTAGTGAAATAATCCTCTCCCCGAGAAGCCCCTGATCCGCCCTTGACTTTTCCGAGGGCTCCTGTATACTGGAGAGCAGCGAGAATTTCTATTCCTGATGGGGAGGTGCGGCTTCATGGCAGACCTGGGCGGCAAGCGGCTGTTTTTACTGGATATGGACGGAACCATCTACCTGGACGAGGACCTGTTCCCCGGCACGCTGCCGTTCCTCCGGGCCGTGGAGGAGCGGGGCGGGCGGTATCTGTTCCTCACCAACAACTCCTCCAAGTCGGTGGACGCCTATATCGCCAAGCTCGCCCGCATGGGCATCGACGCCGGACGGCGGGATTTTCTCACCTCCGTGGACGCCCTCGTCGCCCACCTGCAAAATCGCCCGCCTTACCGCCTCTGCTACGTCTTCGGCACCGAGAGCTTCCGCCGCCAGCTGGCCGGGGCGGGGATCCCGGTGACGGACCGGCGGTCCGATGAAGTGGACTGCCTGCTCATTGGCTTCGACACGGAGCTGACCTTTCAGAAGCTGGAGGACGCCTGCATCCTGCTGAACCGGGGGGTGGACTTCATCGCCACCAATCCGGACTGGGTGTGCCCCACCTGGTACGGCTCCGTGCCGGACTGCGGCAGCGTCTGCGAGATGCTGTACCGGGCCACCGGGCGGCGTCCCGTGGTCATCGGCAAGCCCCAGCCCGCCATGGCGCTGCTGGCCCTGGCGCGCACCGGTTTTGCCCCGGAGCAGGCCCTGATGGTGGGGGACCGGCTGTACACCGATATCGCCTCCGGCGTCAACGCCGGGATCGACACCGCGTTCGTCCTCTCCGGCGAGGGGACGATGGCGGACCTGGCCGCCAGTGAGGTGAAGCCCACCTGGGTGTTCGACGATATCTCGGCCCTGCACCGGGCTTGGGCGGAGGGAGAGCCCTCTTTCAAATAAACACGATAGCAGAAAAAAAGCGCCCCGGCGTTCTACCGGAGCGCTTTCTGTGCTTGTTGTCGATTATTGTTCTTCGCCGAAATCAGCGATATAGGCCTCGGCCAGCTTCTCGGGCCAGTCGGAGACGGGCTCCAGGATGCCGGTGAAGAAGCGGAGGGTCTTGGGCTCGTGGATGAACTTCAGGCCGCCGATCATCTCGCGGTGGTCGTAGACCCACTTCACGCGGTCAATGACGTACTCGGTCTGGGACAGGGTGAACACGCGGCGGGGGAAGGCCAGGCGGACCAGCTCCATGGACGCCATGCGCTCGCTGCCGTCGGCGTTGCGCTCCTCGGAGAGGGTGCCGCGCTCCATGCCGCGGATGCTGCCGCAGATATACAGGGCGCACACCAGGGCGCCGGCGGGATACTGGGTCTGGGGGATGTGGCCCACGAACTGGCTGGCGTCCAGATGGGCGCCCAGGCCGCCGCCGGGGGTGATGACGGGGATGCCGTACTCATCCAGCGCCCGCACGCAGTAGTCCACGAACTGGGGCCCCTGGGAGATGACGTCCATGTCCATGCTCTCGTCGAAGCCCACGGTCATGGCCTCCATCTCCTTGACGGACATGCCGCCGTAGGTCATGAAGCCCTCGAACATGGGGACCAGGTCCTCCATGGAGTCGTGCATGGCCTTGTCGCGGATGAGGATGCCGCCGCCACGGGCGAAGCCGAACTTCCGGGCGGAGAAGTAGATGATGTCGAAGCAGTCCGCAATCATGCGGGTGATCTCACGGGTGGACTTGTCCTTCATGCCCTCCTCGCGGATCTTGATGAAGTACAGGTTGTCCTGGAGCAGGGAGGCGTCCAGCACGGTGATGATGCCGTACTTCTTGCAGATCTCGGTGGCGGCCTTGATGTTGGCGTAGCTCATGGGCTGGCCGCCGATCAAGTTGGTGCCGGACTCCAGGCGGACGAAAGCCACGTTCTCCGGGGTCTCGTCCTGGATGCACTTCTCCAGCCGCTCCAGGTCGATATCGCCCTTGAAAGGCAGGTCGCTCTTGGGCTCCAGGCCCTCGTACTTCACCAGCTCCTCCACGCGGCCGCCCAGGCGGGTGATGTGGGCCTTGGCGGTGGTGAAGTGGTAGTTCATGATGACCACCTTGCCGGGGGTCACGAAGCGGGTGGCCAGGATGTTCTCCGCCGCGCGGCCCTGGTGGGCGGGCAGGCAGTACTGCATCCCGAACAGCTCCCGCAGCTTGTTCTCCATGCGGTAGTAGGTCTCGCTGCCGGCATAGGCGTCGTCGGCCCGCAGCATGGCGGACTGGGCCACGTCGCTCATGGCGTTGACGCCGGAGTCGGTGAGCATATCCATAAAGATATCGCCGTTGTGGAGCTGGAAGGTGTTGAAGCCGGCCTCATACATCTTCTTGAGGCGCTCGCGGGTGGGCAGCAGCCGCAGCTGCTGGACGGTCTTCACCTTGTGCATCTCCAGGGGGATGGGATCGTGCTTGTAGAATGTGATCTGAGCCATCTTCGGAAACTCCTTGTCGTATCGTTTTATGCGGCACAGCCGCGATTTTCGCGCTTCATAACTTTAAAACTTTATATGGGAAAAGTAAATAGGTAAAGTAACGATTTTTCAGAGCGAGTATCCTGAAAACTTGGCAAAAGCGCCGGAAGTGGAAACTTCCTGCGGGAGATACGCAAAAAAGTTGCCCATGCTTGACAGATACGGCCCGGCTGTGTTGTTATATAGGTAGAAGCTTTTCGCGGGAGGAGGGATGCCGCTTGGAGGAACAGGAGCGGCGGGCCCGGTATCTGGTGGACCGGTACAGCGGCCTGCTGCTGCGGATCGGGTACACCTGGCTGGGTGATCTGGACGACGCCCAGGATATCTGCCAGACCGTCCTCATTAAGGCGCTGGAGGACGGCCGCACCTTTCCAAACAGCGGACAGGAGCGGGCTTGGATGATCCGGGCGGCGGTAAACGCCTGCAAGAATTGGCGCAGATCCGCCTGGTTCCGGCGGCGCGCCCCTCTGGAAGAGGGACTGTGTCTCCCGGTGGAGATGCCGGAGGCGGAGGACGGGGCCTTGCTGGAGCTGGTGCAGCGGCTGCCGCCCCACTACCGGGAGGCCATCTTCCTGCGGTACTACGAGGGGTACGAGGTCCGAGAAATTGCCAACATCCTGGGCCGCTCCCCCGCCCTGGTGAGCACCCATCTGAAGCGGGGCAAGGAGAAGCTGCGGGCCATGCTGGGAGGTGACAGGAATGGATGAATCCTGGGAGAAGTACCGGGAGGCGCTGGACGGCCTCCGGCTGACAGCGGAGGGCAGGGACCAACTGACAGAGCGGCTGGCACACCTCACCCCCGCCCCTCCGGGGCCCCGCCGGAGACTGCGCCCCGCCCTGGCTGCGACCGCATCCGTCGTGGTCTGCCTGCTGCTGACGGCGGGGGGCTGGATCAGGCTGACGGGCCTGTCCGTCTACCGTGTGGACGACTATGATTTCAACCCGTTCTATACGCTCTACACCAATGGCGTGATTTATTTTGTGGAGGTGAGTCCTTTGGGCTGGGGATGTATCGGTCTGGCGCTGCTGTTCGCGGCACAGCTGGCGCTGTGTCTCAAATGCAGGCGGAAAGCGGTCAAGTGCATTCCGCTGTATCTGATCCTGCTGGGACTGCTGCTCAGCGTGGCGGAGTACCTGGGGGTCTTCGGGTCCTACTCCGCCGGGGCGATCTCCGGCAACCAGCTGGTGGGGCTCATCCTCGCCCTCATCACCGGCATCGCCGCAGCCGGCGTGGCGGCGGCCTGGGGGGTGTATGGGATCATTCTGCTGATCCGGAGGCGCACGCAAAACAGTCACAAGGATAACCCGTCATAATGAAATCCCTGGGCCGGCTGGATCGCATCCAGCCGGCCCAGGGGTGTTTTCTCATTGGACCAAATATCTGGTGACGCCGAAAAGCCGCGCCAGCTGCAGCTTGGCGGCCAGACTCTCCGGGCTCTGGTACCAGACCGTGGCGGTCTGCTCGTCGTTGGGGTGGTAGATGAAGTAGGCGCTCTGATACCGGTCGGAGTAGTAGGAGGACGTGCCCTCCTTCTCCAGCAGCCGGGCCACCTCCTCCGCCGTGACGGGGGCGCTGCCCAGGAGCTGTCCACCGGCGGTGAGGGTCCGGATGCCGCCGCCGGTCAGCGCCAGCACGGCCTTGCTCATGTCCTGGCCTCCGGCCCGGAGCTTGCGCAGCGCGTCATACAGCTCCGGCAGGGGCTCCAGCGGGGTCAGCGGGATCTCGGTGCCCGGCTGGGCCTCCGGCGCCCTGGCGATGACGGTGACGTCGCCGCTGCCGGCCTCGGTCACCTTCTCGGTGCCGGCGTACCAGCGGTCGTAGGTCCGCACCAGGATGACGGCGGCCTGCTCCCGGGTGGCGGTGCCGTCCGGGTCAAAGCTGTCCTTGCCCACGCCGCTGACGATGCCCATGTCGTGGGCCAGGGTGATGAACCCCTCCTTGGCGGTCACGTCGGAGAAATCCGAATCATAGGCGTCCGCCGCGTGTCCGGCCAGGGAGGCGTAGCCCATGCCCCGCACCAGCATCTCCACCAGCTCCGCCCGGGTGATGTCGCTGTCCGGCCGGAAGACGGCGTCCGCGGCGGCGACGGCGCCGTTGGCCAGGGCGGTCTCCGCCGCCTTGGCGTACCACTTCCCCAGCGGCACGTCGGTGAAGGAGGGCGTCTCCGGCTGCACCTGGGTCCAGCCGAAGAAGCGCACCAGCGCGGTGACGAACTCCGCCCGGGTGATGGACTGGCCCAGGCCGAACTTCCCGTCGCCCACCCCCTGGAAGAGTCCCAGCTCCGTGGCCCGGGCGATATCCTTGGCGGCCCAGTGACCGGCGGGCACGTCGGTATATCCGCCCGCTCCGGCGGAGGCGGGCGGCGCCGCCGCCCACACCAGGGCTAAAATCAAGAGAAGTGAAAAGATCCGTTTTTTCATGAGGGGAACCTCGTTTCCTTGAAATATGCTTTCATTATAACAGAATTTCCGCTGCCCGTCAATTTCGGAAACAGGGAGTTTCTGACAGAAAGTGTCATTCTTGGAGATTTGTTTCCCGGATATGGACCGGAGATCGGGGAAGGCTAGGCGGGATACCGGCAAAAAATCGCTCTTGACAGCGTTTAATTCCTGGAATAGAATAGGAATTGAGAGGAGGCGGTCCCATGAAGATATCCGCCAAGAGCCGGTATGCCCTGCACCTGATGCTGGCCCTGGCCATGGAGGATGAGGGCAACAACCTGTCTGTGAAGACCGTGGCCGAGAGCCACGGCATCAGCGAGAAGTACCTGGAGCAGATCATCCCGGTGCTGGTCCGCAGCGGCCTGGTCCGCAGCGTCCGGGGGGCCAAGGGCGGCTACCACCTGACCCGCAGTCCGGAGGACTACACCGTGGGCCTGATTCTCCGCACCGTGGAGGGCAGCATCGCCCCGGTGTCCTGCCTGGACGACGAGGTGAACCAGTGCGCCCGGTGCCGGGAGTGCGTCACCCTGGACCTGTGGGAGCAGGTGGATATGGCCATCAGCAACGTGGTGGACCACGTGACCCTGGCCGACCTGGTGGACAAGCAGCGCCGCATCGACGCCCGCTGCGCCGCCCGCCAGGGAGCGCCCCTGGAAAAAGGAAATTGCTGACGCCCTATTGACATTTCCTCCCGGATGCCGTATCATATCAAATCAGAGAAGTCCTATTCCCATATAGGGATTTAGGAGAACCAGTCCGGCGGGTTGCCGCCGGGGACAGAAAGAAGGAATTTCCAGCCATGTTCGTATACGCCGACAACGCGGCCACCACCGCCGTCAGCAAGACCGCTCTGGAGGCCATGCTCCCCGCCTTGCACGAGATGTACGGCAACCCCAGCAGCCTCCACCAGAAGGGCCGTGAGGCCAACATGGCCCTCATTGGGGCCCGGGAGACCGTGGCCAAGTGCCTGAACGCCTCCCCCAAGGAGATCTACTTCACCGGCTGCGGCACCGAGGCCGACAACTGGGCCATCACCGAGGGCGCCCGCCTGGGGGCCCTGGCCGGGAAGAAGCACATCATCTCCGACACCATCGAGCACCACGCCGTACTCCACACCCTGGCCAAGCTGGAGAAGCAGGGATTCGAGGTCACCTACCTGCCGGTCCACTCCAACGGCATCGTGCGGGTGGAGGAGCTGGAGGCCGCCATCCGGCCCGACACCTGCCTCGTCACCATCATGTTCTCCAACAACGAGATCGGCACCCTCCAGCCCATCCGGGAGATCGGCGCCATCTGCCGCAGCAGGGGCATCCTGTTCCACACCGACGCCGTTCAGGCCGTGGGCCACGTGCCCGTGGACGTGGAGGCGGACCACATCGACATGCTGTCCCTCTCCGGCCACAAGTTCCACGCGCCCAAGGGCGTGGGGGCGCTGTACTGCCGGAAGGGCATCAAGCTGAAGAACTTCATCGAGGGCGGCGCCCAGGAGCGGGGCAAGCGGGGCGGCACCGAGGCCATCCCGGCCATCCTGGCCATGGCGGCGGCCATGCAGGAGAGCTGTGAGCACCTGCCCGAGAACATGGCCCATGTGACGGCCATGCGGGATAAGCTCATCGAGGGCCTCAGCAAGATCCCCTACTCCCACTGCAACGGCGACCCGGACCACAAGGCCCCCGGCATCGTCAGCTTCTGCTTCGAGGGCATCGAGGGCGAGAGCCTGCTGCTCCGCCTGGACCTGGCCGGCATCTGCGCCAGCTCCGGCAGCGCCTGCACCAGCGGCTCCCTGGACCCCAGCCACGTGCTGCTGGCCCTGGGCCTGCCCCACGAGATCGCCCACGGCTCCCTGCGCCTCAGCCTCTGTGAGTACAACACCATGGAGGAAGTGGACTACATCCTGGAGCAGGTGCCCCAGGTGGTCAAGACCCTGCGGCAGATGAGCCCGGTGTGGATGCACATGCTGGAGAAGATGCCCGACCCGTACCAGGACTAACGGCGAATCTATTTTAAATCAGAAAGGAAGTCATCTGTTATGGCTATGGAATACAGCGCAAAGGTCATGGAGCACTTCGCCCACCCCCACAACGTGGGCTCCATTGAGGACGCCAACGGCATCGGCGAGGTCGGCAACGCCAAGTGCGGCGACATCATGCGGATGTACCTGAAGATCAGCGACGACGAGATCATCGAGGACGTGAAGTTCCAGACCTTCGGCTGCGCCTCCGCCATCGCCACCAGCTCCATCGCCACGGACCTCATCAAGGGCCAGCCCCTCTCCGAGGCGCTGAAGCTCACCAATCAGGCCGTGGTGGAGGCCCTGGACGGACTGCCGGCGGTGAAGATCCACTGCTCCGTGCTGGCGGAGGAGGCCATTAAGGCCGCCATCAACGACTACTACAAGCGCAAGGGCGTCCACTGCGTGGTGGACGAGAGCTGCGGCTGCGCCCACGAGCACGACGTTGCGGAGGAAGAAGAGTAATTTCCGTAAAACATCATATCCTATCCAAGAGGCCGCGCCCAGCCGGGCGCGGCCCTTTTTATGGCCCCCATGTACCCAAACGGTTTGTTTCCCCGTGTTGGCAAGTTCACAAACGGTTTCCCAAATGTTAAAAGTCTTTGCAAAGATTCTTCATATTCTTGTCATAAATGGGCGGTATCTTATGACCATCGACAGGGACAAACCCCGGCCAAACAAATTTCTCTCAGGAGGTCGATCGATATGTTCGAGAACAACGAAGAAGATCGCAGCCAATATGAGTACCACTACAATTACCAACCCACCCAGCCCGTTCCCCCCACCACGCCCCCCATGGGGTGGCAGCCGGAACAGCCCCCCAAGAAGCGCCGCTGGCCCCGGGTGGTGGCCATCGTCCTCTGCGCCTCCCTGCTGCTAAGCATCACCTTCGGCGCCGGCTGGTTCCTCAGCGGGCGCACCGGTGAGGACAGGAACAGCCAGGCCCAGATCATGGTCAGCGACCGCCAGCCCGTGGATGTGCAGACCGTCAGCATTACCGGAAGTCAGAAGCTGACCTATGAGGAGATCTACGCCGCCAACGTGGACAGCTGCGTCAGCATCAACGTGGTGAGCTCCGCCGGGTACAACTTCTTTGGCCAGCCGGTGATGAACGCCAGCTCCGGCAGCGGCTTCATCATCACCGACACCGGCTATATCGTCACCAACTACCACGTCATCAACGGCGGACAGAGCACCCAGGTCACCCTCAACGACGGCTCCACCTATGACGCACAGATCGTGGGCGGCGACTCCGACTACGACGTGGCCGTGCTGAAGATCGAGCCCGAGGAGGGCGAGACCTTCAAGCCCGTGGTCATCGACGCCAGCGGCAGCCTGGTGGTAGGCGACGAGATCATGACCATCGGCAACCCCTTGGGCGAGCTGACCTTCTCCCTGTCCGACGGCCGCGTGTCCTGCCTGGACCGGGAGATCAACCTGGACGGCACCCCCTTCAACATGATCCAGATTACCGCCCCCATCAACCACGGCAACTCCGGCGGCCCTCTCTTTAACCTCTACGGCGAGGTGGTGGGCATCGTGGCCGCCAAGTCTGAGAACAGCTCCGGCAACACCTCCGTGGAGGGCCTGGGCTTCGCCATCCCCATTGAGGACGTGATGGACCTCATCAAAGACATCATGGAGAACGGCCAGGTCACCAGCCACGCCTGGCTGGGCATCAAGGGCGGCGACGCGGCCCGGTATCCCGACGCCGGTGTGTCCGCGGGCGCCTATATCGGTGAGGTCACCGAGAACGGCCCTGCCGAGGCGGCGGGCCTCCAGGCGGGCGACGTCATCACCATGCTGGGCACCACCCAGATCAGCTCTTTCGCCGATCTCCAGTCCGCCGTGGGCAGCAAGAGCTACCGCGCCGGGGACACCGCCACCGTCACCTATGTCCGGGACGGCAAGGTCTACACCACCGAGCTCACTTTCGGCAGCACCACCGATATGCCCGAGGAGGAGGAAGAACCCCAGCAGAGCCAGCAGGACTGGAACGGCTACCCTGACCAGTCCGAGGGCGGGAATTACGACGGCAGCATGGAGGACTTCTTCGACCGCTTCTTCGGCTACGGCTTCTAAACCAGATTACGAGTTTCTCTCTTTTCTCTCTCTTCATTCTCTTTTCTCAAAACCCAAGCGGGGGGAAGGGCGCAAGCCTTTCCCCCCGCTTGGGCTTTCTGATACGATCCTCCAATAGAACAAGGCATCGTTACCGTGCATGAAATGCAGGGATCGCAACGCTTTGAGAGCGATAGTAAAGTTCTTTTTGCTCCTTTTTCCTTCAAGAAAAAGGATTATAGCTTGATCCGCTCGGTGACGGTCCCGCCGATCAGGCCGATGGCCACGCCGGCCGCCGTGCCGGACACCAGCAGGGGCGGCAGGTACCACGCCAGCCGCGCCGTCCCCAGCACCGCCATGGCCACCAGGATCTGCCCGATGTTGTGGCACACCCCTCCGGCCACGCTGACGCCCACGATGGAGAAGCGGCCCGTGCGCTTCAGCACCGCCATCACCGCGAAGCTCAGCACCGCCCCAGCCAAGGAGTAGGCGAAGCTGTAGGCGTTGCCGAAGGTCAGAGACACCAGTACCACCCGCACCAGGGAGATGGCCGCCGCGTCCCGCTCCGACAGCCGGTAGAGGGCGAAGATGACCACCAGATTGGTCAGCCCCAGCTTCATCCCCGGGACGGCGGCGGCCACCGGCACCAGGCTCTCCAGCCAGGACAGCACCATAGCCAGGGCCACCAGGAGCGCGTACCGCGCCACATTTTTACCCATATCCGCCCCTCCTCTACTGCGCCGCCGCGTCGAAGGGAGCGGCCTCGCCGCCCTCAATGGACACGATCAAATGGTGGGGAAGGCAGACGATGGTCTCCCCGTCCCGGGAGATGGCGCCCATGCGCATACAGGTGTGGTCGCCGCAGTTGGCCTCAATCACCGCAGCCGCACCGTCCCTGATCTCCAGCACGTTGTAGTCGCCGTCCCCGATGGTGACGGTCCTGTCCTGGCCGAGGGGATAGCGGGCGGTCTCCACGCCGTCCCGCGTCACCACCACCCACCCGCCGGCAGCGCCGGGGCGGAGGAACAGGTACAGGAGCGCCGCCGCCAGCAGGACGCCCAGAATCAACAGAATGTCGGAGCGAAGCTTCTGTTTTTCCGTATGGCCCCCTCCCCTCTCGTACCGTGTTGGCTACATAGTACCACAGAAGGCGGGGGGACTGTCAAGAGCGGATTGGGTCCATATGCGAAAAAGAGCGCCGTCCCCGGCGCTCTTTTTTGATTATTGCAGGTCCTGCCGCAGCAGATACCGCTCCATCGGTCTCATCCGGTAGAACAGATAGAAAAGAAACACACTCAGCGCGGTGTTGGGCGCGGCCCAGGTGATATTGTAGAGGAACGAATAGAACCAGGGGGTGGTCATGGTCATGCCCATGAACGTCTCCGGCATCCACTTGCCCCAGACGAACACGCCTACCAGATAGCTGGAGAGGAACTGGAGGGCTCCGCCCAGGATGCTGCCCCAGATAGCGCTCCACTTCTTCCCCTTGCACAGCCCCGCGCCCAGGCCCAGCATGGCAAAAGCCAGGAAGTAATCGCAGATGATGGTGGTCCAGTCGATGGCCTCGCCTCCCATCATGTAGTCGAGCCCGCCAAAGGCGAAGCCCACGATGGCGCCGTAGCCACCGCCGTAGCGGATGGCGAAGAACACGATGGGCAGCGTACTGATGTTCAGCAGGGAACCGCCGTTGGGGAGGTGCCCGAAGGGGATGAGCTCCTTCAGATAGTCCAGCACCAGGGCCAGGGCCACCATGATGGCCCCCTCACAGATTGCTTTTGTTTTGTACCGCATAGTTTTGCTTCCTCCTTCAAAATGGATGGGACGTGCCCGCGGACCGGCGGCAAAACAAAAAAACACCGCAGGCCCGCAAGGCGCGGGTGTGCGGTGTCACTGACGTTCCACTGATCGCATCCCTACGCCGGCATTACCCGGATCAGGTCTGAGGGACCGGACGGCGATACGTCTCATCTCAGCCGGCATGCGCCGGCACCCCTTGGATCTGTGGTAAGTATAGCAGAGAAACCCGATCTTATCAACAGTCTCGTCATCGGTTCCGGTACGAAGATCTTTCCCCATTTGTTGACTTTTGCAGGATTTCGTTGTAAAATGCTTCGGTATCACGCTTTGGAGGTGATGTTTTGAACGACACTTTATGGGAGGACCTCTGGTCCCGCGAGGATAGCGGCGCTCTGTTTTCGCATCTCGAACGCTTCTATAGGCTGAAGTCGCGTGCTATCGACATTTTTAAGGACTCCGGCACCGTCCGCATCTGCGACGCCGCCTGCGGCTATGGCGCGTATTCGGTGGCCTTGGCCTCGAACGGCTTTGAAGTCTACAGCTTCGACGTCTCTCCGACCGCGGCGATGTTCACACGCATGGGTCTTGCGCACTATGGCTTCGACAGTTCCCATGTCAAGTCTGCCGACATTTTATCGACCGGATACCCGGACGCTTTTTTCGACGGAGCCGTAGCGAACTCGGTGCTGGACCACATGAGCGTTGCAGACGCAAAAGCTGCCCTTTCGGAGCTGTGCCGCATCACAAGACCGGGCGGCCTTATCATGGTGTCCTTTGACCGGCCAGAGGAGGACGATATGTCCCCACCTCACGAGATCCTTTCGGACGGCAGCCTACTTTACACATCCGGGAGCCGCCGCGGGATGATCCTCCACCCTTATACCGCGTCGGAGGCGCTTCGTCTTCTAGAAGGGTACGAGATTGTGTATGCAGACCTGGATCTGCAGGACGAGCAGGTGTTCCTCTTCAAAAGTCCAAATGGCACCAATGTATGTTGACCTCGCTGCCAAAACGCTGCGATTCCTAGATTCTCCTTGTCAGCACAAGAAAGGACCGGGCCCCCAAGGGACCCGGTCCTCTGTTCTGTTACTGTTGGCTGCTATTACGGACGGCGCGCGCCCTTATAATAGGTGGCGTAGTAGTTGGTGCTCAGGTCGCTGACCACGACGCCCTTGTTGGAGCCGGAGGAGGCGTGGACGAACTGGCCGTCGCCGACGTAGATGCCCACGTGGGAGCAGGGCTTGCCGCCGCTGATGGACGGGTCGTTGAAGAACACCAGGTCGCCGGGCTGCAGATTATCCCGGGACACGGAGGTGCCCAGACTGTTCCACTGGGAGCTGGCGGAGTGGGGCAGGTCGATGCCGAAGAGGCCGTAGATGTACATGGTGAAGCCGGAGCAATCGAAGCCTTTGCCGGAGGAACCGCCGTACACGTAGGGAACGCCCAGATACTCAAGGGCGGTATCCACCACGGACTGGTTGCCGCTGCCGGAACTCTTGGTGACGCTGGCGCCGCTGTAGATGCGCAGGTAATCGGCGTTTATGTAACCGGTGACACCGTTGAAGCTGACGTTGTACCAGCCGTCCTTCACGGAGATGAGGTCCAGCACGTCGCCCTCATAGACCTTGGTGACGATCTCACTGTCAGTGCTGGGGGTGCTGCGGACATTGACACAGTCGCCGGTAATGACGCCCTGGGGGTCCACCACGGGGAGGCCGTCCACGGACACGTAGTCGGCGGAGATGTAGCCCTCCTGGCCCTGCCAGACGGCCTTGCACCAGCCGTCCTCCAGGCTCACGAGAGACACCTGGGTGTCGATATCCAGCATGGTGATCACGCCGGTGCTGGTGGAGGGGCCGGAACGGAAGTTGACGTTAGTGCCGCTGATGACGCCGGTCTTGCCGCTCACATCGATGACGCCCTCAGCGGGGGTGAACTTCACATAGTCGGCGGAGAGATAGCCGGTGCAGTCCTGCCATGTGGCCTTGTACCAGCCGTCCAGCTTCTCCAGGATCCGGACCTCGGTGTCCATGCTCAGGTAGGTGACGGTGGAGGCGTCTGTGGAGGGGGCGCTGCGCATCCGGAGGGAATCGGCGGTGATGATGCCGGTGCCGAGGTCAGCGGCCGCGGCGGTGACAGTCAGGAGAATGACCGTGAGTACGGCCAGCAGAGTTACCTTGCTCAACAGCTTCTTCATTTGTACTTTCCTCGATTTTCTTATGTGTAGTGTGGGGCGTTACTTGCCCGCCAGCGCCCGGTCCAGCCAGATGGCGGAAATATCCATCGCCGCATAGAGGCTGTCCTTCTCGCTGCGCTTGACCACCCGGTCCCGGCTCTTCAGCTCGGGCGCCGTGCGCTGGAGCTCCACCGTTACTCTGGTGGCCAGCTCCAGGTCGTTTTCCTTCCTGCTCTCCTTCACCTGCATGAAGATGATGTAGGGATCGGCCATGGAACCGTAGTAGATCATATTCCCTACACGGCGCAGGGGGTGGTTTTTGTAGACCAGTCCATCCTTCTTGTCTGCCATAGAGTCACATCCTTCTGGTCTGTTTTCCTTCTTTGACTTTGTCATCTTTTGTAACCAAATTGTAACAGGTTGTAGCCGGTTTGTCAACACCTTCCGGAAAATTCCTCGGTGGAAATTTTTGGGAAGGTGGAACATTGTCCGTCCGCGGAAAAGCGGAGGCGTCTGCCTCCGCCGGTATGCGGGGGTAATCAGTCCACGTCCCGGGCCACCGTTTCGGGCGGGACGTCCAGCTGGGCGGGGTCCTGAAGGAGCCCCCGGAAGCAGCGCAGCACCGAGGCGTAATAGAAGCCGTCCACGATGCGCTCATCCGTCACAAAGGTGTAGTCCATGTAGCGGTGGATCACCACCTTGCCGTCCTTATCCACCTCCCGGCGGCGGTATTTCTTGCCCAGGGAGATAAAAACGGGGATATTGCCGAAGTCGTACAGGTGGTGGTAGATGGGCGGGATGCCCAGGGAGGCCATGGAGGTGATGAAGAGGGAGCCGTGGAAGGGGCTCAGCTTCGTGAGCCACCGGGGCAGCAGGCCGAAGTAGTCCAGCAGCTTCAAAAACCAGACCGTGAATTTCAGCAGCAGGCCGGGGATGAAGTTGACGACCTTGGCCAGGAGATCGAAGCTGTTCTGGCTGACGGTGGTGGACTTGACGGCGTCCACCTTCTCCTGGAGCTTGCGGTAGACCTCCTCCGCCGTGTCGGTGGGGGCCAGGTAGACCTTGATGACCGTCTCGGTGGAGGTGGTGGACATCTCCGGCTTGACGACGAGGGCCACCTCCAGTTCTTCCCCCCTGCTGTGGATGCGCTGCCCGGAGAGGAAGCGGTTGAGGCCCGGATACTGGGCCGCGCACCGGGCGTAGGCGGCCAGCACCACGTGCATCACGCCGAACCCGTCCAGGCCCTCCAGCCGCTTGTGGCGGATATACACATCCAGCTTGGAGCACTCCATGGTGTCCCGCAGAAAATCGGAGGCGGTGTTGCGGGTGACCATGATATAGGGAGAGACGGCATAGATGGGGGTGATGCTGTGGAGGCGGCGTCCGTCGTTCCGGTCGCCCCAGGAGGGCGCCCAGCCGTCGGTCTCCCGCCGCACCATGGCCACGGCGATGAGCAGCAGCGCCAGCATGGCCATCAGCACCGTGCCCTCCGCCAGGAGATACCACCGGGCGGTGCGGCCGCCGGACAGGGCGGTGGTGTAGAGGCTCAGGTATTTGTGCTGCCAGAAGTCCTCCACCATCCCGTGGTAGGCCAGGGCGCAGGCCGTCATGGCGGCGAAGATCCACTTGTTGAGGGCCCTGGTCACCGTCAGCCAGTACACCGCCGCCGCGGCGATATACAGCGCCCAGCAGAGATACCGCTGCATGGCCGGGAAAGCCGCAGCCTTCACCGCGAAGAACACCAGCCCCAGCAGCACCGGCAGGAACGTCCGGTGGAGCCGGTCGGCGGCGGAGGTGAACAGCATCACCAGCAGCCACAGCCCGGCGAAGACCGGCAGGACCCCCTGCAGCCAGAGCTCCCCAACGGAGGCCTGCACACCCGCGTAGTACACGATCCGCAACAGACACGCTCCCAGCAGCAGCGCCGCTGAGAGGAGCACGGCCAAATTCAACTTTGGTATAACATAATATTTCTTCATAACAGAAGTAGTATATCTGTATTTGCCGGCAATTGCAAGGGGAATTGTAAAAATTTAAAAAACTTGAAACAATTTGAGAGCAGCGGGACAAGCGTGACGAATGATGCGATCCTCCGGCCGGGACAAGGCATCGTTACCGTGCGGAAAATGTAGGTATCACAGCGCTTTGGTAGCGATATTAAAGTTCTTTTTGATACTTTTTCTTTCAAGAAAAAGTATTGAAAAAGCATCAAAAACCGGCGCGGAACAGAGAGGCCTCTGTTCCGCGCCGTTCCTATGGAGAAAATTTTCTGTGCCGCCCGGTCACAGCCGGACCTGCCGGCAGTCCACGATCCCCCGCTCCGTCACCAGATAGTCCATGGTGAGGTCGTGGGGCTCCATGGGGATGTCCTCCGCCAGGATGTGGCGGCGGCAGAGGAGCATGGTGGGGCACTTTACTTTCGTCAGGTAGCGGTCATAGAACCCGCCGCCGTAGCCCAGCCTCTGCCCCTTGGCGTTGGCGGTGCAGCAGGGGACGATGACCAGGTCGAACGCCTCCGGCTCCACCACGGGGCACTCCAGCTTGGGCGCCAGGATGTTGTACTTGCCGGTGACCAGATCGCTGAGGTTCTGGACCCGGCGGGCCTCCATCACCCCCAAGGACTGGCAGTAGGGCAGGGCCAGGGCCTTGCCGTCCCGCACCGCCGCCCGGAGCAGGGGCATGGTGTTGATCTCCCGGCTGGTGCCCACGTAGCAGAAGATGGTCCGGGCGTTCCGGTACAGCTCCGACCGGATCACCTGGGAGCAGATGTTGCTGTCTGCCTCCTGGCAGTAGGTGGGAGAGAGATTTGCCACTTTCGCGGCAACAGCCGCGCGCAGTTCCGCCTTGGTCACGGGATGCGCCTCCTTACTTACGAACTACTTTTTCGCCGGGGCCTTGGCGGCCTTCCGTTCCGCCTTGGTCTTGCAGAAGCTCTCCAGCTGGGGCACCATGATCACGGCGATCAGCAGGGCCGTGAAGCCGCCGTTATACAGGCAGAAGCCGCCGTGGATGGCCGGGACGGAGGTGACCAGGGCGTAGTGGGCCGCGCCGCCGATGACGCCCGCCCACCAGCCGTAGACACCGGCGATGGGGGCCAGGCCGCTGGCGAAGCAGAGGCCGATCATGATCGCCTGGGCGTTGGCCGCGTTGACACCCAGGAAGCTGGCCAGCACATAGCCCACCATGATGGGCCAGGTGTTGCCGGGATGGGCCCCCGCCGCACCCCAGCACACCATGCAGAAGATGATGCCCAGGGTCACGCCGTTGAAGGACCCGCCCACCAGGATATAGTATGCCACGATGAAGAGGCCGTAGACGCCCACGTTCATGATGGCCAGGCCGGGACCGTACTTGCTGGTGAAGTCCGCCTTATGGCCGGTGTCTTTCAGCAGGTCCAGATAGCCCTTGAAGCTCTTGCCGTTCAGCAGGAAGCCCCCCAGGATGCACAGCCCGAAGAAGATGCCGCAGAAGGTCCACACGATCTCCGGCCGCCCGTCGCCCAGGGTGGGGGTGATGGCGGGCACGTCGTGGCCCAGGGTCTTGTACAGCGTGGCTACCAGGAAGAAGCCCAGCAGGCCGCCGGGGAGGGCCGCGGAGTACAGGTCATAGCCCTTGTGGAGGTTGGGGGAGTGGGCCGCCATGGCCGGGGTCAGGAACCCCACCGCCATGCCGATCGCCAGGGCCAGCAGGGCGCTGGTGAAGGTGATGCCGTGGACCTCCTCCGCGTTGGGGTAGCGCAGCAGCAGCTCGCTGACCAGGGGGCACAGGGCCGTGGAGAACATGGCCAGGTCCACGTACTGGGAGAAGGGCTTCCGCTTCACCAGGGACAGCACCAGTACGCCCAGCACGAAAGGCCAGATGTTCAGGAAGTTGATGCCCCAGGTGGAGAACCCGGCGGTGAGGAAGTAGGCCGCCACGGTGCTGCCCTTGGACACGGTGCCGGGGATGTAGAGCATGACCGTGAACACCGCCATCACCAGTCCCACGTTCAGGAACGTGCCCGACACGCTACCGATGATGAAGTAGTCCTTGGTGATCTGGGCCGGGGACATGAGGATGCCCGCGAGGCCGGTGAACATCTGCGCCCGGTCCGGGCACAGCACCGCCGCCACCAGGAACGCCAGGGTGGACGCGGTCAGGAAGGTGCGGATGGGGTTTTCTTTCAGAGCCTTCATAGGGAGAAGCGCCTCCTCTCAGCTGAGAGTGCGCTTCGCCGCCTCCACCACATGACCGATGAGCACGGAGGTGGTGACGGCGCCCACGCCGCCGGGGACGGGGGTGATGGCGTCCACGATGGGCTCCACCTCGTCAAATACGGCGTCGCCGGCGATGCCGCCCTTGGCCTCGTCCCAGTTGATGGACACGTCAATGACGATCTGGCCGGGCCGCACGTAGTCCTTGGTCAGGCTCTTCAGCACACCGGCGGAGGACACCAGGATGTCGGCCTGCTGGGCCTCCTCAGCCACGTTCCTGGTGCGGGTGTGGCAGACGGTGACGGTGGCGTTCTTGGCCATCAGCATCATGGCGGCGGGCTTGCCGACCACCAGGCTGCGGCCGATGACCACGGCCTTCTTGCCCTTGCAGTCGATGCCGTAGTGGTCCAGGATCTCCATGCAGGCGGAGGGGGTGCAGGGGGGGAAGCCCAGCTTCTTGTTCATGAACACGCCGGCGTTGGAGCCGTCGGTCATGCCGTCCACGTCCTTGCGGGGGTCCAGACGGTTGCAGATGTAGTCCTCGTCGGCCTTCAGGTGCTTGGGCAGGGGGCGGAACATGAGGACGCCGTGGATCTTGTCGTTGGCGTTGATGTCCTCGATGACCTTGATGAGCTCCTCCTTGGTGACGTCGGCGGGAAGCACGAACTTCTCCACGGCCACGCCCAGGGTCTCGGCCCGCTTGGTGGCGCCCCGCTCGTAGCTCAGGTCGTCGGGCCGCTCGCCGCAACGGACGATGGCCAGCGTGGGCTGGACGCCCTGGGCCTTGACGGCCTCACAGTCGGCAATGATGCGGGCGTTCAGCGCCGCGTTGACTTCTTTTCCTAACAGCAATTTAGCCATTGTCTTCTATTATCCTTTCTTCCGGATGTTTCACGTGAAACATATGTTTGATTATAGTCGAACCACCCGCGGGAGCGGGCGGAGCCGGTCACTTGAAGAAGCCCGCCTTGACGGTCTCGAAGATCTGGTCGGCCATGGGGCAGTACTTGTCCAGCATGGCAAAGCACTTGTTGTTCATGGCGTCGGCCAGGGCTCGGTCCTTGAGGGTCTTGGTGTTGATGAACACGTTGAGGCTGGCGGCCTGGAGGGCGGCCTTGACGCAGACGGCGCCGCAGCCGGCGTCGCTGACGGCCAGGCGGCTGCCCTTGGCGGCGAAGACGGCGATAGCGTCCAGGGACTCGCAGCACAGCTCCATGATCCGCATGGGGACCTCGCAGGCCACGATGGTGGCGTTCTCCAGGACCTGGTCCCGGTTGGGGTCGTCCTTGGGGATGCCGTAGGCCCTGGACAGGGGCTCAAAGCCCTTGGCGTCGGCGGCGATTTGCTCCAGCAGCTCCTTCTGGAGGGCGTCGCACTTGGCCTTCAGGGCGATGATCTCCTCCTCCACATCGGCATATTTCTTTTTGCCCACGGTGAGGGAACCCACCATGTTGCCCAGGGCGGTGCCCAGGGCGGCCACCAGGGCGGAGGCTCCGCCGCCGCCGGGTACCGGGGCGTTGGAAGCCAGCTCTTTTACAAAATCGGTGCAGGTCGCATCGGCAAAAGCAAAACTCATCTTTAATCAACAGTCCTTTCTGCCGCCGCTGCGCGGCGGCGGGCTCATTGCTTCTATTCGATAGCCCGGGCCTCCCGGCCCGGAACCCGGGGTTACTTTTCCCTTGCAGGAAAAGTAACCAAAAGTGCATTTAAGAAAACCGAGGTTTTCTTAAAAATCTTTCCTTATTTTTTGTTTATGTTTGCGCTCCCCCTGGGGCTGGTCTTTTCTAAACCGCGCCGGGTCCCGTGTATGGGGCGAAGCGGCTACAGCGAGTATGTTCCCAAGGGGATTGAAGCGCTGGTGCGGGGACTCATTGGGTGCGTTGGTCGTTTTGTCCGTTGTCTTACTGCGTCCTGCTCCGTTCCACTACGCAAAGGACAGACTTCCGTATACGATTCGATACGAAACATTCATCAATTGCGTAGTGGAACGGAGCAACCGGCAGTAAGAATACGGAAAAAACAACACAGCAGTACCGATGAATGCCTTCCCTGGCCCCTAGTCCCAACATCCATCTGCCCTTAACCGTCATCCCGAGGGGATTCTCAAGGGGGCCCCAGCCCCCTTGAGCGCACTTTTGGGTACTTTTCCTGCGAGGGAAAAGTACCCCAGGGTCAGCAGGGACCGGAGGTCCCTACCAAGCCAGGTAGGGGCCGGAGGCCCCTGCGAAGGGACCCGGGGGCTGCGCCCCCGCCCCTGTTCCGGGGACGGGAATAAAGGAAATCCCGGCGGCGGAACCCGCCGCCGGGATCAAAACCGGGGGAATTAGAACAGTCCGCTGACCTTGCCGGTCTCGGTGTCCACATCGACACGGCGATAGGCCGGGTCGGAGCTGGTGCCGGGCATCATGGAGATGGTACCGGCCATCGGGCACAGGAACTTGGCTCCGCCGTACTCCAGGATGTCCCGGATGGGCAGACGCCAGTTCTTGGGCACACCCTTCCAGCTGGGCTCGTGGCTCAGGGACAGGTGGGTCTTGACCATCATGGTGCAGTAGTCGGCATACTTGGGATCGCTCTCGAAGCGCTTGGCTTTCTCCAGAGCCAGAGGAGCCCAATCCACGCCGTCGGCGCCGTAGACTTCCTTGGCGATCTTCTCGACGCGCTCGCGCAGAGGCATCTCCAGAGGATAGAGGAACTTGATCTCGCTCTTCTCCTCGCAGGCGTCCACAACGGCCTCGGCCAGCTCGATGGCGCCCTCGCCGCCATAACGCCAGTGGTTGCTGACGGCGCAGCGGACACCGTGCTCCTCGCACAGACGGCGGAGCAGCTTGATCTCGTTGTCGGTATCGGTGTAGAACTGGTTGATGCAGACCACGGGCACGATGCCGGACTTCTTGATGGTGGCGATGTGGTGGAACAGGTTCTCAGTGCCCTTCTCCAGCAGCTCCAGGTTCTCCTTGGTGTACTCCTCGGGCAGAGGACGGCCGGCTACGACGGTGGGGCCGCCGCCGTGCATCTTGAGGGCCCGGATGGTGGCCACCAGGACGGAGACGTTGGGGGTCAGGCCGCTGAGGCGGCTCTTCACGTTCCAGAACTTCTCAAAGCCGATGTCGGCGGCGAAGCCGGACTCGGTGACATGGTAATCGAACAGCTTCAGCGCCAGACGGTCGCCGATGATGGAGGACTGGCCGATGGCGATGTTGGCGAAGGGGCCGGCGTGGACCAGCACAGGCTGGTGCTCCACGGTGTAGCACATGGTGGGGTTGATGCACTTGCGCATCCAGGCGGTCATGGCGCCGGCCACTTCCAGATCCTCGGTGGTGACGGGGTTGCCCTTGCGGTCATAGGCCACCACGATCTTGCCGATACGCTCGCGCAGGTCCTTCAGGTCGGTGGCGACAGCCAGAATGGCCATCAGCTCGCTGCCCACGGCGATGCCGAACTTGCTCTCCATGAGGTAGCCGTCCTTGGGGCCGCCGATGCCGATGATGATGTTGCGGAGACCCTGGGCGCAGAAGTCCAGGACCCAGCCCATCTCCACGCGCTTGGGGTCGATATCCAGACGCTTCAGGCCGCGCTTGGCCAGCTGCTCGTCGTTGTAGTTGCGCTCATGCTGCATACGGGCGTTCAGCGCCACCATGGCCAGGTTGTGGGCGTTCATGATGTCGTTGATATCGCCGGTCAGGCCCAGGGAGAACTCGGTCATGGGCATCAGCAGGGCGTTGCCGCCGCCGGCGGCGGTACCCTTGACGTTCATAGTGGGGCCGCCGGAGGGCTGACGCAGGCAGCCGCCCACGTTCTTGCCGATCTTGCCCAGGCCCTCGATCAGGCCCAGAGAAACGGTGCTCTTGCCCTCGCCCAGGGGGGTGGGGGTGATGGCGGTGACTTCAATGAACTTGCCGTCGGGCTTGTCCTTCAGGCGGTTCATGATCTTGAGGAAATCCAGTTTAGGAGTCTTGCCATAGGGAATGATCTCATCAGGCAGCAGGCCCAGCTTCTCCCGGAACTCCTCCACGGGGGGCAGGGTCTTCTCCGCCTCTTCGGCGATCTGCCAGTCCTTGTACTCGGTGGGGTCCAGGGTCACATGACCGGTCACCGGGTCCACATACTTACCGTCCTTGAATTCGATTGCCATAGGAATCCTCCTTGGTTTCCCGGGATATTTCACCACCCCCGGGAAAAATATTTATTTTGACGCCGCGCTTCAATCGTCCGCGACACCGGCGCCAATCACAAGAGCATACCCGCGGCCCCTCCGCGGGGGCGGGGCTTTTTCTCAGCCCCACCTTTCGTTAAAATAATAACAAATGCCTAGTGGAATTGCAAGTGTCATGTTTGACAAACTTTTCACAACTTGTTTGTATAGATTGTCAATTTCGGCGAAACCTGAACAAATCCGGCGCTTATCCCCGGGAAAAACAGGCTCTCACGTCGCCGCTCATGTACAAAGAGCCCAGCGCGCAGGCCACGCCGTCCTTGCCCTCCGCCTGGATGGCGGCGGCCACGCCCGCCTCCACAGAGGGGCAGGGCACGGCGCTGACGCCCAGGGCCTGGATGCGCTTTGCCAGCTCCTCCGCGGACATGGCCCGGGGGTTGTTGGGACGGACAGTGAAGAACCGCTCGGCCAGGGGGACAATGAGGCCCAGGATGGACTCCACGTCCTTGTCCGCCATGACGCCGGTGAGGAAGGTGAACTTCCGGCCGGGGAAGAGCCGCTTCAGGCTCTCCGCCGTGGCCTTGATGCCGTGGGGGTTGTGGCCGCCGTCCACGATGAACACCGGGTCCTTCTGCAGCACCTCGAACCGGGCGGGCCACCGGGTGTGGGCCAGGCCCTGCCGCACCTCGGCGTCGGAGATGTGCCAGCCCCCACTGCGGAGGACCTCCACCGTCTCCAGCACCACGGCGGCGTTGTTCATCTGGTAGCTGCCGATGAGGGGGATGGTCAGATCCTTCCAATTTTTATAGGAGAAGGTCTGGCCGTCCAGGCTGAAATTGCCGGGGACAATGGCGGAGAAATCCGGGCTGTGGAGCCCAGCGCCCTTGGCCTGGCAGGTCTCGGCGATGACGGCGTCCGCGTCCGGGTTGCCGCCGTAGCTCACCACCTGGCCGCCGGCCTTGATGATCCCGGCCTTGGCCCGGGCGATATCGGCCATGGTGGGCCCCAGCTCCTTCACGTGGTCCAGGCCCATGGCGACGATGACCGCCGCCTCCGGCACGTCGATGACGTTGGTGGAGTCCAGCTCCCCGCCCATGCCGACCTCCAGCACCACGATGTCGCACTTGTGCCGGGCAAAGTACTCCATGGCGAGGGCGGTGATCAGCTCGAACTCCGTGGGCCGGTCGGCCATGCTGTCCGCCAGGGGGCGGATGTGCTCCGTCAGCTCCGCCAGCTCCCCGTCGGGGATCTGCTCATGGTTGATCTGCATCCGCTCGTTGAAGCGGTTGATGAAGGGGGAGGTGTAGAGGCCGGTCCTGTAGCCCGCCTCCTCCAGGATGGAGGCCAGCATGGCGGCGGTGGAGCCCTTGCCGTTGGTGCCGGCGATGTGGATGAATTTCAGCTTTTTCTCCGGGTTGCCCAGCATGGCCAGCAACTCCTGGGTGCGCTCCAGGCCCAGCTTGCTGCCCTGCCAGTAGACGGTGTGGATATATTTCAGCGCTTCTTCGTAGGTCATTTCGATCACCTGATCTTTTCTTACTTATATAAAATTAGGATAGACAGCGGTTCATGCCGCCCGCTGCAGGATCTGCCGCACCACGGGCTTGTAGGCCGCACGGTTCACCAGCGACACGGCCAGGGAGCTGACGATGATGGTCAGGGGCTTGCTCACCAGCCGCTGGAGGAGGTTGGCGTACACCAGGGCCCAGAAAGCCCCCTCCTTGCCCGCAAAGAGCATGGAGTACCAGGTGGAGGCCAGCAGGCCGATGCCGTAGGTGTTGATGATGCCGCCCACCACGGTGATCAGCAGGACCTTCCAGGTGTCCTTTGTCTCCGCCAGACTGCTCTTGCACACGTATTTGGTACAGATGCCGCAGAACCAGGCGAAGAACATGGGGCCCAGCACCAGCGGCGGGAACCAGACGCCGTAGCCGGAGAGAATGGTGCCGATGATATCGGCCAGGAAAGCCACCAGGGCGCCCAGCAGGGGCCCCAGCCACATGCCCGCCAGGGCCAGGGGGATGGTCTCGAAGCTGAGCCGGAGGTCGGCGGCCACCTGGATGGCGGTGACCCGGGACAGCACGATCTGGATGGCGATGAGCGCGGCCATCATGGTGAGGTTGCGGGTGGAAAAGGTGTTCTTGAGGGAGTCTTTCAGTGTACGCTTCATGTTGCGTTCCTCCTTTTGGTTTGCCCGGCCTGGCCGGGGTCTATTTCAGGGAGGTCGAGCGTGCATGGAGGCTGCCCGCACAAGGGTGAAAAAACCGCGCCGACCTAAAGCCATATCAACATGACCATAGATCGGCGTCGTATCCATCCGTTGTTGTGCCGGTAGCGGATGCAGCATGGAATCGTAGGCCCTATTTCTCGGGGGCCTTTCGTGCAAGGGCAACTTCCCAGCCGCTTGCCACTTTACGCGCCATGCTTACTCTACCAATCCTATTTTTGCCCCCGGGACCCTCACCCCGGGAAACATAGCGTATCATACACCATATAGGAGCGGAATGCAATAGAGTTTGACAAAATTTTCACGGAAATTTTCCGGCGCTCACAGGGCGGCGCCAATCCGCTTCATCCGGTCCAGGATGATATCCCCGATGTTGGCCAGATCCTCGGCGGTGAAGGCGTAGCGGAAATTGTCCGAGAACAGGATCTGGGCGTTGGGCGGGAACTCGTCGTCCCCCACCCACAGCAGGAACTGGACGCCCAGCCCCGGCATCAGCTCCACCTCCCAGCCGCAGTCGCTGCGGCTGAGGCGCTTGGCGGGCATCTGCTCCATGATCCGGTTCAGGAGCTCGGGCTTGAAGCCGTAGGAGAAGGCGAAGCGCTTGATGCACCGGCCGGTGAACTGCTGGAGATACACGTCCCCCCAGGGGAAGTCCCGGTAGGTGAGGTACTCCCCGCCGGGCTGTACATGGTGCCCCTCCAGCAGGTAGCGCAGCAGCAGGATGCGCTCGGCGTTGGTGAGGGGCGCGGGGCCCACCACGGTGTAGTCCGGGTAGGAGAGGGTGTACTCCTTCCCCAGCAGGGTGGCGGTGAAGGTCCTGGTGTCCAGGTCCCAGGCCAGGCCGCTGCGGAGGGACATCTCCGCGGGGTCGGTGGCCCGGTAAAGGGAGAGGTAATATTCGAGGGGCTTGCCCTCCTTGTTGTTGACAACGTCCATGGCGGTCTCCTTTGTGCGGTACTGTTGGGGGTATTATAACACGGCGGGGCGGCGGCGGCAAGGGCGATTTCTTTTCGGAACAGGATCGCGAGCAGGGCGGAATGATCTCCAAACTTCTCAAAAAGGGGATTGTAAAACCAACGCCTCCGTGTTAGAATCAAAGATGCCACGCAAACCAAATTATGAAACCACAGGGAATGTGTTTTTACTTCGGTAAAAATGCACTCTCTATTTTGGCATTCCCTGTGGTGTCGAAGGTTTGCGTGGCAGCAGACGGAGAGATGCGTTTTTCGGTGCGCGGTCTCTCCGGGGCTGCGCACTTTTTTCAGTAGGGGGGGTAGACGACGGGATATCAGAACCACGCGAGGCAAATCACTGTCGATCCTTTTGGTACCCAGGAAATTCAAAATTTTAGGAGGAATTGCGAGAGATGAAAAGACGACTGGTATCTATACTGCTGGTATTATGTATGCTGCTGTCCCTGCTGCCGGAGACGGCCCTAGCGGCGGAGGAAAAACCGACCTCAGGACAGTGCGGTGATAATGTGTATTGGAGCTTTGATGAGGGCACAGGCACCCTGACCATCAGTGGGACAGGGGAGATGGAGGATTGGGATTGGGATTATGGTTCGCCTTGGTACGGCAGAGAAGTAAAGCAAGCAGTGATTAATGACGGCGTCACGTCCATTGGGGATATTGCGTTTATGGATTGTAGCAACCTGACCAGCGTGGTCATCCCGGACAGCGTCACGTCCATTGGAGTCCAGGCGTTTATGGATTGTAGCAGCCTGACCAGCGTGGTCATCCCGGACAGCGTCACTTTTATCGGGTTTGAGGCGTTTATGGATTGTAGCAGCCTGACCAGCGTGGTCATCCCGGACAACGTCACGGCCATCGGGGGGGATGTGTTTTCTGGTTGCAGCAGCCTGACCAGCGTGGTCATCCCGGACAGCGTCACGTACATCGGGGAGAATGCGTTTTCTGGTTGCAGCAGCCTGACCAGCGTGGTCATCCCGGACAGCGTCACGTACATCAGTATGCGTACATTTTCTGGTTGTAGCAGCCTGACTAGTGTGGTCATCCCGGACAGCGTCACTTCCATCTGGTATAATGCGTTTGAAGGTTGCAGCAGCTTGACCGATGTCTACTATTCAGGTAGCGAGGAGCAGTGGAATCACATTGACATTCGTTATCGTTATGATGATTATGATGGTAATAATCCCCTGCACAACGCCACTATCCACTTCAACAGCACCGGACCGGGCGAAGGTGGTATAGGGGACATCGGGGTGTCTCAAGAAAAGTTCGAGGAAGAGTACATAGAAGAACACAAAAACTACTTTCGGACAGCCTATGCCAGCGATATTGTTCCTATGGCAATGACATCCGGACTGGGATTTCTTCTGGCGGATGCCGAAGATGATATGAGCAACAAATTGTATAAAGATCTCTCCATTTCTGTCGCATTTGCCGATACGATAGAAGGATTCTTAAATCCATTTGCTTTCGTCGATGTATCGTTAGCAGATGCAAAAAAAATTACGCTCAAAATTCCCGATATTGCTCTTTTGGATTTGGGTAGCAGTGAATACTCAGTTCTCTTATATCAGCTGATGGCAAGCGATACGGTTTATCAGGGTATTTTGGACAGTTTCTCCATCAGCTACCAAAAAAATTTGCGTAGTTTTGCTAAGTCTATTTCAGACAATGTCATCAAGCTATCTAAAAACGCGACAGATCCAGACTTTCTTGAAGCAAAAGCGAAGCTAGTCGAAGCCGCGCGAACAATTCAAAATGCCGACCCAGACAGCGTAGAATTTTCGGTTGCCTATGAAATATTCGAGAGACTTGGTGATCAATTCCTAGATAGTAATAAAACGAAAAAGTACCTAGAGAATTTGTCGAGTAATGCCACTGATGCGTTTTCGTTTATGGGCTCTGTCCTGGATGAAATCAATTCTATCGGACGTGCTTATCAATATCTCTGTTGGGCTGAAAGCTATGCGGAAACAAAAGCAGAATTCAAAACTGTTTTAAAGGGCATCGCCGCGCAAGCAGACGAGCGTGTAAGGTCGATCTCTGTACTTGATAAGTTTGAGTATAGAGATGAACTAATGAACCCATACAGTGAGGTAAGTATGTGTCATGGATTGTCGAATGCAATTAATTCTTATCTTAAAACAATGGACCAATATGCCGAAGATGCACATAGAAGTTTTGTGAATGAAGTCATCAACAAAACCGGAAAATCATGTGTAAAGCTAGTTGGCAGCTTTATTGGTTCTAAAGCAACAAAGGCATTAGGCGGATCGATTTGCCCAGAATTAGCGGCACTTAATGCAGCACTAAAATCAGGAAAATTAATAGTTGATCTTTTTACCAATATAGACCAAGAGCAAAAGATGCTACTATCTGTAGAATCCTTAGAAATCATTGCGAGAATGCTGAAAGAAGTTTCTGAGGATTATGGGAATGCACTTATATTGCCGCCGGTCGTATCGCCGCTTGGACAGGTGCCTGAACCCCTTGAGTTTGCAAAGGTGTTTGACGAATCCATAAAAATGTATAAAAACGCCCTATTGCTCGCCTGTGACTACGGCATTGAGTACGAAAAATCCAAACTAGCATATGCTGCGAAAAAGGCTGGAAGCGTTCCAGATTTCTGGTACGACATGGGGGCAACTACTCCTTGGCAAAAACAGGTGAGTGAAAGTTCACTTGCAATTAATCTCCTTTCATTTCAAAAAGCGCAGGTCGCTGATATTCATTGTCACGATGATGGGCATCCATATAATAGCTCTGATGGGCAGGTTGAGTATCGTCAGTCGCTGAAAGTAACAAGCGTAGCGTGCCCTGTGGGTGTCACAGTTATTGCCCCAGATGGTACGCAGCTTGCACATTTGACAAATGACTCCGCAGAAATCGCCCCTGGTTATGAATCATATTTCTTTACCGTTCCTCTGGATGAGATGGCATCTGACTATGTGAAAGTAGCAATTATTCCAGAACTAAGTGATTATCAGATTTTGCTCAATGGTACTGAAGATGGAAAGATGAGCGTCTTTACAGGAAGATATGATGGGGAAAATATCACAGATGTCGAAACTTACGCCAATTTTCCAATAACTGATAGCACATCTGGGCACCTTACTTCTGGAACAGAAGCAGACCCACTTGGAAGTCTGGTGCTGGATGACCAAGTTTATGGGAACGAGGAGAATATAGGATTTGTTGTCACCCTCGACCTTGGCGGCGGCACCTTGACCGGCCCGACCACCCTGACCACCAACGCCTCCGGTACGCTCGACTATCTCCCCACCCCCACCCGCGACGGCTATACCTTCGATTGCTGGTCCACCGCGCCCGAGGGCTCGCTCGGGTTGGTCGTCGAGCCAAACAACATCATTTTTACAGAGGACACCACCATCTATGCCTGCTGGACCAAAATTTCCAAAGGCACCTATAAAGTCACCCTTGACCCCAGCGGTGGCACACTGACCGGCCAGACCACCCTGACCACTAACGCCGCCGGTACTCTCTCCTCCCTCCCCACCCCCACCCGGAGCGGCTACACCTTCCTGGGCTGGTACACCGCGCCCGAGGGCGGGACGAAGATCACCACGAGCACCGTCTTTACCAAGGACACCACCCTGTACGCGCACTATCAGAGCTCCGATTCCTCCTCTTCCTTCCGCTTCGTCTTTGACTTCGACCACATGAAGCTCGATAATCTGAGCGGAACGATGACCTTCAGCATCCAGGTCTTTATGAACGGCATATTCCTCCTCGACATTCCTGTCACGCTGCACCTCAGATAAGTGCCGGACCCGGCGGCCGGTATATTTCCAGCGCCCGGACCTCTCCCCGCGGGGAGAGGTCCGGGCGCTGCGACTGGCCAAAAGGCCGGCGGCCTTTTGGCACTCTGCATTACCCGCGGCGCGGCGGTCGGCGAGATGGAAGATTGTTTCAAAACCGCGCCCCCTCCGGCGGGAAGAATCGTCGAAATCCCTGCATTTTTTTCGTGCAATTTTTCCCGGATGGGTGTATCATAGAGGTGCGATCCCCATTCCGTAAGGAGGCTATCTGAACGATGAGCAACTGTTATATCCCCCAGGGCTACCGCACGCCCCTGACCGGCTACGATCTCCAGCGGGCCATTGAGTTCGTCAAGAGCAGCTTTCAGGAGAATCTGAAGCTGGCCCTGAATCTCCGCCGGGTCTCCGCGCCCCTGTTCGTGGACCGGAACTCTGGCCTCAACGACAACCTGAACGGCGTGGAGCGGCCCGTCAGCTTTGACATCCCCGCCGTGGCCGGGGCCACCGGCGAGGTGGTCCACTCCCTGGCCAAGTGGAAGCGCCTGGCCCTCAAGCGCTACGGCTTCTACCCCGGCAACGGGCTCTACACCGATATGAACGCCATCCGCCGGGACGAGAGCGTGGACAACCTCCACTCCGTCTACGTGGACCAGTGGGACTGGGAGAAGGTCATCACCCGGGAGGAGCGGAACGTGGACTACCTCAAGTACACCGTCCGCTCCATCGTGGGTGCGGTGTGCGACACCTGCGACGCCCTCCGCCGGGCGTTCCCCCAGCTGAACGTGAAGCTGGAGCGGGAGGTCACCTTCATCACCACCCAGGAGCTGGAGGACCTGTACCCGGAGCTGGCCCCCATCCAGCGGGAGACCGAGTTCCTGCGGACCCACAAGACCGTGTTCCTCATGCAGATCGGCAAGACCCTGCGCAGCGGCATCCGCCACGACGGCCGCGCCCCGGACTACGACGACTGGGAGCTGAACGGCGACATCCTCATGTGGAACGACGTGCTGGGCCGGGCCTTTGAGCTGTCCTCCATGGGCATCCGCGTGGACGAGGAGAGCCTGGACCGCCAGCTCACCCTGGCGGGCTGCGACGGCCGCCGGGAACTGCCCTTCCACAAGATGCTGCTGAACGGCCAGCTGCCCCTGACCATGGGCGGCGGCATCGGCCAGAGCCGCCTGTGCATGCTGCTGATCGGCTGCTGCCACATCGGCGAGGTGCAGGTGAGCCTGTGGGACCAGGACACCCTGGACACCTGCGAGGCCGCCGGGGTGCATCTCCTATAAGGAAAAGATCCCGCGGGAAAAAAGCCCCGCGAGATGTAGTTTGGACAAATCATGGATAGGGAGGAGAACGATACGATGGAAACGCAAAAGAACGTACTGGGCGCGCTCCGGCCGGAGGCGGTGTTCCGCTTCTTCGAGGAGCTGTGCCGCCTGCCCCACGGCTCCGGCAACACCAAGGCCGCCAGCGACTGGGCGGAGGAGTTCGCCAAGGCTCGGGGACTCCGGTACCGCCGGGATGGGATGGGCAACGTGGTCATCTGGAAGGACGGGACCCCCGGCTATGAGGATCGCCCCGCCGTCATGCTCCAGGGACACCTGGACATGGTGTGCGTCAAGGAGCCGGGACTGGACCACGACTTTACCAGGGACCCGCTGGACCTCTATCTCGACGGCGACTGGATCCGGGCCAGGGGCACCACCCTGGGCGGCGACGACGGCATTGCTGTAGCCATGGCCATGGCGGTGCTGGACGACCCTGCCCTCCCCCACCCGCCGCTGGAGGCGGTGTTTACGGTGGACGAGGAGATCGGCCTGCTGGGGGCCACGGGGCTGGATATGTCCGACCTGAAGAGCGCCTACCTCATCAACCTGGACTCCGAGGCGGAGGGCATCCTCACCGTGGGCTGCGCCGGGGGCGCCCGGTGCGATCTCAAGGCGGCGCTGCGCGCCGAGGAGATTTCCGGTGAGCTGTGCACATTCACCCTCAAGGGCCTCTCCGGCGGCCACTCCGGGACCATGATCCATCTGGGCCTGGCCAACGCCAACAAGCTGATGGGCGACTGTCTGGCCCACATCGGCTCCTGCCGCCTGGTGTCCATCCACGGCGGCGAGCAGGACAACGCCATCCCCAACAGCGCCGAGGCCGTGGTCCTCCTGGCGCCCGGCGGGACGGAGGCGGCCGGTGAGGCCGCCCGGGCCTGGCTGGCGAACCAGTCCTGGCCGGGAGACCCCGACCTGTCCCTCACTTGGACCGGCGAGGCCGGGACTGCCGCCGCCATCAGCGAGGCGGACACCGCCCGGCTCCTCCGGTTCCTCCAGACCGCCCCCAACGGCGTCCAGGCCATGGAGCCGGACCTGCCGGGGCAGGTGCGGACCTCCCTGAACCTGGGCCGCCTGCGGCTGAAGGACGGGGAGCTGTGCCTCACCTTCTCCGTCCGCAGCTCCTCCGGCGCGGA
The DNA here is from genome assembly GCA_947589745.1 of uncultured Oscillospiraceae bacterium. Taxonomy (GTDB): domain Bacteria; phylum Bacillota; class Clostridia; order Oscillospirales; family Oscillospiraceae; genus Pelethomonas. Next base: position 53,765 of record CANQCS010000001.1, read on the forward strand.
CAAGGCCGCGCTGTGCGGGAAGCTGGCGGCCCTGGCGGAGGAGTTCGGCGCGTCCTATTCCCAGCGGGGCGAGTATCCCCCCTGGGAGTACCGCAAGGACTCCCACCTCCGGGACACCATGGTCCGGGTCTTCCGGGAGAAGTTCGGAAAGGACGCGGTGGTGGAGACCATCCACGCGGGCCTGGAGTGCGGCATCCTGACGGAGAAGCTGCGCGGCCTGGACGCCGTGTCCATCGGGCCGGATATGCAGGAGATCCACAGCGCCCGGGAGCGGCTCTCCGTCGCGTCCGTGGCCCGGACGTGGGACTTCGTCACCGCCGTGCTGGCTGCGCTGTGACCGGCGGCGCGGAATCGGCCCTGCCAAAATAAAATTTTTGGAAAAGTTGCACGGAGACGTGCAACTTTTCCGCTTTTCGCGGGAAAGTATATAGGACTTTTTCACGGGAGGCAACACCATGGACCATTTCACCGCCTATCTCCGCAAAAACGACAAGTCCCCCGCCACCATCGAGAAGTACCGGCGGGAGGTCGGACAGTTCCTCTCCTGGCTGGCAGGCCGGGACATCTCCGAGGAAACCGCCCGGGCCTACCGGGACACCCTGCTCCGAAGCCGCGCCCCCTCCGGCGTCAACGGGGCCGTGGCCGCGCTGAACCGCTACTTTGATTTTCTGGGCAGGTCGGAGTGTAAACTGAAATCCGTCCGGGTCCAGCGCACCATTTTCCGGGACGAGGCGAGGGAGCTGAGCCGGGACGAGTACCGCCGCCTGCTGGCCGCGGCGGAGAAAAGGGGCAGTCAGCGCCTTATGCTGGTCATGGAGACCATCTGCGCCACCGGCATCCGAGTCAGCGAGCTGCAATTCTTCACCGTGGAGGCGGTGCGCCTGGGGCGGGCCCAGGTGCGGAACAAGGGGAAGAGCCGCACCGTCTTTCTCCCCGTCAAGCTGCAAAGGCGGCTGCTGAAGTACGCCGGGGCGAAAAAAATCGCCGCCGGGCCCATTTTTGTGACCCGCAGCGGAAGACCCCTGGACCGCTCTAACATCTGGCACGACATGAAAGCGCTGTGCAAAGAGGCAGGAGTGGCGGAGACGAAGGTCTTCCCCCACAACCTGCGGCACCTGTTCGCCCGGACGTTCTACGGACTGGAGAAGGATATCGTGCGGCTGGCGGATATCCTGGGGCACTCGTCTATCAACACCACCCGGATCTATACCATGGAATCCGGGTATGAGCACCGGCGGCAGCTGGATAAGATGAAATTGGTGATATAAAAAGAAAACCACGGAATTGTTGTTCCGTGGTATAGAGCTGATTTCCCCAGCTACTACATAGCATATCTTATCATGCGATTTTGCCAAATGCAAGGATATTTTTTCCTTTTGGGCATGACAGACAGACCGGCTCTCAGAAAATTTTTGAAACCGGCCCGAAAAGGTTGCACGAAAACGTGCAACCTTTTATCAAAAAATAAAAGACGGTCAGACGTCTTACCGTTCCTCCACCACGGAACAACAATTCTGTGGTAAATACGAATGATGTAAGGAGGACCATCAAGACATGAAGAAACGAGCGTTATCCATCTTGCTGGCGCTTTGTATAGCGCTGGCCCTGGTACCGGGCACAGCCCTGGCGGTATCAAGCGAAGTGCCATATCCTGTCACCGGCGGAAACATCTATTTCGACAAGGCTACGGGAAAAATCACGAACTGCGACTGGGAAGTGACAGCAGCGGTGATTCCGTCGAAAATCGAAGGGGTCCCTGTCACGTCCATCGGGGATAATGTGTTTTGGGGTTATAAGAATCTGACCAGTGTAGTCATTCCCGAGGGCGTCACCTCTATCGGGGATGATGCGTTTGAGTATTGCACCAACCTCACCAGCGTCGTCATCCCCGATAGTGTCACGGATATCGGGGAGTATGCGTTTTTCGGCTGCACCAGCTTGACTAGTGTGGTCATCCCTGATGGCGTCACGGAAATCAAAAGTTGTGTGTTTTCCGGCTGTAGCGGACTTACCAGTGTAGTCATTCCGGAGAGCGTCACATACATTGCGGGTGAGGCGTTTTCTGGTTGCAGCGGTCTGACTAACGTGGTCATCCCTGACAGCATCACAGAGATTGTATATGGTGTGTTTTCCGGCTGCAGCGGTCTAACTAGCGTGGTCATCCCCGACAGTGTCACATACATCAGTGGTGATGCGTTTTATGGTTGCAGTGGGCTGACCAGCATAGTCATTCCAGATAGAGTCACATGCATCGACTTTAATGCGTTTTCCAACTGCACTAGCTTGACTAGTGTGGTCATCCCCGACAGTGTCACGGACATTGAGAGTGGGGCGTTTTCTGGCTGCACCAGCCTCACCAGCGTGGTCATCCCCGACAGTGTCACAGAGATTTGGGGTGGGGTGTTTTCTGGTTGCACCAGTCTGACTAGTGTGGTCATCCAGAATGACGACATATATATTAGTGGTAATATGTTTGAGGGGTGCACCGGTTTGACCAGTATTCCAGACAGCATCACAAGAATCAGGAGCGGTATGTTTATTGGCTGTACCGGTCTCACCAGCATCCCGGAGAGATTTACTTCCATCTCGGATAGGGCGTTTTCTGGCTGCACCGGCCTCACCAGCATCCCGAACAGCGTCACAGATATTGAGGATAGCGCGTTTTCCGGTTGCACTGGCCTCACCAGCATTCCGAACAGTGTCACGTACATCGGGAACGGCGCGTTTTCCGGCTGCACCGGTCTGACCGACGTGGTCATTCCGGAGAGCGTCTGGTTCATTGGGGATGAGGCGTTTGCTGACTGCACAGGCCTGATCAGCGCGGCCATCAAGGCAGACGTCACGCTCATCGAGAACTCCACGTTTTCCGGCTGCACCAACCTGACCAGCGTGTCTATCCCCGCCAGCGTGACGACCATCAGGAGCAGGGCGTTTTATGGCTGCGAGAGCCTGGAGAAGGTATACTATCCCGGTACACAAGCGCAATGGAACGCCGTTTCGATCAGCACCAACAACGAGCCGCTGAAGAACGCCGAGGTGATCTTCAACAGCACCGGGCCGGACACCCCCACGCCGCCCGCTGTCTGCACCGTCACCTTTACCGACCAGCAGACCGGCGGTGTGATTGCCGCCCGCACGGTCCAGGAGGGCGGCACCGTCGGCAGTCTTCCCGCCGCCCCCGCCCACGACGGCTACACCTTCCAGGGCTGGTACGACGCCAGCGGCAAGGCGGTCACCGCCTCCACCAAGGTCACCGGTGACATGACGGTCTACGCCCGCTACGAGAAGGCGTCCACCGAACCCTCCGGTCCTTCCGGCCCCACCGAGCCCTCCGGCCCGGCCTTTACTTTCGAGTTTGAGTTTGGCGGCCTGGACCCCCAGACCGGCACCCTCAGCATGAGCATCGTGGTCTACATGAACGGCATTGAGCTGCTCACCATCCCCCTGACCCTCAACCTCGGCTGAGCGGGGGACGGAACGGAGGCCCTGTATCCCGCCGGGATACAGGGCCTCCCCATTATTCCTCGCCGCTGTCGATGGCGCGGCCCACCTCCTGGACCACGTTCAGGTTGGTCTCATCAAAGAGGTGCATATAGATCTGCGTGGTGGTGTTGGTGCTGCTGTGGCCCAGGGCCTTGCTGATGCTGAACAGCGGCACGTTGCGGCTGTGGGCGATGCTGGTGAAGCTGTGGCGCAGGCCGTGGAGGGTCACATAGGGCAGCTCCGTCTGCCGCAGCAGGTACTGGAGGCGGTTGCTGAGATAGTCCGGCTGGTAGGGGTGGCCGTCGGTGCGGCAGATGACAAAGCCCTGGTCCTGGTAGTTGGCGCCCCACCGGGCCATGTCCCGCAGGCGCTTGTCCCAGAGCCGCTCCATCAGCTCCTCCAGGTCCGCCAGCCCCTGGTAGCCCAGGCGGCGGATGGAGGAGTTGTTCTTGGTGCACTTGTCCACCGGGCGGCCGTTGACGGCGGTGCGGGCCTCGGCGATGGTGATGATCTTGTTCTCCCGGTCCACGTTGCACCACTTGAGGGCGCAGATCTCGCTGCGCCGCAGCCCCAGGTACCCCGCCAGCTTCACCACCGGCTCCATGCTGGTGCCCGCCAGGATGGTGAACAGCTTGTTCATGGTCTCCGAGTCGTAGTAGTGGTGCTTGGGCTGGCTGGAGGCGGGGGGCACCGCCTGCTCCGAGACGTTGCGCTCCACCAGGTCCCGGCGCTTGGCGCACTCCAGGGCGCAGTGCAGCACCCCCAGGTGCTTCCGCACCGTGTTGGCGCAGAGGCCCTCCGCGCTCCGGGCGTTGAGGTAGCCCTGGATCTGTCCGGCGGTCAGCTCCCGCAGGCGGATGTGGCCCAGGGCCGGGGCCAGGTGGTTGCGCACGATGGTGGTGTACCCGTGGATGGTGCTGGCGGTCCGGGAGGGCTGGACCACCTCCTCCAGCCAGTAGCGCAGCCACTGGCCCAGGGTCAGCTCCTCCAGGCTTTTCCTGCCGCCGTCGCTCAGGACCCGCTTGGCGTTGTGGCTGTCCAGCGCCTGGATCGCCAGCTCCATGGTGGGGTAGCACTTGGTCTTCCGCTTGGCCGGGCCTCCCTCCCGGGGACGGGTCCGGAACGTGACATAGAAGCAGCGGCGCTGGGTGTCGTAGGCGATGTTGGGACGGATGGACTTTCTGGACATGATCGGTTCCTCTCTTTCTATATTCGGCGGCATTCCGCGCCGCCGGTTTGAGGAATACCATATCCCATAATTGGTGAACCTGCAAGTTCTATTCGTCATATCTGGAAGAAAAAGGTGAAAAAAGGAATTTTTCTCCACAAAATGAGAAAAAATACGCTCCTATTCTCACTTTGAGAATAGGAGCGTATCGCTATAAAATGCCGTCGCCGGGGATCAGAAGAAGCTGTCCTCCCAGTCCGCGCCGGGGCTCTCCCGCAGCGCGCCGGAGAGGTTCAAAATCGCCTCCAGCACCCCGCCGCCCACGGCCAGGGCCTTGTCCGAGGCGCAGAGGCAGTGGTCCGGCTCGCAGCGGGGGTCCACATCGCCGCACTTCATGCCCCTGACCGCCGGGACCCCGTCGGCCAGCAGGCCCCGCAGGATGCCGCCGATGGTGCACACCATGGGCTGGCCGTCCACATACCCGGCCACGTCCCCGGGCTCCACCCGGTCGCCGATCTCCAGCGCCCCCTCAAAGGCCCCGTCCGCCGGGGCCCGCAGCACCCGCTCCCCGGCGTAGCCGCCGATGAGGCCGGGCACGGCGGTGTTGGGCAGGGCGGGGCCGTCGTAGATGACCCGGCCCAGATAGTGGCCCCGCATGGTCTCCACCACGGCGTGGCAGTCCACCCCGGCGGTGAAGCCGGGGCCCACGGCAACCACCACTGGGGCCATGTCCGGGGAGGTGCCCAGGTTCCGCTTGGCCAGGATGGCGTCCACCACCGCGTCGGGCTCCAGCTCCCCGATGCACGTCCCCTCCGGGTCCACCAGCACCGGGACCACGCCCCGGCTCAGCAGGTCCGGGATCTCCTCCAGGTCCGCCAGCCGGGCGGTGACGCCCTCCACCTCTGTCTCCCCCAGCCGCACGGCCTCGGAGAAGCACACCGTCCGCCGGATGGACGTGGGCACGGGGATCTCGCAGAGGACCACCTCCATCCCGGCCCGGTACAGGCGCAGGGCCACGCCGGTGGCGATGTCCCCCGCGCCGCGGATCACGACAAGCATAACCATTCCCCTTTCCGAAGCGCCCCGGCACAGACCGGACAGGCCAGCCGCAGCGCCAATTCTTTTGCCAGCGCCATTTGTTGCTCCGTCTCCGCCTGGTTGACGAACACCACGTCCCCCAGGCCCTCGGCCCGGACGGCCAGGGCCGCCAGGGCGGGCGTCACCGGCTGGTCCATGTCCGCGCCGGTGAGTTGGCAGAAGCGCTCCGGGCGGTGGACCGCCTCCCGGACGGGCCGCCCGAAGCCGGAGGCCCCCAGCAGCAGCACCGTCCGCGCCGCCTCCGGCGGGATCACCGGCTCGTGGGCCAGGTGGGCCTTCAGGGGCAGCCCCTTGGAGCCGTCCGCCTCCGCCAGCACATAGTCCGCCAGCGCCGCCAGCCGCGCCATGGGCAGCTCCGGCAGGGCCAGCTTGCCGTGCTCCGCCGGGGTCCCGGCACACACGCAGCCGTGCCGCTCCAGCGCCCGGCGCAGCTCCGCCTCCGTGGGGCGGGCCAGCACCGGCAGATGGTCCGGCGGGAAGATGCGGGTGGTGGTGCAGCAGAGCACCGTCCCCCGCTGCCGGAGCTCCTCCGCCAGCGTGTACATGGCGGTGGTCTTGCCGCCGCCGCCGATGAGGGCGGTGACGCCGGGCCCCACGCCCAGCAGTTCATACAGCTTCACGGTCCCGCCCCCCATTTCTGACTGCTCCCAGTATACCGCCGAAGGGCGGAACGGTCAAGACTTCCGTTGCATCCGGGGAAGAATTGTGGTATACTCATCCCATCTCAACCAAGGAGGCGCCTGTATGGACCGTGCGCTGCTGGAGCGGCAGCTGAGCGAGCTGCCCCTCGTCCAATATGAGTTTTTCAAGACCGAGGAGCTGGTCTTCTCCGACCGGGTGCGGATGGTGTGTGAGTCCGACTGTCCCCAGTACGGCAAGAGCTGGGCCTGCCCGCCCGGCGTGGGCACCGTGGAGGAGTGCAGGGCCCGGTGCCTCAGCTACCCCAACGCCCTCCTGCTGGTGACCATGACGGAGGTGGCAGACATCGCGGACATCGACGAGACCCTGGCCACCCGGGAGCCCCATGAGGAGATCACCCGGGAGGTGAACGCGCTGTTCCGCGCCCAGGGTGTGGAGACCTACGTCCTCTCCACAGAGTCCTGCGCCGTGTGCGAAAAATGCGCCTACCCGGACGGCCCCTGCCGCTGCCCGGAGAAAATGTTCCCCTGCGTGGAGAGCCACGGCATCGTCATTCTGGAGACCGGGGAGCGGTTCGGACTGCCCTTCCAGGCGGGCGGGAATATCGTCACCTGGTTCAGCCTGATCCTGTACCGGTAACATCATATAAAATGTAGAACCGCCGCGTCCTTATGGGGGGCGGCGGTTCTCTTGTTGCGGATTACTTGGTGCAGCGCTTGCCTTTTCTTTGGCGTTCCTGTATAATTGTGTCATCATACATAGAAAGCGAGGCTTTCCCTATGCTGCTGAAAAACGTTCTGCTCCACGACGCCATCCATCCCCAGCCCTACGCGGGCGGCATCCGAATTCAGGACGGACGCATCGCCGCCATCGGCCCGGACCTGGTCCCCCTGCTGGGCGAGGAGACGGTAGACCTGGAGGGCCGCCCGGTCTATCCCGGCTTTGTGGACGCCCACAGCCACCTGGGCCTGGACAACTACGGCGTGGGCTTCGAGGGCCACGACTACAACGAGATGGGCGACATGGTCGCCTGCCAGCTCCGGGGCATCGACAGCTTCAACCCCCAGGACAAGGCCATCCCCATGGCTCTGGCCGGAGGCGTGACCACCGTGGGTGCGGGCCCCGGCAGCGCCAACGTGCTGGGCGGCACCTTCCTGGCGGTCAAGACCTACGGCCGGTGTGTGGACGACATGGCGGTGAAGGCCGAGGTGGCCATGAAGTGCGCCTTCGGCGAGAACCCCAAGCGCTGCTACCGGGACAAGGGCGACTCCGCCCGGATGACCACCGCCGCCAAGCTGCGGGAGATGCTGTTCAAGGCCCGGGAGTACCTGGCCAAAAAGGAGGCCGCCGGGGACGACCTGTCCAAGCGTCCCGGCTTCGACATGAAGCTGGAGGCCCTGATCCCCGTGCTGAAGGGCGAGATGCCCCTGAAGGCCCACGCCCACCGGGCGGACGACATCTGCACCGCCATCCGCATCGCCAGGGAGTTCGGCGTGAAGCTGACCCTGGAGCACTGCACCGAGGGGCACCTGATCGTGGACGAGCTGGTCCGGGCGGGCTGGCCCGTGGCCGTGGGGCCCACCCTCACCAACGCCAGTAAGTTCGAGCTGGTGAACAAGACCTTCACCACCCCCGGTATCCTGGCCGCGGCGGGCCTCCAGGTGAGCATCATCACCGACGCCCCGGTGATTCCCCAGCACTATCTGCCGCTGTGCGCGGGGCTGGCGGTGAAGGCGGGCATGGACCCCTTCGCGGCGCTCCAGGCCATCACCATCAATCCCGCCAGGCACCTGGGCATCGCGGACCGGGTGGGCTCCCTGGAGGTGGGCAAGGATGCCGACATCGTAGTGGCTGACGGCGACCCCATGGTCAGCAGCACCCGCATCCTGGCCGTGTACCTGGACGGGAAGAAAGTGGTCGGATGATACTTTTTCTTGAAAGAAAAAGTATCAAAAAGCACTTTACGATCGCTCTCAGGGCGTTGCGATACCGGCGTTTCCCACACGGTGACGAAGCATACTTCTAGTGAGAGAAGCGTATCGAACAGAAAAACAGCGGTCGGGCAGAAGCCGCAAGGCTCCTGCCCGACTTTTTCAATAAAAGGGAAACAGCCGGAAAAATCCCGGCTGTTCCTCTTCTTCTCCATCAATCCGATTTTCCTATTATTTCTTCAGGAAAAACCGCTTGATTTTCAGGGTGTTGGTGTCCTCACGGGTGGAGGGCCAGGGGCAGCGCGTCTCGGCGACGCGGCCGGTCTGGGCAAAGGGCTTCTCATTGTGGTTCACCAGCATGAAACCACAGGAATCCATATAACGATTGATCGAAACAATATTCATGATATCGCGCTCCTTTGATCGGGCGGCGGGGCCGTCCGCTATCTTGTTTTATCGATATCATTATATATGGATCCCAGATTCTGTAAACAGTCTTGCAGTCCAAAATTTTTCCGCAAAATTGTGCTTCCAGCACAATTTTGATTCTCACCCGCCGGTCCGGCGGGACGGGCGCCGGGCTGCCGGGTCCTTTCACGGCAGTGAACCCGGCGGCGGGATCACAGGGTGTAGTACCGCAGGAACTCGGCGGGATTGGGGAAGCGGGAGATCTCCTCCTCTTCCTTCCTCTTGAGCCGGATCCAGTTGCCGATCAGCTCCTCCGGGAACACGCCGCCGGCGGTGAGGTAGTCGTGGTCCCGCTCCAGCGCGTCCAGGGCCTCCCCCAGGGATTTGGGCAGGGCCTGGATGCGCTCCTTCTCCTCGTCGGTCAGGTTGAACAGGTTGAAGTCGTAAGGCCCCCAGCCGTTGGCGTGGGGGTCGATCCTGTTGAGGATGCCGTCCAGGCCTGCCATGAGGATGGCGGCGTAGGCGTAGTAGGGATTGCAGGTGGCGTCGGGGTTCCGCAGCTCGAACCGCTTCTGGGCCGGGGTCTTGGCGTAGGCCGGGATGCGGATGATGGAGGAGCGGTTGGCGGTGGCGTAGCCGATGGTCACCGGGGCCTCGAAGCCCGGCACCAGGCGCTTGAAGGAGTTGGTGGACGGGTTGGTGATGGCGCAGAGGGACCCGGCGTGCCGGAGCAGGCCGCCGATGAAGTACAGCGCCGTGTCCGACAGCTGGGAGTAGCCATTGGCGTCGTAGAACAGGGGCCGGCCGTCTTTCCACAGCCAGATGTGGACGTGCATCCCGCTGCCCGCCTCGCCGTGGAGGGGCTTGGGCATGAAGGTGGCGGTCTTGCCCGCCTGGGCGGCGGCGTTCTTGATGATGTACTTGGTGACCATGGTTTTGTCGGCCATCTCGGTGAGGCTCTCCGGCTCCACCTCCACCTCCAGCTGGCCGGGGCCGCCCACCTCGTGGTGGTGGTACTTCACCTTCACCCCCCAGTCCGCCATCTTCAGGCAGATGTCGTTGCGGATGTCGTAGGTGGTGTCCTGGGGCAGGGCGGCGTGGTAGCCGTCGTGGTGGGAGATCTGGTAGCCGCTGCCGTTGCGGCCGGTGTTCCAGTCGGCCTCGGCGGCGTCCACCTGGAAGGAGGCGTGGTCCGGGGCGCACTCAAAGCTGGCCCTGTCGAAGACATAGAACTCGAACTCGGGCCCCACCACCATCCTGTCCGCCACGCCGGTCTCCCGCATATAGGCCTCGGCCCGCTCCGTAACGCTGCGGGCGTACTGGCCGAAGGGCCGGTTCTCCGGCTGGTCGATGACCAGCACGTCGCCGGTCATGGACAGGGTGGGCACGGCGGTGAAGGGGTCCAGGTGGGCGGTGGCGGGGTCGGGGACGAAGACCATGTCGCTCTTCTCCACCGAGGCGTAGCCGAAGTTGGAGCCGTCGAAGCCGATGCCGTAGCGCAGGGTGTCCTCGTTGAAGCGCTCGGCGGGGATGGTGATGTGGTGCCAGCGGCCGGTCAGGTCCACGGTCTTGAAGTCGATGAGCCGGACGTTGTTGGCCCGGCACAGGGTGCGGATCTCCTCGATCTGATTTGACATATCGTTCCTCCATCTCATTAAATTTCTCCATCACGGGGGAGATCGTCCATCATCAATGCTCCCCCCTGCCTGTTATTCTAGCAGAAACCTGGACAAATTCAATTATGAGAAATGCTAAAGTTGCCATCAGTTTTTGTATCATTTGCCTGTTTGGCCCCGTGGGCCGGTGAAGTCCGCTGTCTCCTGGTTGGATATTCCAGCTACAAAATGGGCCAAAAATCCTTGCAATTTTGGGAGAAGTATTGTACACTATAACCTGTAAGGGTATACGTCCTTTTACGGGACGTGTCGTGGCAACGAGAGACGTGGAACTGAACGAGAGGGGATCGACATGGTAACATTGACTGTCAACGGAGCACCGATTTCCGTGGAAAAAAATCAGAGCCTCCTGCGCTTTCTGCGGGATGGGCTGCATCTCACCTCCGCCAAGGACGGCTGCAGCGAGGGGGCCTGCGGCACCTGCACGGTGCTGGTCAACGGCAAGGCCACCCGCGCCTGCACGGTGAAGCTGAACGAATTGGAGGGCGCCTCCGTCCTCACCGTGGAGGGCATGACCGACTGGGAGAAAAAAGTCTATACATACGCCTTCGGCGAGGCCGGGGCGGTGCAGTGCGGGTTCTGCATCCCCGGCATGGTGATGTGCGCCAAGGGCCTGCTGGACGTGGTGCCGGACCCCACAGAGGAGCAGATCCGCCACGCCATCCGCCACAACATCTGCCGCTGCACCGGCTACGCCAAGATCGTGGCGGCCATCCGCCTGGCGGGACAGTACCTGCGGGAGGGCAGGCTGCCGGAGGAGAAGAAGGACTGGAAGATCGGGGAGAACGTCCACCGGGTGGACGTGGAGGAGAAGGTGCTGGGCACCGGGCAGTACCCCGACGACGTGTACGTGGACGGGATGCTCTACGCCTCCGCTGTCCGCAGCGCCCACCCCCGGGCCATCGTCAACGCCATCCACACCGAGGCGGCCCTGGCCGTGCCCGGGGTGGTGGGGGTGTTCACCGCCGCCGACATCCCCGGCAGCGTCAAGGTGGGCCACCTGGTCCAGGACTGGGACGCCATGATCCCCGTGGGCGGCATGACCCACTACCTGGGCGACGCCATCTGCATCGTGGCCGCCGAGACCCCGGAGGCCCTGGAGGAGGGAAAGAAGAAGGTCCGGGTGGAGTACGAGGTGCTCCAGCCGGTGAGGTCCCCCCAGGAGGCCATGCTCTTCGACGCGCCCCTGGTCCACCGCTCCGGGAACCTCTTTACCCACAAGCACATCCAGCGGGGCAACGCCCCCATGGCCATCGCCATGAGCAAGTACGTGCTGACCCGCTCCTTCTACACCCCCTACACCGAGCACGCTTTCCTGGAGCCGGAGTGCGCCGTGGCCTTCCCGGACGGGGACGGGGTCCTCATCTGGTCCACGGACCAGGGCGCCTACGACACCCAGCACGAGACGTGCCTCATGCTGGGCCTGCCGCCGGAGAAGGTGAAGGTGAAGAACCTGCTGGTGGGCGGCGGCTTCGGCGGCAAGGAGGACGTGACCGTCCAGCACCACGCGGCGCTGGTGGCCTACCTCACCAAGCGGCCGGTGAAGGTGAAGCTGAGCCGGGCGGAGAGCCTGCTGATCCACCCCAAGCGCCACCCCATGGAGATGGAGTTCTCCCTGGGCTGCGACGAGAACGGCAACATCCAGGGCGTGGCGGCCAACGTCGTCGCGGACACCGGGGCCTACGCCTCCCTGGGCGGCCCCGTGCTGGAGCGGGCCTGCACCCACGCCTCGGGGCCCTACCACTACGAGAACTTCCAGGTGGACGGCTACGCCTACTACACCAACAATCCCCCCTCCGGGGCGTTCCGGGGGTTCGGGGTGACACAGACCTGCTTCTGCATCGAGTCCCTGCTGGACGAGATGGCGGATCTCATCGGCATCACCCCCTGGGAGATCCGCTACCGCAACGCCGTCCGCCCCGGCCAGGCCCTGCCCAACGGCCAGATCACCGGGCCGGAGACCGGCCTGGTGGAGACTCTGGAGGCAGTGAAGGAAGAGTACGACAGGGCCATTGCCAACGGCGACCCGGTGGGCGTGGCCTGCGCCATGAAGAACGCCGGCGTGGGCGTGGGCATCCCCGACTGGGGCCGGTGCCGGCTGGCGGTGGAGGGCGGCAAGGTCCACATCTTCGCCGGGGCCTCCTGCATCGGCCAGGGGCTGGGCACGGTGCTGACCCAGCTGTGCTGCGAGCTGCTGGACCTCCCCGGGGAGGACGTGGTCTACGAGCGATCCAACACCTTCGAGGCGCCGGACTCCGGCACCACCTCCGGGTCCCGCCAGACCCTGGTCACCGGCGAGGCCTGCCGCCGGGCCTGCGGGAAGCTGAAGGAGGCCCTGGCGGGGAAGACCCTCGCCGAACTGAACGGAACGGACTACTATGGCGAATATCTGGCCAAGACCGACCCCCTGGGGGCCGACGTGCCCAACCCGGTGAGCCACGTGGCCTACGGCTACGCCACCCAGATGTGCATTCTGGATAAGGAGACCGGCAAGATCAAGAAGATGGTGGCCGCCCACGACGTGGGCAAGGCCATCAACCCCAGGTCCTGCGAGGGCCAGATCGAGGGCGGCGTGGTCATGGGCATGGGCTTCGCCCTCACCGAGCGCTACCAGGTGGAGGACTGCAAGCCCACCGCCAAGTACGGCTCCCTGGGCCTGTTCCGGGCCCCGGACGTGCCGGAGATCGTGCCCATCGTCATCGACAAGCCGGGCCTGGACGTGGCCTGCGGGGCCATCGGCATCGGGGAGATCACCTGCATCCCCACCGCCCCCGCCATCGCCGGGGCCTACCGCCGTTGGGACGGCAAGTACCGCCAGGTCCTGCCCCTGGAGGACACGCCCTACAGCTACAAAAAGCCTGAACCGGTGGTGCTGAAGGCCCCCGGCAAGAAGCTGACGGTGCGGAAGGACCGGACCTGCATCGGCTGCCTGGAGTGCGTCCGGGCCTGCGCCCGCGCCTTCTACAAGGTGGACGACGCGGGGAAGGCGTGTCTCGCCATCGTGGAGAAAAAGGGCGAGCCCGCGCCGGCGGTGTGCATCCAGTGCGGCAAGTGCGCCAGGGTCTGCCCCTCCGGCGCCATCACCAAAAACATCAAGGGCGTCTACACCGTGGACCGGCGGAAGTGCACCAACTGCGGCGCCTGCCGGGAGGCCTGCCCCTTCCACATCATGGTGGACGGCGGGGCCGCCACCAGCAAGTGCATCGCCTGCGGCATCTGCGCCAAGGCCTGCCCCATGGACGTTCTCGCCGTGGCGGAGGGGCCCAAGGCCTGACCGATGGACAAAATTTTCAGGAAAGCGGGGAAAGGGCTGTACACCTGAAAATTTTTATGGTATACTAAATAAAATTTATGCCGGGACGGACCATCCAGCCCGCCCCGGCCATTTCAAAAAGGAGGCCGATGCCATATGAGCAGGAACATAGGCAAGAGTGTCGCCCGTGTGGACGCCTTTGACAAGGTGACCGGCCGGGCAAAATACACCGACGACCGGTGCGACAGGGGGGCACTGGTGGCGAGAGTCGTCCGGTCCACCATCGCCCACGGGTATGTCAAGAGCGTGGACGTGTCCCAGGCGGAGAAGATCCCCGGCGTGGTGAAGATCGTCACCTGCTTCGACGTGCCGGACATCAAGTTCCCCACCGCCGGACACCCCTGGTCTGTGGAGGAGGCCCACCAGGACGTGGCGGACCGCCGCCTGCTGAACCGGCACGTCCGGTACTGGGGGGACGACGTGGCCGCCGTGGTGGCCGAGGACGAGGTGGCCGCCGCCCAGGCAGCCCGGGCCATCAAGGTGGAGTACGAGACGCTGCCCTTTGTGCTGGACCCCATCGAGGCCATGCAGCCCGGCGCGCCGGTGCTCCACAAGGAGTACCCGGACAACGTGCTGAAGCACACCTCCAGCCGCAGCGGCGACTACGCCGCCGCCATTCAGGAGCCGGGGCTCATCTGCGTGGACAAGTGGTACGAGGTGCCCACGGTCCAGCACTGCCACATCGAGAACCACATCTGCTTCGCCTACGGCGAGAACGGGCGCATCGTGGTGGTGACCTCCACCCAGATCCCCCACATCGTCCGCCGCACGGTGGGACAGGCCCTGGGCATCCCCTGGGGCAACGTGCAGATCATCAAGCCCTACATCGGCGGCGGCTTCGGCAACAAGCAGGACACCCTGTACGAGCCCCTGTGCGCCTGGCTGTCCCTCCAGGTGGGCGGCCGCACGGTGAAGCTGGACATCCCCAGGGAGGACACCTTCGTCTCCAACCGGGTCCGCCACGCCCAGAAGATCCACATCATCTCCTGGGTCCGGCCCGACGGCACCTACGCCGCGCGGAAGCTGGAGCTCTACTCCAACCAGGGCGCCTACGCCTCCCACGGCCACTCCATCGCGGCCAAGGGTATGGGGGCCTTCCCCCAGATGTACCCCTGCCCCAACGTGGAGTGCGACAGCTACACGGTGTACACCAACCGCTCCACCGCCGGGGCCATGCGGGGCTACGGCATCCCCCAGGTGATGTTCGCCTTTGAGTCCCACACCGAGGACGTGTGCCGCCGGCTGGGGATGGACTCCCTGGCCTTCCGCCGGAAGAACCTAATGCCCGTGGGGTATGTGGACAGCTTCTCCAAGAACGAGAACTACTTCGACACCTTCAACCAGTGCTTCGACAAGGCCATCGCCTACATGGACTACGAGCGCAAGCACAGGGAGTATGAGAACCAGACCGGCCCGGTGCGGAAGGGCATCGGCATCGCCCCCTTCTGGTACAACACCGCCGTGTGGCCCATCTCCCTGGAGCACTCCTCCTGCCGCATGGTGCTGAACCAGGACGGCTCCATCCAGCTCCAGGTGGGCGAGACGGAGATCGGCCAGGGCGCGGACACCGCCTACGCCCAGATGGCGGCGGACGTGATCGGCCTGAAGGACTACACCGACGTCCACGTCCAGTCCTGCCAGGACACCGACGTGACGCCCTTCGGCCTGGGGGCCTACGCCTCCCGGCAGACCTACACCGCCGGCTTCTCCATCCGGCAGACGGGCCTCATCCTGAAGGACAAGATCCTGGAGTACGCCAACGAGATGACACGGGTGGCCAAGTACGACCTGGATATCGTGGACAGCCAGATCGTCCGGGTCACCGACGGGCGGGTGCTGATGCCCCTGTCCCAGCTGGCCACGGAGGCGTTCTACAGCCTGACCCACAGCGTCCACATCACGGCGGAGAGTACCTACCAGATCAAGAACAACGCCTACTCCTTCGGCTGCTGCTGCGCCGAGGTGGAGGTGGACATCCCCCTCTGCAAGGTGAAGGTCACCAAGATCATCAACGTCCACGACTGCGGCCGGCTCATCAACCCGGCCCTGGCGGCGGCCCAGGTCCACGGCGGCATGTCCATGGGCATCGGCTACGCCCTCAGCGAGCAGCTCCTGTTCGACCCCAAGACCGGCAGGCCCCTGAACAACAACCTGCTGGACTACAAGCTCTCCACCGTCATGGACCACCCCCATCTGGAGGCCCAGTTCGTGGAGAACTACGAGCCCACCAGCGCCTTCGGCACCAAGGCCCTGGGCGAGCCCCCGGCCTGCCCGGTGGCCCCGGCCATCCGCAACGCCATCCTCAACGCCACTGGCGTGGAGGTGGACCAGGCGCCCATGACGCCCCATGTGCTCTACCGCCGCTTCTGCGAGGAAGGGCTCATCCACGACAGCTGGAGAGAGGAGGAACAGTAAGCCATGTATGATATCAAGGCACTGTATGAGGCTGACAGCGTACAGGACGCCGTCCGGCTCCGGCTGGAGCACCCGGAGGCCCAGATCATCGCCGGGGGCAGCGACGTGCTGGTCCAGATGCGGGAGGGCAAGCGGGCCGGCAAGGAGCTGATCTCCATCTACATGATCGACGCCCTGCGGGGCGTGACCATCGACGGGGAGGAGAACATCCGCATCGGCTCCCTCACCAGCTTCAGCCATATCACCAAAGACCCCATCATCCGGAAGTACATCAACGTCCTGGGGGAGGCCGTTGACATGGTGGGCGGCCCCCAGATCCGGAACATCGGCACCATCGGCGGCAACACCTGCAACGGCGTCACCAGCGCCGACTCCGCCTCCACCCTCCACGCCTGGGAGGCCATCGTGGAGCTGACTGGCCAGAGCGGCACCCGGCGGGTGCCCATCAAGGACTTCTATCTCTCCGCCGGGAAGGTGGATATCCGCCCGGATGAGATCCAGACGGCCATCTTGATCCCCAAGGAGAGCTATGAGAACACATACGGCTACTACTTCAAGTACGCCATGCGCAACGCCATGGACATCGCCACCACCGGCTGCTCGGTCAACTGCCGCCTGTCGCCGGACAAGGGGACCTTTGAGCGGGTGCGCATTGCCTACGGCGTGGCGGGCCCGGTGCCCATGCGGGCGCCCAGGGCGGAGACCGCCGCCACCGGCCAGCCGGTGAGCAGAGCGACTGTTGAGAGGTTTGCTCTCACGGTGCTGGAGGATATCCACCCCAGAGACTCCTGGCGGGCGTCCAAGGCCCTGCGGCAGCACATCGCGGTGGAGCTGGCGGACCGCTGCCTGACGGAAGCGGTGAAGCGGTGCGGAGGTGAGATCGATGGCTAAGCAGTTCAAGGAGGTTCACTTCAATCTGAACGGCCGGGACGTGACTACGGTGGTGGACGTCCGGGCGTCCCTGACGGACATGCTGCGGGGCGACTTCCGCATGACCAGCGTCAAAAAAGGCTGCGAGGTGGGCGAGTGCGGCGCCTGCACCGTCCTCATCGACGGCGAGGCGTTCAACAGCTGCATCTACCTGGCGGTGTGGGCCGAGGGCAAGCAGATTTTGACCCTGGAGGGTCTGATGGGACCCAACGGGGAGCTGAGCGACATTCAGAAGGCGTTCATCGACGAGACCGCCGTCCAGTGCGGATTCTGCACGCCGGGATTTATTCTGACGGCCACAGAGATATTGAATGCCGGGGTGGAGTACACCGACGACGAGCTCAGGAAGCTGCTCTCCGGCCACCTGTGCCGCTGCACCGGGTACGAGAATATTTTCCGTGCCGTCAAAAAGACCATGTACCAAAGGCTGGGAAAACCCTGGCCGGAGGGATAAAAACAGGGAGGGGGGCGTGAGCCCCCCTTCCCCTGTTTTTATGGCTGCCGGCCAGCAGAAATGATTATCCCTATGGACAGGGGGATGGGGGCCTCCGGCCCCCACCGGGTCTGATGGGCACCCCCAATGGGCGCACCCCTGGGTTACTTTTTGTGCAAACAAAAAGTAACCAAAAAATTGCTTAAGGGGCTGGGGCCCCTTAAGAATCCCCGGGGAGGACGGTTAAGGGCAGATGGATGGTTGAACTAGGGGCCAGAGAAAGCTTTCATCGGGGGTGCTTGTTTATTTTTCCGTATTCTTACTGCTGGTTGCTCCGTTCGACTACGCAATTGATGGCGCGGTTCTTGTCGAGTCCGTATACGGAAATCTGTCCTGTGCGTAGTGGAACGGAGCAGAACGCAGTCCGATGCGGACCGTATACGGAAATCTACCAATTGCGTAGTGGAACGGAGCAACCAGCAGTAGGTCAACGGACAAACCGACCAACGCACCCAATGAGTCCGTGCACCAGCGCTTCAATCTCCTTGGGGACATGCTCACTGTAGCCGCAACGCCTCATACACGGGAGCAAGAACGGTTTAGACAAAACCAGCCAAAGGGGGAGCGCAGAACGAAACAAAAATTAAGGAAAGATTCTCAAGAAAACCATTCCTGGTTTTCTTGAGTGCACTTTTGGTTACTTTTCCTGCAAGGGAAAAGTAACCCCAGGGTGCACCCATCGAGGGTGCAGATCAAGTCCGGTGGGGGCGGAGCCCCCATACTCCCATCTAGAGGAAAGGCGAATCTGCCTTGCAAGACTGCAGGAAAGCGGAGGAGGGGGCCGCCGGCCCCCTCAATATTTCCAATCCGCCGGGGCGGACGAATACCCATCCGCGGAGTCCACATTCACCCACTCATGGGTTGCCTCCAAATACTGCACCCCGCCCTGGGCGTAGACCCGCTCCCGGCCGTACTGGTCCGTCAGGACCACCACCTCCTGGTAGAGGGGGCCGTGCTCCAGCGTCGTCTCCGGCCGCTGGAAGTACGACCGCTCCGCGGGCGTACCGTTGAGGATGATGGTATCCGTGGCGGTCTCATACCATGTCACCAGCACCTGATCCTTGAAAAGCCCCATGCGGACCTGGGCGCCGTCCAGATCGATGAGCGGATCGATGAGCGCGCCGGAGAGATCGATGAAGTTGCCGCTCGCGTCCCTTATCCTGTACTCCATCTTTTCCGCCTTGAGCGTGTCGCCGGTGATGTCGGCAATGGACGCGCCGAAGGGGATGTGGATGAAGGGGAAGGAGCCCATGTAGAGCCCGGTCCACTGGTCCAGCAGCTGGGTCTGCCGCCGCCCGTCGGGGGTCAGGAGGGCGATGGAGAACTGAATGTCGTCGGTGAGGGGACAGTCCGCCTCCAGGGTGAAGGCGTGGCCCGGTCCCGGCGCCACCGGGAAGTCCTGGGTCTCGCCGTCGCTGACGACGGTGAAGACGGCGGTCATGCCGTCCTCGTAGGTCTTGGGCACCGCCCGGAGGGAGAAGGTGATGGTGTTTGCGGAGAGGTCCGTCTCCTTCTCCTCACAGCTCCAGTCCGCCAGCAGGGACGCCTGCTGCTCCAGGATGGACTGGACCTGGCCGGTGATGGACCCGATCTGGTTAGAGACGGAGGTCTGGAGGCCCATCATGGACGAGTTGAGGTTGGCATACTGCGACTGGAGATCCCCCAGCCGGTCGGAGAGGAACCCGAAGCCGAAGACGATGGCCGCGCCGGCCAGCCCCGCCAGCACAAGGGGCCAGCGGCGGCGTCTGGGCGGGGCTGTAGGTTCCGGCGCTTCGGGCACGGGGATGGCCGCGATGTAGCGGTCCGCGATCTCCTGGACCATCGTGAGCTGCTGCTCGGTCAGCTCACCGCTGTCCGCCGCGGCGGACTCCTCCTCTACTCCTAAAAGCCAACCAACGGGCACGGAGAAGAGCTTGCTCAAGTTCACCAGCTTGTCGATCTCGGGCAGGGTCTGGTCTGACTCCCATTTGTAGATGGCCTGGCGGGAGACCCCCAGGCGGTCGCCCAGGTTCTCCTGGCTCAGGCCCAATTCCTTGCGCTTCTGCGCGATGCGTTGTCCGACGGTCATGTCTGCCGCCTCCTTTCAGTCCCCACCATACCAGAAAAAGTGGGGAAGGACCACCAACCGGCGGGTCGTTTTTTGTCAACCGGGGGTTTACATCCCCGTTTTTCTTTAAAAAGTAGGGGCAGGCCGGAAAAATCCCCGCGTCCGGCCTGACGGCCGGCGCGGGGATCTTCGCGGTCAGGCAGCGGCTCAGGGCTGGACCCTGGGATTGTAGTACCGGCCGTTGTTCTCGCCGGCCTTCTTCCAGTGGATGGCCTCCGCGGGGCAGCGGTGCAGGCAGGCCAGACACCGCACGCACTGCTTTTTGGTCCACACCGGCTTGCCGTCGGTGATGGTGATGGCGGCGCAGGGGCACAGCTCCTGGCACAGCCCGCAGCTGATGCAGGCGTCCGTCACCACGAAGGGCTTGGTGGAGCGCCCGTGGGCGTACAGGGGATAGAGCGACGCGGTCATGGCGCCGGGAGTCATGCCCTGGCAGCGGTTGTAGTCGCCGATGCCCTTGGAGCGGATGGCCCGGCTGGCCTCGTCGATATACTCCTCGGCCTCGTCCAGCTTCCGGTCCATGGCCTCCCGGTCCGCCAGTTTGCCCAGGGGCACGTAGTTGTCCACCATGGGGACGCCGAACTGGGCCGAGAGGGTGACCCCCTTGGCCTTCAGCAGCTTGGCCATCTGACCCGCCGCGTCGCCGGTGCTGGCGCCGCAGGTGAGGACCAGGTACACGTACTGGTCCTTGTACCCCGTCAGGGTCAGCTTCTCCAGGAAGAAGTGCAGGATGCTGGGCAGGCCGAAGAAGTAGGTGGGCGACACGAAGCCGATGCGGCTCTCGTAGCTCACGTCATACTGGTAGCTGCGGCTGCGGATGGCGTCCCGCAGATAGACCAGGTGGTCGTCAGTGGCGGCGGCGATGCGCTCGGCCACGTATTTGCTGTTTCCTGTTGCGGAAAAATAAAAAATCATGTGCAGGTCCCCCCTCACGGCATCGTGGTACAGCTGTCATCATATATGACCATGGTTGGATTGTCCAGAAAAATTTGCGATTTTACAGGAAATTGAAAAAGGAAATCACCGGCAGCTCACACGCCCCACAGGTTCTCCGGGTACAGGCCCTGCTCCGTCTTCTCCCGCAGAGCCCGGACCACCGTGGGTTTGTCCGCCTTGTAGGTGACGCCGAACCACTTGTCGGGGCTGTGCAGCATCCGCACCTGCGCCTTGCCCTCATTCAGGAGGGCGCTGACCACCAGGGGCAGGAAATACTCGCCCTTCTCCGGGTTCTCCGCCAGGGTCCTGTCCAGGAAGGCGGGGAACCGGGCCCACGCCTCGTCCACAAAGCTCCGCTGGAACCCCCAGAAGTTCATGGATACCGGCGTTCCGCCATCCAGCGGCTGCCAGGTCTGGCCGCCGTCGGTGCTGAAGCGGGCGCCGTCGCCGTCTTTCTCGATGCAGGTGCGCTCCACCACTTCCTTCAGGAAGCCGCCGCCGTCCACCTCGCACACGCCCCGGGCCACGCTGCCGTTTTCCGTGACGGTGTTGCCCACCCGGTAGCCCACCATGGCGTACTGATACTTCTCCGGTCCGTCGGCGTGGGCGGACAGGTAGTCGTACATGACCCGGAAGGCCTCCGGGCCGTAGTAGTCGTCGGCGTTGATGACCGCAAAGGGCCCCCGGATCAGGTCCCTGGCCGCCAACACCGCGTGGCTGGTGCCCCAGGGCTTCTTCCGGCCCTCCGGCACGGCGTAGCCCTCCGGCAGGTCGTCCAGCTCCTGGTAGGCGTACTGCACCTGGATGCCCCGGCTGATGCGCTCACCCACCAGGGCCTTGAAGTCCGCCTCCAGCGCGTGCTTGATCACGAAGATCACGGACGCGAAGCCCGCCCGCCGGGCGTCATAGATCGAATAGTCAATGATGCTCTGTCCATGGCCGCCCACGCTGTCCATCTGCTTGAGCCCGCCGTACCGGCTGCCCATCCCGGCAGCCAACACCACCAAAACAGGTTTTGCCATCGTCGTTTTCCTCCGCTCGATATTCGCCGGGGAATGTCTCCAGCACTCCCCGGACACTACCAGAATATCACAAAAGTAAGAAAATGTAAACCGGAAATCAGGGGGCCGGACAAAAAGAGAGGCAGTCCCCAGCATAGGGGGCTGCCTCTCCCGTCCCGGTCCGTCAGGGGTCAGGATTCCATATGCTTGCCCAGGAAAGCAGCGATGGTCTGGGCCAGCTTGTACTCGGTCTCGCCGGTGACCTGGGGCTCGCCGTCCTCCACGAACAGCACCAGCCCCAGCACATCCCCCTCGGAGATGATGGGGGCGGCCACGGACACGCAGTATTTATCGCCGGACTCGGTGACGAAGACGCGGCGCTCGTCACCGGCGTGCTGATAGATCTTGCGGTCCTCCATGATCTGCTCCAGCTGCTGGCTGAGGGGCTTGCCCAGCAGGTCCCGCTTGCCGCCGCCGGCTACGGCGATGACGGTGTCGCGGTCCGTGACGGCGGAGATGGCGCCGCAGCTCTTGGAGAGAGTCTCGCAGAATTGGGCGGCAAAGTCGTCTAGGCCGCCAATGAGGGAATACTTCTTGAAGATGACTTCGCCGTCCCGGCTGGTGTAGATCTCCAGCGGGTCGCCCTCCCGGATACGCATGGTCCGCCGGATCTCCTTGGGGATCACCACCCGCCCCAGATCGTCGATACGGCGCACGATTCCAGTCGCTTTCATTTCTCCATTCCTCCTGTGTTTTTCTTGGAAAACATGGATAGTATCCGCAAATATTGGGAAGGTATGCGGAGAACTGGCTGGATTTGTTTGCCTGCCCGGTCTGGGGCGAAATCCGATGGAGGAAAGCGCTTATCATACATGATTCGTTGCCGATATCAAAAAACTCCCGCCGAAAGGCGGGAGTTTTTTTGAGGGCTATGTAGGGATTACTCAGCCTCAATGGCGTCGGCGGGGCAGTTGGCAGCGCAGGCGCCGCAGTCCACGCAGACATCGGGGTCGATAACGTACTGGGTATCGCCCTGGGAAATCGCCTCAACGGGGCAGTTCTCAGCGCAGGTGCCGCAGCTGACGCAAGCGTCGGTGATCTTGTGAGCCATATCTGTGTTACCTCCTAAAAGTTTGGTGCGTCTCCATTGTAACATGAACTGTAAAAAAAGCAAGGGGTAATTCTTGTCCTTGGGGGAGAAATGTGTAAAAAATCCCGCCGGGGGAATACTGGTGAGAGAAAACGCGTAAGGACGGTGGGACCATGTACGAGAACCGATTTACCCCCAGGGCGCAGAACGCCCTGCGGCTGGCCCAGGAGACGGCGGAGGAGCTGGGCCACAGCTATGTGGGCAGTGAGCACCTGCTGATGGGCCTCCTGCGGGAGGAGCAGGGCGCCGCCCACCGCTGCCTCGCCGAGCAGGACATCACCAAGGAGCGGACCCGGGACGTGATCGTCCGCATCGTGGGCCAGGGCCTGCCCGGCCTGGCGCCGCCCCAGGGGCTGACCCCCAGGGCCAAGCGGGTCATCGAAAACGCCGTGGGCGAGTCCAACCGGGGCGGCTGCGGCTATGTGGGCACGGAGCACCTGCTGCTGGGCATCCTCCGGGAGAGCGGCACCATGGCCATGCGGGTGCTGCGGACCATGGGGGCGGACCCCAGGAAGCTCCAGAGCGCCCTGTACCAGCGCATGAGCGTGGGCCAGCGTCTGCCCCGGGAGGCGGCGGCCCGGCCCCTGGCGGTGCGGGACGAGCTGCCCCGGTCCAAGGCCCTGGAGCAGTTCACCCGCTCCCTGAACACTCTGGCCAGGGACGGCCAGCTGGACCCGGTCATCGGCCGGGAGAAGGAGATCAGCCGCACCATCCGCATCCTGAGCCGCCGGACCAAGAACAACCCGGTGCTCATCGGCGAGCCCGGCGTGGGCAAGACCGCCGTGGCCGAGGGCCTGGCCCAGCGGATCGTGTCCGGCGACGTGCCGGAGGAGCTGCTGGGGAAGAACATCCTGTCCATCGACCTGTCCTCCATGCTGGCGGGCACCAAGTACCGGGGCGAGTTCGAGGAGCGGGTGAAGAACGCCCTGGCGGAGATCCGCCGCATGGGCAACGTGATCCTCTTCATCGACGAGCTCCACACCATCGTGGGGGCCGGCAGCGCCGAGGGGGCGGTGGACGCGGCCAACATCCTCAAGCCCGCCCTCAGCCGCTCGGAGATCCGGGTCATCGGCGCCACCACCCGGGACGAGTACCGGCGGTATATCGAGAAGGACGCGGCTCTGGAGCGCCGGTTCCAGCCAGTGAGCGTGGACGAGCCCAGCCAGGAGGTGGCGCTGGAGATTCTCCGGGGCCTCCGGGACAAGTACGAGGCCCACCACAAGCTGTCCATCACCGACGAGGCGCTGCGGGCCTCGGTGGAGCTCAGCAGCCGGTACCTGCCGGACCGCTTTCTGCCGGACAAGGCCATCGACCTGATGGACGAGGCGTGCAGCCGGGTTCGGATGGAGTGCGAGATCCGGACGCCGGACCTGAAGGAGCTGGAAGAGCGGCTGGAGCGGGTCCGCCGGGAGAAGGCGGAGGCCATCGCGGGCCAGGACTACGAGGGCGCGGCCAAGCTGCGGGACGTGGAGGAGGACTTCGCCAAGCAGCTCCAGGAGGAGAAGGCCCGCTGGGTCAACGGCCGCACCGACGACCTGGTGGCCGTCACGGAGGAGGACATCGCGGCGGTGGTGTCGGAGTGGACGGGCATCCCGGTGCGCCGGGTCAGCGAGGACGAGGGCCAGCGGCTCATGCGCCTGGAGGAGGAGCTGAAGCGCCGGGTGGTGGGCCAGGACGCGGCGGTCACCGCCGTGGCCAGGGCCATCCGGCGGGGCCGGGTGGGGCTGAAGGAGCCGGGACGGCCCATCGGCAGCTTTCTCTTCCTCGGCCCTACCGGCGTGGGCAAGACGGAGCTGTGCCGGGCGCTGGCCCAGGCCATGTTCGGGAAAGAGGACGCCATGGTCCGCATCGACATGTCGGAGTATGCGGAGGGCCACTCGGCCAGCCGGCTGGTGGGCTCGCCCCCTGGCTACGTGGGCCACGAGGAGGGCGGCCAGCTGACGGAGAAGGTCCGCCGCAAGCCCTACTCGGTGGTGCTCTTTGACGAGCTGGAGAAGGCCCACCCGGACGTGTGGAATCTGCTTCTGCAGATCCTGGAGGACGGCCACCTCACCGACAGCCAGGGCCGCCGGGTGGACTTCAAGAACACCGTTGTCGTCATGACCAGCAACGTGGGGGCCCAGCAGATCACCAGTCGGACGTCCCTGGGCTTCTCCGGCCCGGAGGCGGACAGCGAGGCCGCCCGGCAGGACAAGGTCCGCCGGTCCGTCACCGACCAGCTCCGCCGGACATTCCCGCCGGAATTTCTGAACCGCATCGACGACACGATCGTCTTTCGCCAGCTGGGCGAAGAGGACCTGCGGGAGATCGCCAGCAGACTTCTGGCCCAGGCGGGGGAGCGCATGGCGGCCCTGGGGATCGTCCTCCGGGCGGAGGAGGCCGCGGTGGCGCGGCTGGCCCAAGACGGATATGATCCCGCCAGTGGGGCGCGGCCCCTCCGGCGGCGGATCTATTCTCAGGTAGAAGATCCCGTCGCCGACGGGATCCTCTCCGGGCGGTTCCAAAAGGGGGATAGCATCATTTTGTATGATGGAGAAAATGGGCTTGCTATCCGGAAGGAAATGGAGTAAAATATTCGTATATCGGACTGGGTGGTGAGGGGCTTCCAGCCCCTCGGGGGATGGTAGGGACCTTCGGTCCCTGCTGACCCTGGGTTACTTTTTGTGCAAACAAAAAGTAACCAAAAAGTTGCTTAAGGGGCTGGGGCCCCTTAAGAATCCCCGGGGAGAACGTTAAGGGCAGATGGATGTTGGGACTAGGGGCCAGGGAAAGCATTCATCGGGGGTGCTGTTTTGTTTTTCCGTATTCTTACTGCTGGTTGCTCCGTTCCACTACGCAATTGATGGATGGTTCTTGTCGGGCCGTATACGGAAATCTGTCCTGTACGTAGTGGAACGGAGCAGGACGCAGTACGTCCCAAACCGTATATGGAAATGTATCAATTGCGTAGTGGAACGGAGCAACCAGCAGTCGGACAACGTAAAAAACGACCAACGCACCCAATGGGTCCCTGCACCAGCGCTTCAATCCCCTTGGGGACATACTTCCTGTAGCCGCAACGCCTCATACACGGGAGCAAGAACAGTTTAGACCAAACCAACCAAAGGGCGAGCGCAAAACCAAACAAAAAAATAAGGAAAGATTTTTAAGAAAACCATTCCTGGTTTTCTTAAATGCCCTTTTGGTCACTTTTCCGGCAAGGGAAAAGTGACCCAGGGGCGCATCCCTCGGGGTGCAGAGCAGACCTGGTGGGGGCGGAGCCCCCTCCGCACATGACCGGAATAGAAAGGAGCGTTTTTTATGGCATTCTCAGGAACCGACGCCGGAGGCTTCAAATGGGACGGTTTCGACAGCGGCGCCCCGTCGCAGCCGCAGCAGCCCCAGCAGCCGCCGCGCAAGCAGCCAAAGACCAGAAAGCCCCGGAAGGAAATCAAAAGCCCTGTGGCCAGAATCTTCATCAACCTGGCCGTCACCCTGGTGGTGGGCCTCGTCTACTTCTATCTGGAGTTGCCCGCCATCACCATCAAGTCCCCCGACTTCTACGCCTTCGCCCTGCTGCTGTGCGCGGTGTACTGCATCTGCGCCGTCATCACCTCCGGCTTCCAGGGGCAGGGCCTTGGCCACTACTTCAAGTTCCTGCGGAAACAGTGCACCATCCCTTTCTTCCTGGCGGTGCTCCTGCTGGCCACCGCCCTGGTGGGCACTCTGGTGGGCTCTGTCATCTTCCGCGCCAAGAGCTACTCCCAGCTCCTGCCCTTTGAGCAGGGCGACTTCGCCGCCGAGGTGACGGAGATCTCCTACAACCAGATCCCCATGCTGGACCGGGACTCCGCCGAGCGGCTGGGCGACCGGCAGCTGGGCCAGCTCAGCGATATGGTCAGCCAGTTTGAGGTGGTGGACGACTACACCCAGATCAACTACAAGGGCCGCCCCGTCCGCATCGCCACCCTCATGTACGCCGACCTGGTCCGCTGGTTCACCAACCGCTCCAAGGGCCTGCCCGCCTATATCCTGGTGGATATGGTGACCCAGAGCGCCGAGCTGGTGCGCCTGCCCGAGGGACAGGGCATCAAGTACACCACCGCCGAGCACCTGGGCCGCAACCTCTACCGGCATCTGCGTTTCCACTACCCCACCTACATGTTCGCCCAGCCGGTGATGGAGATTAACGACGAGGGCACCCCCTTCTGGATCTGTCCCCGGGTGGTCCGGAGGATCGGCCTCTTCGGCGGCGTGGACGTCAGCGGCGCGGTGCTGGTCAACGCGATCACCGGCGAGTGCGAGTACTATGAGGAGGTCCCCTCCTGGGTGGACAACCTGTACTCCGCCAACCTCATCATCCAGCAGTACGACTACTACGGCATGTACCACAACGGTTTCATCAACTCCATCTTCGGCCAGCGGGACGTGACCGTCACCACCGACGGCTACAACTACATCGCCCTCAACGACGACGTGTACGTCTACACCGGCGTCACCTCCACCGGCGGCGACCAGTCCAACATCGGCTTCATCCTCACCAACCAGCGGACCAAGGAGACCCGCTTCTACACCTGCGCCGGCGCCACGGAGTACTCCGCTATGGCCAGCGCCAACGGCGAGCTCCAGAACCTCCGCTACAACGCCACCTTCCCCCTGCTGCTGAACGTGGGCGGCCAGCCCACCTACTTCATGGCCATGAAGGACGCCGCCGAGCTGGTGAAGAAGTACGCCATGGTCAACGTCCAGCAGTACACCATCGTGGCCACCGGCGACACCGTGGCCGAGTGCGAGCAGAACTATCTGGCCATGCTCGGCCAGCACGGCATCGTGGACGGCAGCGCCGGGCTCTCCGGCACCGAGACCATCGACGGCGCGGTGTCCGATATCCGCTCCGCTGTGCTGAACGGCAACAGCTGGTACTATATCAAGCTCATCGGCGGCGACGTGTACTACACCATCAGCGCCTCCGATGCGCCCCTGGCGGTCATCCTCAGCGAGGGCGACCAGGTCACCGTCACCTACCAGCCCGGCGAGGGCAGCATCCTCACGGCGGTGGACGTGACGTTGCGGTAATGCGGTAGTACTGTCATATAGGCGTTTTCTTTGCCGGGCTTGATGTAAAAGCCGGATCATGGAGGGAATACGGTATGAAGAATAGAAAGAAACTCTTGATCCCCGCCTGCGTCGCGGTGGTCATCGCCTGCGCCATTGGTGCGTTCCTCCTGACGCGAGACAGCAACTCCGGATCTGCTGTGCTGGAGGGGTTCGTGGACAACGGGCTGGGGGAACTCTATTCCCAGGGCGTACCGGTGGACGAGATGGATCTCCTCACCTTTGGCAAGTATTTCGGCAAGATGTATCCCCTTCCCGACGACGGCCTGCGCTATGTGAAGACCGTCGCCCTGCCCTGCGATGTGCATTACTATGCCCACCCGGGGGATTGGTGGCCAGTGTTGACGCTGAAAAAGGGCCAGGAGGTCTATGTGCTGTCGGCCAACGGCTGGCTGGATGATTTCGTCGATAACTATGATGTCGGCTACGGCCCCAGGTGCTGGCCGGACTATCGGAAGGGATGGCGGTACGGGCAGCCCTTCGCCACAGATGACAGCCATGTGGACGCCTGGTTCAGCGAAGATCCCGCTCCGAAGTATTATGTGAAGACCGAGGAGCTGGAGGCGGTGGTGGGCGCGTTCTATGACGTGAACGAGGAGATCGTCCTGAAGAAGACCGAATGGTTCGACATGCTCTCTAAAGATTTCGCGGAGTGCCCCTATGAGGAGCCCTCACGGGAGCGGTTCGTGTGGTGTGTCACGCGCTATATCGACGAGCGCTTGTTCCAGGGGGGCGCGTTCTGCTCGAAGGATATGTCGTGATCCCAGGAAAAAATATTTGTTTTGGCAGTTGGTCGTCCAGCAACTCCACCCTGTCTAACAGTACACAATGCCCCCGGCCGGATGGCCGGGGGCGTCAGAAGAAAGTCTCATTTGGTTTTGTGGGGACGGCATGACCTCGGTCATGCCGTCCCTTTTGCGCTTGATGGGCTGTAATCCCCGAAATACAGGGATGCCCTCAGATGTTTGCGTTGATCACTTTTACGATCTCAGCGATCTCTATATCGCCATCCACCAGTATTTCAACGATAGGCGCATATCCGCCCTCGTTGGCGCTGTTCGCCCAATAAATTTCGGCCATTCGCAGGTCCTCTTCCTCCCATATCGTCCCATCAAAGCATTTACTGGCGTCGCCTATAAAACAGTTTCCGCTGGTCTTTATTTTCGCGATTGCATAGGTCGGACGGCCAAGGCGGACAAAATACTCGCCCCAGCGCTCGGCCTCCTCATATGTTCGTGAAACATATAGTGAGGCCAGGCGGGAGGGATATTGGGGATACTTCTCTTTTCTGATTTTCTCCAGCGCCAATTCCCTGAGAGCGACATGTACCTCATGGCTCAAGTCCGCGCCCGCATATTTTTCAGGGTTCAGGTAGATATCCTGTACCACGTACAGCTGGGCATATACACGCTGGTAGACTCCGTTGGGGTGCTCACTGTCCAAAATGATATGTTCGCCCTTACGTTTGGGAGTATCAGAGATGACATGATAATAATACATTTTCCCTCTCACAAATGAAATTGAGCGTTGTTTCTCTTCAAAAAGTTGATATCGTTCCCATATTCCTGGGCAAGTCCGGGATCGTTTTGCAGGAACCGGTCATACTCCGTAGGATCGATCCTTGAAATCTTTACTCTTTCATAGATCGACAGGTTCCATGTATGCTTACATTTTTTGCATCTGAATATAAGCCACACGTCGATCAGGTTTCCGTTGGCGTTTACTCTGAACTTCCCGGAGTTGATAAATTCCTGTTTCTTCCCACATTTCCCGCAGCGGCGATATACTCTCATAGGGCCCGCACTCATAGGCTCTCTGCGCTACCGGCGTGTGCCGCGGCTCTCAAAATCCTCTGGATGCTCTTTTCGGAAAGGGAATACTCATCCGCAAGGGCTTTTACGCAAACGCCGCTGATATGCTTCAGGTAAATTTCGGCATTTCTGCTTTGGTAATATTGCCGTGTCTTTGTCTGGCTGCCCCAGCTCTTTTTCTCCTTACATGGGATGTATATGCTCCTTCCGCTCACATACTGCTGGATCGCCTTTATCAATTCTTCGGGCAGGATATCCTCTGCTCTGACATAGCTCATGTGATCCTCCTCTTTCAGCGGGGGTTCATCTGAGCTTAATTGGTTTTTATTTTAAGCTCAGACTACTGAGCCATCACATATTTCCGCATAAACTGTCTCCTTTCGGCTTTTTCCGTTATTGTAAATTCTTCTGTGCAAAATTGCAACCTTGTCCTTATTTGCAAAAGAAGATGTTCCACTCCCGGCAAATAGCCATGGGCCCTTTGCTGCGCGATCTGTGCGGGCAAGAGGCAGTTTTCCTGCAAAAAATATGTATCCCCTTGACAAATCCCGATTTTTCGGCTATACTCCGTCTGTCAACGCAATGACGGGAAGAAGTAACGGCAACGGTCCTGCCAAGAGAGTCCCCGGCTGGTGGAAGGGGGAGAGGGCCCTGCCGCGAATACATCCCCGAGCAGCGGACCGAACCCGAGAGGCAGTAGGCTCCGCCGGGCGCGCCCGATACAGCGCGAGAGTCCCCCGGCGGGGACTTGCTGAGGCCGTCCCCGCGAGGGGCCGGCGAACCAGAGGTGGTACCGCGAAGCATCGCCCTCTGTCCATTGCGCTCGGTCGAGCGGAGGACAGGGGGTGTTTTTATGCAGCGGCAAAGGGTTCTCACGGCGGAGCAGCGGGGGACGCTGTTCGTGTTTCTGGCCGCTGTACTGTACGGCATCGGCGGGCTGTGTACCAAGGTGATCCCCTGGAACGGCCTGAGCATCAACAGCGCCCGGACCATCGTCTCCGCGCTGGTGATCGGGAGCTACCTGGTGGTGACCCACCACCCGCCGCGGATGAACCGCTGGATCGCCTTGGGAGCGGTGAGCGTCACGGTGACCCATGTGCTGTTCACGGTGGCCAACAAGCTGACCACGGCGGCCAACACGGTGGTGCTCCAGTTCACGGCTCCCATCTTCGTGATGCTGCTGTCCATCCTCTTCTGGCACCGGAAGCCGAAGAAGCTGGACCTCGTCGCCTGCGCGCTGGTGCTGGCGGGGGTGGTGTGCTGCTTCGTGGACAGTCTGGGCGGCGGGAGTCTGCTGGGCGACGCCCTGGCGCTGATCTCCGGGCTGTCCTATGCGGGGGTGTTCCTTTTGAACGACCTGCCGGACGCGGACCCCATCAGCTCGGTGTTCTGGAGCAACCTGCTGAGCGTGGTGATCGGGTTTCCGTTCCTGGTGCGGGAGACGGAGTTCACCGCCGTGGCCATCACCAGCGTGGTGATCCTGGGGGCGTTCCAGGTGGGCGTGGCGTACATTTTAATGTGCATCGGTCTGCGCACCACCCCGGCGGTAACAGCCAGCCTCATTTCCGGCATCGAGCCGGTGCTGAACCCGATTCTGGTCGCCGTTTTTTATCACGAAACGGTGACTCCGCTGGCCGTTGTCGGAGCAATTATCGTCATTGGCTCCGTGGTGGGGTATAATATTCTTCGTGGAAAATAGGGGGTGTGGGGGCTCCGCCCCCACCGGGTCTGATGGGCACCCCCGATGGGTGCACCCCCTGGGTTACTTTTCCCTTGCAGGAAAAGTAACCAAAAGTGCACTCAAGAAAACCAGGAATGGTTTTCTTGAGAATCTTTCCTTAATTTTTTGTTTGGTTTTGCGCTCGCCCTGTGGTTGGTTTGGTCTAAAACGGGCCAGGGTCCGTGTATGGGGCGTTGCGGCTATGGTGAGTATGTCCCCAAGGAGAGTGAAGCGCTGGGGCGGGGGCGCATTAGGTGCGTTGGTCGTTTTTGTTGTCCGACTGCGTTCTGCTCCGTTCCACTACGCAAAAGACAGATCTCCGTCTGCGGCCCGAATAGAACCGCGCCATCAATTGCGTAGTGGAACGGAGCAACCAGTAGTCGGAATACGAAAAAACAATGAGGCACCCCCGATGAAAGCTTTCCCTGGCCCCTAGTCCCAACATCCATCTGCCCTTAACGTCATCCCCGGGGATTCTTAAGGGGCCCCAGCCCCTTAAGCAATTTTTTGGTTACTTTTTGTTTGCACAAAAAGTAACCCAGGGTGCGCAGGGACCGGCAGGTCCCTACCAAGCCCGCCCAGGGGCCGGAGGCCCCTTAGAACCATCTATCAAGTTAGTAAGGAGAAACGATCTACTATGCAAATGTATGAAGAATTAGTGGCCCGGGGCCTGATCGCCCAGGTGACCAACGAGGACGAGATCAGGGCCATGATCAACGCCGGCAAGGCGACGTTTTATATCGGCTTCGACTGTACCGCCGACAGCCTGACGGCGGGCCACTTTATGGCCCTGACGTTCATGCGCCGCCTCCAGCAGGCCGGGAACCGGCCTATCGCCCTCATCGGCGGCGGCACCACCATGATCGGCGACCCCTCCGGGCGCTCCGATATGCGCAAGATGCTCACCAAGGAGGACATCGACCACAACGCCGCCTGCTTTAAGCGGCAGATGGAGCGGTTCATCGACTTCGGCGAGGGCAAGGCCATGATGATCAACAACGCCGACTGGCTTCTGAACCTCAACTATGTGGACCTGCTGCGGGAGGTGGGCGCCTGCTTCTCCGTCAACAATATGCTCCGGGCCGAGTGCTACAAGCAGCGGATGGAGAAGGGCCTCTCCTTCCTGGAGTTCAACTACATGATCATGCAGTCCTACGACTTCTACTACCTGTTCCAGCACTACGGCTGCAATATGCAGTTCGGCGGCAACGACCAGTGGAGCAATATGCTGGGCGGCACCGAGCTCATCCGCCGCAAGCTGGGCAAGGACGCCCACGCCATGACCATCACCCTCCTCACCGACTCCAACGGCAACAAGATGGGCAAGACCGCCGGCAACGCCGTCTGGCTGGACCCCAACAAGACCAGCCCCTACGACTTCTACCAGTACTGGCGGAACGTGGACGACGCCGACGTGATGAAGTGCATCCGGATGCTGACCTTCCTGCCCCTGGAGCAGATCGAGGAGATGGACAAGTGGGAGGGCAGCGGCCTCAATAAGGCCAAGGAGATCCTGGCCTGGGAGCTGACCAACCTGGTCCACGGGCAGGAGGAGGCCGACAAGGCCCGCGCCGCCGCCCGCGCCCTCTTCGGCGGCGGAGGCGACAAGAGCGAGATGCCCTCCACCACCCTCAGCGGCGCCAACTTCACCGACGGCCAGATCGGCGTCATGGACCTGCTGGTGGCCTGCTCCCTCGCGGCCTCCAAGGGCGAGGCCCGGCGGCTGGTCCAGCAGGGCGGCGTCAGCGTGGACGACCGGAAGGTGGCCTCCATCGACGAGAGGTTTGCCCAGGAGCGGTTCCAGGGCGAGGGTATCATCATTAAGAAGGGCAAGAAAGTCTTTCACCGGGCGGTGCTGGGCTGAGCGCTTGCGGAGAGAAGCGTTCCCCGCCATACGGCTGAAGTGCCAGCGGGTGCGGCGGTCCATATGGTTTGCTCCGCTCGATGATGGCTCCGTCTTTGCCGGGGCCGCCGCCTTTGCGGAAAGATGAGCGGAAGAAATTTTTCCGCCGCCCTTGCCTCGGGGGAACGAGTGTGCTATACTCTCATCCAGAGAAACCCAAAAATTTTACCGCTGGAAGGAGAATATATCCATTATGATCTCTGTTGATCTCAAGAGCAGCTCTACCCAGGTGGACAAGTACGCCCCCGCCCTGGCCCAAGCCCACACCTGGCTCCAGGAGGCCACCGGCCGCGGCAACGACTTTGTGGGCTGGGTGAACCTGCCCAGGGACTACGACAAGGCCGAGTATGCCCGCATCCAGGCCGCCGCCAAGAAAATCCAGGCCGACAGCAAGGCCCTGGTGGTCATCGGCATCGGCGGCAGCTACCTGGGCGCCCGGGCCGTCATCGAGCTGCTGTGCTCCAACAACTACAACCTGAAGAAGAAGGACACCCCCAACATCTATTTCGCCGGAAACGGCCTCTCCGCCGACAGTATGCAGGAGATCATGGACCTGATCGGTGACGACGACTTCTCCGTCAACGTCATCTCCAAGTCCGGCACCACCACCGAGCCCGCCGTGGCCTTCCGCTTCTTCAAGGCCATGCTGGAGAAGAAGTACGGCAAGGCGGAGGCCGCCAAGCGCATCTACGCCACCACCGACAAGGCCCGGGGCGCCCTCAAGTCCCTGGCCAACGCCGAGGGCTACGACACCTATGTGGTGCCCGACGACGTGGGCGGACGCTACAGCGTGCTCACCGCCGTGGGCCTGCTGCCCATCGCCGTGGCGGGGGTGGACCTGGACCAGCTGATGCAGGGCGCCGCCGACATGATGGAGACCTGCCGCGTGCCCGGTCTGGACAAGAACCCCGCCTGGCAGTACGCCGCCGCCCGCAACGACCTGTACGCCCAGGGCAAGGTGGTCGAGATCCTGGCCGGTTACGAGCCCCGGTTCCGCTTCTTCGCCGAGTGGTGGAAGCAGCTCTACGGCGAGAGCGAGGGCAAGGAGAACAAGGGCCTGATGCCCGCCAGCGTGGAGTTCACCGCCGACCTCCACTCCATGGGCCAGTATATCCAGCAGGGCCTGCGCACCATCTTCGAGACGGTGGTCCGCTTCGGTCCCTCCAAGGCCCAGCTCTGCGTGCCCTATGACGAGGCCGACGGCGACGGGCTCAACTTCCTGGCCGGGAAGGATATGGACTATATCGCCACCCAGGCCATGGACGGCACCCTCCTGGCCCACGTGGAGGGCGGCGTGCCCAACCTGATCGTCCGGGCGGGCCAGATCAATGCCTACACCTGCGGCGAGCTGATTTACTTCTTCGAGTACGCCTGCGGCCTCAGCGGCTATGTGCTGGGTGTCAATCCCTTCGATCAGCCCGGCGTGGAGGCGTACAAGAAGAATATGTTCGCCCTCCTGAACAAGCCCGGTTATGAGGACAAGGGTGCGGAGCTCCGCGCCAAGCTGGGTAAGTAAACAGCAAATTTTTCCGGTAAACTGGTCCGGGCCACCGCGTCAGCGGTGGCCCGGACTTTTCTTATGCAAGTATTATTTTTTGGTATCTTCTTCTGCGTAATATGCTTTCAAAGCCGCGTCCGCCTCCCGGACACGCTCCACGAGGCCGTCTTCACGGATATCGTCCCAGAGGAAGTCATCCACGGCGACAGAACCCTCCGGCCGGGACCAATCCTCTGCCCTGGGATACTCCAGGGTGAAGTTCACGCAGTAGAAGGGCGCGCCGCCCTCCAACATGGCCGCTTTCAGCTCCAGCAGCAGCTCGGAGGCCCGCTCCGGGCTCACGTCATCGCTTGCGGCGCAGACCACCACCCGCCCGGCCCGGGCCCCCAGGGCCGGGATGTCGTAGACCTTGTCCAGCTCCAGCTCCTCCCTGGGGATGGCCCAGGCGTCGTCGGCGGGGACGCCGCTGCCCGTGATCACCAGGTCCCCGAAGGCGATGGTATCCACCCAGGGCAGAGCGTCCAGCACCCGGTCCGTCAGCGCCCGGTACTCCTCGTTCAGCCGCCGGGCGGTGTTCTCCCGCCCGGCCACCTGGCTGTCGTACCGGTCGTTGACCACCGCTCCGGTCCAGCTCTGGTCCAGGGTGAAGGCACTGTCGGCGCTGGAGGGGGACACGATCCTGGCGTAGTAGCACGTCATCTTGAAGCTGTAGTCCACCCGCTCCACGCAGAAGTCCGTGTCCGGGTAGTGCTCCGCCAGATACGCCTCGGCGCTCCGGCGGCAGAGGAAGTGGGACACCGGGTTGCCCACCAGCTCATTGGCGAACCATCCCACCCCGGCCAGCAGGGCCAGGGCCAGCAACAGGGCGGCGATCTTCAATGCTCTTTTCCGTTTCATCTCAGTCCCTCTCCTCAGCGCAAAGTGCAGCAGTCCCGCGATGAGGACGCCCACCAGGGCCAGCAGACAGTAGATGGCCGTCCACAGCACCAGGGAGTACCCGTCCAGCACCTCGCCCCCCAGCCCCAGCAGGTTGGTGGCCGTATGGGTCACCAGCAGCAGCGCCGGCACCAGATACGCGGCCCGCCACCGGAACACGCCGTACCCCAGCGCCCCCACCGCCGGCATGATGAGGCTGTTGTAGAAGATGTGGCTCCCCGCCGTCAGGCTCAGGCCGAAGACCATGCCGAACATCAGCAGCATGGCGAACAGCATCCTGACCTTTTTCCGCAGCTTTCGGAACGCCGCCTCGTCATCCGCCGCCGGAGGCACCTCCCCGGCGTACAGCGCCCGGCAGGCCGGGCAGGTCTCCACATGCCGCACCACCGCCTCCCGGCTCTCCTCGCTGGCGATGCCGTCCAGGACCAGGGGGATCAGGTCCCGGCACAGCCCGCAGGTGATCTCATTCATCCAGCAGTCCCTCCTTCTTCAAAATGCCCCGGATCTTCGCTTTGGCCCGGAAGTCGATGACCCGGGCGGAGCTCTCCGAGATGCCCAGCCGAGTCCCGATCTCGTAGAAGGACCAGCCCTCCAGCCGCATCCGCACGACGCTCCTCGTCCGCTCCGGCTCCGCGTCCAGCAGAGCGTAGATGCGGTCTGCCAGCTCCCGGTCCAGGTACCGGGCCTCCGCCGTCTTTTCGCCGCTCTCCAGGAAGTCCTGGAGGGCCTCCGCCTCCACCTCCCGCTTCTTCCGCCGCAGATAGGCGAACCACCTCCGGCGGGCGATGGTGAAGAGCCAGGTCTTCACATCCGACTCCCCCCGGAACGAGGCGATGGACCGCACCGCCTCCAGGAACACCTCCGAGGCCAGGTCCTCCGAGAGGGGGGCGTCCCGGCTGAGGCTGTATAAATAGGCATAGACGTCCCGGTAGTAGCGGGTGAAGATTTCCCTTAACAGCTCCTGCATGCCCTCCCCCCTTTCACCCTATTAGTTGCCGGATTTTTGGTTTTGTTACAGAGGAAATTATTTCAGGGAGAAAAATCATCTGTAAAAAACAGGACGGGGCTCTGCTCCCGTCCTGCCGGTGCGGAGGTTTCTGTCATCTCCGCAGGATATCCGTATTGCGATACTGCACCGCCTCCGCCAGGTGGGCCGGGGTGATCTTCTCCTCCCCCTCCAGGTC
This sequence comes from uncultured Oscillospiraceae bacterium, assembly GCA_947589745.1. Taxonomy (GTDB): domain Bacteria; phylum Bacillota; class Clostridia; order Oscillospirales; family Oscillospiraceae; genus Pelethomonas. Next base: position 90,659 of record CANQCS010000001.1, read on the forward strand.
GGCGATGGTCCGGGCCACCCGCAGGATGCGGTCGTGGCTCCGGGCGGTGAGGCCCATGCGGTCAAAGGCCGCCTTCAGGATCCGCTCCCCGGCGTCGTCCAGGCGGCAGTACTGGCCCACCATGGCTGGAGTCATGTTGGCGTTGCAGGCCACCTCCGTCCCCTGAAAGCGCTCCGCCTGCCGCCTGCGGGCGGCGTCCACACGGGCCTTCACCGCGGAGGAGGGCTCCGGCGTCTCCCGGCGGCGCATGGCCTCAAACTCCACCGACGGCACCTCCACGTGGAGGTCCATCCGGTCCAGCAGGGGCCCGGAGATGCGGCTCACATATTTCTCCACCATGGCGTCGGTGCAGGTGCACCGGCCCGAGGGGTGGCCCCGCCAGCCGCAGCGGCAGGGGTTCATGGCCGCCACCAGCATGAACCGGCTGGGCAGGCGGACGGTGCCGGCGGTGCGGGTGATGGTGACCTCCCCGTCCTCGATGGGCTGGCGCAACACCTCCATCACGTCCTTGTGGAACTCCGGCAGCTCGTCCAGGAACAGCACGCCGTTGTGGGCCAGGGAGATCTCGCCGGGCCTGGGGAAGGCCCCGCCGCCGGCCAGGGCCACGGCGGAGACGGTGTGGTGGGGACTGCGGAAGGGCCGCCGTTGCAGCAGCGGGTGCCGCCGGTCGGTGAGGCCCGCCACGGACCAGATCTCCGTGGCCTCCAGCGCCTCCTGCCGCGTCATGTCCGGCAGGATGGAGGGCAGGCGGCGGGCCAGCATGGACTTGCCCGCGCCGGGGGAGCCGATGAGAAGGATGTTGTGGCCACCGGCGGCGGCGATCTCCAGGGCCCGCTTCACGTTCTCCTGGCCCATCACCTCGGAGAAGTCGGGGCCCGCCTCCCCGCCGCCCTCCGGCGTCCACACCGGGGCGGGGGCCATGGGCCGGCGGCCCCTCAGGTGCTCCAGCAGGGCGGACACGTCCGCCACCGCGTAGACCGTGAGGCCGTCGGCCAGGGTGGCCTCGGCGGCGTTCTCCGCCGGGACGTACAGTTCCTTGATCCCCGCCCGGGCGGCGGCCATGGCCATGGGCAGCACGCCGGTGACGGGCCGCAGATTCCCGCCCAGGCTCAGCTCCCCCAGGAACGCCGCATCCTCCGCCGGGGGATCGATGTCCCCCTGGGCCGCCAGGATGCCCAGCAGGATGGGCAGGTCGTAGACCGTGCCCTCCTTCCGCAGGGCCGCCGGGGCCAGGTTGATGGTGATGCGGGAGACGGGAAACTTGGCGTCACAGGCCTTGATGGCGGAGCGGACCCGCTCCCGGGACTCCTTTACCGCCGCGTCGGGCAGGCCCACCACGTCGAAGGCGGGCAGCCCTCCGGACAGGGCGCACTCCACCGCCACCTCGTAGCCGCGTATCCCCTGGAGCCCCAGGGAGCGGATGGTCACCACCATGAAAGATCCCTCCCTCTTCCGCCTAAAAGCGGAAGTTATATAATTACAATTCTATTATAGCATTAGAGGGCGCCTATTCCATTTGCAAAAATCGACAAAAATACCCGCCCATTTTCTGCCAAACCAGAGAAAAAGAAAATTTTCTTAAAATTGGGGCCAAGAGAACATTTACAGCGGGGAAAAATCGTGTTATCATAAACACTGTATGAGCACCACTATGTTTTCATACTATGGCAGTATCAAAATATTCAGGAGGAGCTATTTATGGCAAGAAAGTTTAAGTCCATGGACGGCAACAACGCGGCGGCGCACGTTTCCTACGCGTTCTCCGAGGTTGCGGCGATCTACCCGATCACCCCGTCCAGCCCCATGGCCGACCTGGTCGACCAGTGGTCCGCCAACGGACTGAAGAACATCTTCGGCACCCAGGTCAAGGTGGTCGAGATGCAGTCCGAGGCCGGCGCCGCCGGCGCGGTCCACGGCTCTCTGGGCGCAGGCGCGCTCACCAGCACCTACACCGCCTCCCAGGGCCTGCTGCTGATGATCCCCAACATGTACAAGATCGCGGCCGAGCAGCTGCCCACCGTCTTCCACGTCTCCGCCCGTACCGTCTCCACCCACGCCCTGAACATCTTCGGCGACCACTCCGACGTCATGGCCTGCCGCCAGACCGGCTTCGCCATGCTGGCTGAGGGCAGTGTGCAGGAGGTCATGGACCTCTCCCCCGTGGCCCATCTGGCCGCCATCAGCGGCAAGGTGCCCTTCATCAACTTCTTCGACGGCTTCCGGACCTCCCACGAGATCCAGAAGGTGGCTGTGTGGGACTATGAGGATCTGAAGGACATGTGCGACATGGAGGCCGTTGAGGAGTTCCGTAAGCACGCCCTGAATCCTGAGCACCCCGCCACCCGCGGCAGCCATGAGAACGGCGATATCTTCTTCCAGCACCGCGAGGCCTGCAACAAGTATTACGATGCCCTTCCCGCTGTCGTTGAGAAGTACATGGACAAGATCAACGAGAAGATCGGCACCGACTATAAGCTGTTCAACTACTACGGCGCTCCCGACGCTGACCGCGTCATCATCGCCATGGGCTCCATCTGCGACGTGGCCGAGGAAGTCATCGACTACCTGAACGCCCACGGCGAGAAGGTGGGCCTGGTGAAGGTCCGCCTGTACCGCCCGTTCGCGGCTGACCGTCTCATCGCCGCCATCCCCGCCACCGCCAAGAAGATCGCCGTTCTGGACCGCACCAAGGAGCCCGGCGCCCAGGGCGAGCCTCTCTATCTGGATGTGGTCACCGCTCTGGCCAACGCCGGTATGTCCGACGTCAAGGTCATCGGCGGCCGCTACGGCCTGGGCAGCAAGGACACCCCGCCGTCCAGCGTGTTCGCTGTCTACACCGAGTTGGCTCTGGATAACCCCCGCCGCCAGTTCACCATCGGCATCGTGGACGACGTCACCGGCCTCAGCCTGCCGGAGGTCCCCGCTCCCAACACCGCCGCGGAAGGCACCATCGAGTGCAAGTTCTGGGGTCTCGGCGGCGACGGCACCGTGGGCGCCAACAAGAACTCCACCAAGATCATCGGCGACCACACCGACAAGTACATCCAGGCCTACTTCCAGTACGACTCCAAGAAGACCGGCGGCGTGACCATCAGCCACCTGCGCTTCGGCGACAAGCCCATCAAGAGCCCGTACTACATCAACAAGGCCGACTTCGTGGCCTGCCACGTGCCCGCCTACATCATCAAGGGCTTCCCCATGGTCCGCGACGTGAAGGACGGCGGCGTGTTCCTCATCAACTGCCAGTGGAACGACGAGGAGCTGGATAAGCACATGCCCGCCGTGGCCAAGCGCTACATCGCCGAGCACAACATCCAGGTCTACACCATCAACGCCATCGACCTGGCCATCGAGATCGGCATGGGCAAGCGCACCAACACCATCCTCCAGTCCGCTTTCTTCACCCTGGCCAAGGTCATGCCCGAGGAGGACGCCATCCGCTACATGAAGGAGGCCGCCAAGAAGTCCTACTCCAAGAAGGGCATGGACATCGTGGAGATGAACTACAAGGCCATCGACGCCGGCGCCACCGCCTTCAAGAAGTTCGACGTGCCCGCCTCCTGGGCCACCGCCGAGGATAAGAAGGTCGAGGTCCAGCGCACCGGCAAGCCCGAGCTGGTCACCATGGTCAGCGAGATCCTTGACCCCGTGGGCCGCATGGACGGCGACAGCCTGCCCGTGTCCGCCTTCATGAACCACGTGGACGGCCAGTTCGAGCTGGGCGCCAGCGCCTATGAGAAGCGCGGCGTGGCCGTGTCCGTCCCCACCTGGGATCCCACCAAGTGCATCCAGTGCAACAACTGCGCCTATGTCTGCCCCCACGCCACCATCCGCGCCTATGCCCTGACCGAGGACGAGGTCAAGAACGCCCCCGAGGGCCTGAAGACCGCCCCCATCAAGGCCGGCAAGGGCAAGGGCGTCTACACCTACGCCATCGGCGTCAGCCCGCTGGACTGCATGGGCTGCGGCGTCTGCGTGGAGCAGTGCCTGGCCAAGGATAAGGCCATCAAGATGGTGCCCCAGGAGGGCGAGGCCCAGCAGGCCAAGGTCTGGGATTACCTGGTGCAGACCGCTCCCAAGGCCGACGTCCAGGACAACACCGTCAAGGGCAGCCAGTTCAAGCAGCCCTACCTCCAGTTCTCCGGCTCCTGCGCCGGCTGCGCCGAGACCAGCTATGCCCGTCTCGTCACCCAGCTCTTCGGCGACCATATGTACATCTCCAACGCCACCGGCTGCTCCTCCATCTGGGGCGGTCCCGCCGCCACCAGCCCCTACTGCACCAACAGCGAGGGCAAGGGTCCCGCGTGGTGCAACTCCCTCTTCGAGGATAACGCGGAGCACGGCCTCGGCATGTACATCGGCCAGAAGGCTCTCCGCAACGCCCTGGCTGAGAAGACCAAGGCCCTCATCGCCATCGACTGGACCGTTCCCGAGCTGAAGGCCGCCGCCCAGGCTTGGCTGGACACCATGGACGACGGCGAGGCCAACCAGGCCGCCACCAAGGCCTACATCGCCGCCCTGGAGGACGGTGTGTGCGACGGCTGCCAGTGCGACGCCTGCAAGCTGGCCCGTGAGATCCTGGCCCAGAAGGAGTACCTGAACAAGAAGTCCGTGTGGATCTTCGGCGGCGACGGCTGGGCCTACGACATCGGCTACGGCGGTCTGGACCACGTCCTGGCCTCCGGCGAGGATGTCAACGTCTTCGTCTTCGACACCGAGGTGTATTCCAACACCGGCGGTCAGGCCTCCAAGGCCTCCAACATCGGCCAGGTGGCCCAGTTCGCCGCCGCCGGTAAGGAGATGAAGAAGAAGAGCCTCAGCGAGATCGCCATGCAGTACGGCTACGTCTACGTGGCGCAGGTGGCCATGGGCGCCAACACCGCGCAGACCATCAAGGCCATCGCCGAGGCCGAGGCCTATCACGGCCCGTCCCTGATCATCGGCTACGCCCCCTGCGAGATGCACAGCATCAAGGGCGGCATGCTCAACTGCCAGAAGGAAATGAAGAAGGCCGTGGAGTGCGGCTACTGGAACCTGTTCCGCTTCAATCCCGCCCTGGCTGCCGAGGGCAAGAACCCCTTCACCCTGGACAGCAAGGCGCCCGCCGGCGGCTATCAGGAGTTCCTGCTCAACGAGGCCCGTTATGCCCGCCTGACCCGCGAGTTCCCCGAGCGCGCCGAGGTCCTGTTCGCCAAGAACGAGGCTGCTGCCAAGGAGCGCTATGAGCACCTGGTCAAGCTCATTGAGCTCTATAAGTAAGCGAATTATCTGACGATACCCTTGAAGGGCCCGGACTTTCGTCCGGGCCCTTCTTTTTCGTATAAGTGCCATTGCCGATGGAGTCGTTGCCTCCCTTTCTCTACTATCCCGAGCAGTTGCGCCCAGCCTGTGGGACTATAAGCTTGCACTTGATAGAGCAAAGTGGGAATCCGGTTTTCAAAAACAGTCTTGACAGAAGAAGTTAGCGGTAGTAAACTGAATCTATCTCAAATGTTAGCTGTTGCTAACTTTTTTGTAGATAGGAATAGAGCCCTTGATGAAAGGTAGCCGTATCGTGTTGGGCAAAGCGGCGGCAAGCCGCATCAGGATATAAATGCCGGCAGTGCCGCTTGTGGAGTGACATTGCTTAAGGGCGATGGTTAGATACTACTAACTTTCGATGAACATACAAGGGATGGAGAATCGGAAACCATGAAATCAAACGCAGAACGTGCGCGGGAACGGTTGACTTTGACGCCGGCGGTCGAGTTTACACTGGAGAAGGACGGCTTCATCGGCGCGCTGTACAGGCCGGAACGAGACGAATATCCTGGAAAAGCCGTCATCATGTTCGGCGGCAGCGACGGGATCTACGACCTCACGAAGCTGGTTGCGGAGCAGTATGTAAAACGGGGAATGACGGTTCTTGCGCTGGCCTATTGGAATGAACCCGGTCTGCCGGACCGATTTGAAAAAGTCCCGGTGGATGCGGTGGAAAAAGCGGCGCTTTGGCTCCGGGAGCATGGGTACGGGAAAGTGGGGCTGTGGGGCATTTCCATGGGCGCGGAGCTGGCGCTGCTGGCCGGAAGCCTGATGCCGGGGTTGATCTCCTGCGTGACGGCGGTGTGCCCGACGAACATCTGCGGGCAGGGTTTTGTGAAGAAAAAGGGCATTATGCCGCTGGAATGTTCCTCATTCAGCTGGCGGGGTGAGGAACTGCCCTGGGCGAGGCTGAAGTTCTCCAGGGCCGCCATTCTTCGGGACAGCCTGCGGGAAAAGGGAATATGCCTGCGCTCCTGCTATGAGGACGCGGTGCTCCACGCAACCGAGGAGGCGCAGATCAAGGTGGAGAACATCAGCGGCCCGGTGCTGCTGCTCTACCCGGAGCACGATGGCATGTGGCCCTCTGAGCTGTCGGCGGAAAGGATCAGGCTGCGGCTGAAGGCAAAGAACTTCGCCCATCCCTGTCAGTGCGTCAGCTACCAATATGCCAGCCATATGCTGGTCCCGGTAAAGTCCCGGTCTACGGTCATGTTTCGGGTAGAGCGGAAATACCCGGAGCAGTGCTGGGAGAGCGACATGGACGCCTTTGAAAAGACGCTGAAATTTTGGAAAGAGGCTTGGTGAAAGGAGAAAACCATGGAAAAAATCACAGTGAAAATCGACGGCATGATGTGCGGGATGTGCGAGTCCCACATCAACGACGCCATCCGCCGGGCGTTCCCGGTGAAGAAAGTCACATCCTCCCACAAAAAGGGCGAGGCGGAGATCCTGACGGAGGACCCCATTGACGAGGCCGCCCTCCGCTCGGCCATCGGCGCCACGGGATACCGGGTGCTGTCCGTGGAGAGCGGGCCCTATGAGAAAAAAGGACTGTTCGGTTTTCTGAGATAGGATCGAAGCGGGAGGTGACAAGGCTATGATGACCGGCAAGCGGGTCCTGGGGCTGGCTCCGCTGACGCTGTTTCTCTGTCCAAGCTTCGTGAGCCTCCCGGCGGCCGTTATTTGACGAGGATATCCTGCAGCCCGTCCGCCAATTCAGCCGGGGTTTCCCTGCATCTGTATTTTATCCGTCTCGATTTTCTTTACGGATGCGCCAAAAGGGGGTTTCTGTGTTATCATCCATTTAAGAGCTTAAACAGGTGATTGGGAACAGCTATGGAAATCTGGAAGGAGAAAAACGCCATGCCCTTTATTCAGGCAGTGATGCCGCAGTTCCGGGACGCGGATGAGGACGGCCTCATCGGGATCCGCGGCTGTATGCGGGCTTTCCAGGATATCCACACATGGTATATGCACTCGGTCAACAAGGGCAACGACGTTCTGCCGGAAACATACGGGGCCGTCTGGGTCTATACACGCTATCAGATCCATCTGGAGCGGAAGCTGGACTATTCCGGTCCGGCGGCCCTGACCGCGTGGATCGAGCCGCAGAAGTCGTCGATCCGCGTCCTGGCCAATATGGAGATCCGCCAGAACGGTGTGCTCATGGCGCAGGGCCGGCTGGAGAGCTGCGTCGTCAGCCTGGAGAAGCGGATGCCTCTCCGCCTGCAGGCGGTGGATTTTCCTTCGGATATGGCGGAAGATATCCCCCACGGCATCCCGGAGTTCCGCAAGCTGAGGAAGGACGCGGAGGGGATGCAGACGCGATACTTTCGGGCCGTCCGGGTCTCCGATCTGGACAAGAGCCGGCACATGACCAATCTCCGCTATATCGAGATGTTCCAGGACGCCTACGACAGCGCCTTCTGGGAGGCGTTCCAGCCAAAGGAAATGGAGATCCGCTTCCTGTCCCAGTGCGTGGAGGGGGAGCACCTCACGGTCAGGAGCCGGGAGGAGGAGAACGCCGTCTATCTTGCCGCGCTGCATGAGGACGAGACGGTGGCCTCCGTGGCGGTGTTCGCGCGGTGAGGCGCTGTCATATATCGCGATCTGGCCATGATGCCCGAGCCGGGTGTCATGGTGGGCTGGAACAGCCCCGTTGCTATTGTAATGACTTTGTTAGGTGTGCTCTTATATCCAAATGACAACTTCCAGATTGCAGAAAGTTTTTCGGCGCACACGGTGGCGCGAAATTCTGTGAGGCTTTTGGGACGCACCGAAGCGCTTCCGCCCCCCTTGGGACGGGGGCGCTTCCCTGTTTTTAGCAGGCACAGTCCGGAGATAACGGACCTGCGGCGGCCTGTCAGACTGCACAAAATTGTTTGCTCCGGTTGTAAAAATTTTTCACTCCGTGCTTTTGCCAGCAGGGGATGCCGCAGATTGTGCCGTTGGGCAAAACAACAGCGGAAGCGGCCGCTTACTGCGATTTGTTCGTTGATATTGACACATTTGTCTGTAATATGCACACAAAACAATAATTGTTTGGCTGTCAAAAAAATTTTTAGGTTTTTTCAGAAAAGCTATTTACAATTTGTTCATAAGGTGCTAGAATATACATATCTTTTTGGTTTCGACGTTTCAGACCGGGAGAAGGGCGAAACCAGGAAGAATATTTCATTTTCGGAGGTACCGATTATGCAACTTCAGATCGTCCCCCTGGTCATCGTCGTGGCCTACCTGGTCGGTATGCTGGTCGTCGGCTTCATCGTCGGCAAGCTGAAGATCAAGGACAGCCAGGACTACATGCTGGCCGGCCGGAGAATGGGCCTCTTTATGGTGGCTTTCTCCCTCTCCGCCAACAACATCGGCGGCGGCTGCACCACCGGCCTCGCCCAGAAAGCTTTCGGCTCCTGGGGCATGAGCGCCATCTGGTACGTGCTGGCCGCGTCCATCGCCATGATCCCCCTGGCATACTTTGCCCCCAAGATCCGCAAGACCATGGCCGTCACCATTCCTGAGGTGGTGGGCCGCCGCTTCGGCAAGGCTTCCTCCACCTTCACGGCCATCCTGAGCATCCTGTCCCTGTTCTGCCTGACCTCCTCCCAGATCGCCGCCTCCGGCACCGTGGTGGCCACCCTGACGGGCATCCCCACCAACGTGGCCCTGGTGATCGCCGGACTGGTCATCATCCTCTACACCACCTTCGGCGGCATGATCGCCGACCAGATCTCCGACCTGGTCCAGTTCATCATCATCCTGGTGGGTCTCGCCATCGCCACGCCCTTTGTCATCAACGGCTGCGGCGGCTGGGAGGCCATCTCCGCCAAGCTGCCCCCGGTGCAGCTGAGCTTCACCAAGATCGGCTGGGTCACCATCATCGGCTACATCTTCAACTACTTCTGCACCTTCCTGGCCGGCCCCGAGATGGTCTCCCGCTTCGAGACCGCCAAGGACGAGAAGACCGCCCAGAACGCCTCCTGGCTGTCCGCCATCCTCATGGCCGCCATGTCCGTCTTCCCCACCCTGCTGGGCCTGGCCGCCCTGGCTGTCCAGGACACCATCCCCAACCTGGCTGAGAACGGCAGCAACGCCATGATGGCCGTCACCAGCGCCCACGCCCCCGGCGTCATCGTGGGCCTGATCTCCGCCGCCATCATCTGCGCCACCATGTCCTCCGCCGACTCCAACCTGCTGTGCATGTCCACCATGGTCATCAACGACCTGTACCTGGGCCTGGGCGGCAAGAAGAACCTGACGGAGAAGCAGATCGTGTTCGCCACCCGTGCCTGCAACGTCGGGGCGGCCGTCATCGCCATGCTGATCTCCATGCTGGGAGTGCCCATCACCACCATGAACACCTTCGCTTTCGGCATCCGCTGCGCCGGTCCCTTCGCCGCCTACGGCCTGGGCCTGGCCGTGCCCAAGGCCACCAAGAACTCCGGCATCATCTCCCTGGTGGCCGGTACCATCGGCTTTATCTTCTGGCAGTACCTCAACGGCGGCGACTTCTACCTGGGCATCCTGCCCGTGGTGTTCGGCTGCGCCGTCAGCGTCGTGGTCTTCTTCGCGGTCAACGCCATCGAGTGGAAGCGCGGCGTGGCTGCGGCTCCCTCCGCTTACATTGACTAACACGCAAACCTGATACAAAACACATTCGTACAGCAAGGGGCTGTCCCGCGAGCGCGGGGCAGCCCCTTATTTTGCAAGTAGGGAAAGGGCGGCGCCTGTCCGGGCACCACCCTTTCCGCTTTTCCCGCCGTCACTGGCAGGCCAAGGTATCCTGATAGAACTGGTCCATCTCCTCCCGCGTGGGGAAGACGGCAATATACATCTGGTCGCCCATGGCCCCGGCCAGCACCTGGGGGATGCGGCCCACCAGCTTCATCCGGGCGCCGTACTTGCGCATGATGTCCTCATGGCTGTTGACGAACTTCTTGCCGTCCCGGCGGCCCAGGTAGGCGCAGAAGTAGTGGTCCTTCTCCGGGGTGCTGGTCTTGTCAAAGGCGATCATGTCCGCCCAGACCTTGTACACGTTGGTGCCGTGGGCGTAGTCGATCATGTCCGGGGTGTAGCCGCCGCTGGGGCGCATGTTGACCTCCAGGCCCACTAAGTCTCCCTTTTTGCCCAGCCCAGCCTGGTCTTGAGTGAGGCGGAAGAACTCAAAGTGGATGAACCGGCTCTTCACGCCGAAGGCCTTGGCGGTGGCCCGGCCCGCAGCCCGGGTATCCTCCGGCAGGTCCCGGAGGATGTAGTAGATGGAGTTGTCCGCGTCGTTGACGATGTCCATGATGGACATGGGGGTCACGTTGCCCGCCTCGAACATGGGCTCGCCCTTGGAGTCATATATGGCGTCGTAGGAGTTCACCTCCGCGTGGACGAACTCCTCCATGATATAGCTGATCTTGGGGCTGCGCTTGGCCAGGAACTGGACCAGGTCCTCCTCCGTCTTCAGAGCGTGGGTGTCGGAGGCCCCCACGCCGTTGTCCGGCTTCACCACCACGGGGTAGCCCACCTCCGCGATGAACGCACTGCAGTCCTCCAGGCCCTCCACGATGTGGTACCGCGCCGTGGGGACCCCGGCCCTCCGGTAGAACTCCTTCATCCGGGATTTCAGCTTGATAGGGGGCATGTCCGACTCCTGGAAGCCGGAGGTGATGTGGAAGGCGGTGCGGAGTTTGGCGTCCCGCTCCAGCCAGTACTCGTTGTTGGACTCCAGCCAGTCGATGGGGCCGTGCTTAAAGATGAGGAACGCCACGGCCCGGTACACCGCGTCGTAGTTCTCCAGGTTGTCCACCTTGTAATACTCGGTCAGGTTCTCCTTCAGCCCGGCGCTGAGCCGGTCGTAGGGCTCGTCGCCGATGCCCAGCACATTCATGCCGTTGGCCTTCAGCTCCCGGCAGAAGAGCCAGTAGTTGGCGGGGAAATTGGGGGAGATAAAAATAAAGTTTTTCATGGCGCGCCTCGATCCTTTCCTCTATGTAGCGTCTTTTTCTGCGGGCGGAGGTCAGCCCTCGTAGAGCAGCGTGTTCAGGAAGAACGGGATCTGCCGCTCCCAGCTGGCCTCGCAGTGCTCGCCCCCGGGGACGATGCGGGCGGTGAGCCACACGCCCCGCTCCAGCAGCAGGGACGACACCTGGCCGAACCGCTTCGCTATACCGCCGGTGCGGTCCATCTCGCGGGAGCCGTAGTCCATGTACAGCACCGTGCCCCGCTCCAGCGGCGCAGTACGGAGCAGCCGGTCCAGCTCCTCCGGGGCCACGTAGAAGGAAGGCGACAGGGCCGCCGCCCGGGAGAAGACGCGGTTGTAGGCCGTGACGCCGTACAGGCTCATGAGCCCGCCCATGGAGCTGCCGGCCAGGAAGGTGTGCCTGCGGTCCGGCAGGGTGGGGTAGTGGCGGTCGATATAGGGCTTGAAGGTGTGGATGAACCACTCCATGGTGTCCCGGCCCCGGCCCACGAGGGTGCCAAACTCCGGGGCGTGGAACGTAAAGGGCGAATACTCCGAGAGACGGGCGCCGTTGGGGCCGTGGTTACACTCCACGGCGGCCACGATGAGGGGCATCTCCGTCTCCTCCAGGTACTCCTTCATGCCCCAGCTCTTGCCGTAGGTGGCGTCGGCGTCGAAGAAGACGTTGTGCCCGTCGAACATATACAGCACCGGGAACCGGGCGTCCGGGTCCTTCTCCGCCTGGGCGGGGAGGTAGACATAGGCGTTCCGGACAGCGTCGCCGGTGAGCTTCGGGAGGGTGACCTCCCATTTGATGACCAATTGGATCACTCCTTATGATGGATGCGTGCTGCCGCATACGATCCTCATACTTTTTCTTTCAAGAAAACGTACCGGCGTTGAGTAGTGTAGCACGGCGCGGGGCAAATTGCAAGGGGGAGTGACGCGGCGGCGGGAGAGCTGCTTTTTGGACGGCCCTCTCTTTCCGGCGGATGTGCCGTTATTGTCTTCCGCCTTTTACCGTTTATTCTCCGGCGGGGCATGGAAAAATTTTTGAAAAAGAGTGTATAACCCGGCGCGGAGCGGGCACAATAAGAGCATACCGCTTTTGGAAAGGAGGACTTCACGAGTATGAAGAACAACCAGAGCAGCAATCAGAGCAGCAGCAACAGCAACCGGAACCAGAACGGCAGCCAGAATCAGAGCAGCAGCAATCAGAACCAGAACAACAACAGCAGCAACCAGCGCTGAGGATAGAGCTGAGGGCCGCCGGCGGTGATGCCGGCGGCCCTCAGGCTGTCAAAAAAGGCCAGAGGCCTTTTTTGATAAAAGGATTCGCTGCGCTACGCGCCTCACTTGAGCGCCAAGGGCGCACAAGTTCGACGCACGCTCCGCGCAAAGTGTTTTTTCCGACGTACACACCGCCGGAAAAAACGATTACATTCTATTTCGCGCCTGCGGGCGCGAAACTCTGCGAGGCTTTTTCACACTGAAAGGCTCCCCGGCGAACCGGGGAGCCTTCTTTGTATTAGGCGTGGAGACTTGTCAGATCAGAGGTAAGTCAGCGCGAACATAGCCGCAAAGGCCACGGACAGGACATAGATCAGGACGGGGACTTCCTTGGCCTTGCCCCGGGCAATCTTGATGAGGGAGTAGGAGATAAAGCCAAAGCCGATGCCGTCGCCGATGGAGTAGGCGAAAGGCATGATGACGATGGTCAGGAAGCAGGGAATGGCCATCTCCAGGTCGTTCCAGGCGATGTCCGCCGCGCCCTTGAGCATGAACACGCCCACGATGATGAGGGCGGGAGCGGTGGCGGCGGAGGGGACCATGCCGGCCACGGGGGCGAAGAAGCAGCTCAGCGCGAAGAGGATCGCAACCACCAGGGAGCTGAGACCCGTCCGGGCGCCCTCGGCGATACCGGTGGAGGACTCCACGAAAGTGGTGACGGTGGAGGTGCCGAAGATGGCGCCGGTGCAGGTGGCGATGGCGTCGGCGATGAGGGCCCGGTCGCCGCCGGGGAGGTTGCCCCTGCGGTCCAGCATCCCGGCGGAGCGGGCGGTGCCGATGAGGGTGCCCACGGTGTCGAAGCAGTCGCAGATGAAGAAGGTGATCACCGCTGTGAAGAAGGCGATGAAGCCTCCCTGGACCTCAAAGATACCCTTGAAGGTGAGCTTGCCGAAAGTCTCGCCCAGCACGGAGAAGCTGACGGGGTCGGGGTTGTACTTGGTCAGCCCCATGGGGACGCCGATGATGGTGGTGATGATGATGCCGATGAAGATGGCGCCCTTGACCTTGTAGCACAGCAGGATGGCCGTGATGATGAGGCCGATGAGGGCCAGCAGGGCGGGACCGTGGAGGATGTTGCCCATGTCGGAGTAGTCGGTGCTCACCACGTTGCCCAGCTCGTCATAGCCGTTGCCAAAGAGGGTGACGATATCGGCGTTCAGCATACCGATGAAAGTGATGAAGAGGCCGATACCGGCGGAGATGGCCGCCTTCAAATCCGCGGGGATGGAGGCGATGATCTTGCTGCGCAGGGGCGAGAGGGTGACAGCCAGGAACAGGAGGCCGCTGACCAGCACCACCGCCAGGCCCTGCTGCCAGGTGTACCCCATGCCGAAGCAGAGGGTGTAGGTGAAGAATGCGTTGAGGCCCATGCCGGGGGCCTGTGCGAAGGGGACGTTGGCCAGCATGGCGGTGAGGAAGCAGCCCAGCGCCGCCGAGAGGCAGGTGGCCAGCATGACGGCGTGCCAGTTCATGCCGGCCTGGCTCAGGTAGTTGGGGTTGACGAAGATGATGTAGGCCATCGAGAAAAAGGTCACGATGCCTCCCGTGATCTCCGCCCGGAACGAACTGCCGCGCTCCGAGATTTTGAAGAACTTGTCCATATTTCTCCTCCTCAAACGATAACGTAGGGAACGGAACGCTCCCCCTATGATATGCCCATTATACAATGAATTTCTCCAAAAAGGAAGAGCGGTCTGCAAAATCCCTGATTTTTTGTTGTCCTCTCTAAAAATTTATCAAATTTTTCAGCGATATTCCCACAAATCCCTGCCGGGCACAAAGAAATTGGTCCCCTGTCCCGCGGCGTTTTCGCCCGCTCCGGACTGTTTTCCGGAAATTGCTGCCATATCCTTCTTGACAACGAGCACACGGTGTGCTATTCTTTCAGCACATCGTGTGCTGAGGAGGCGTAGGCGTATGGCGGGGGAGGTACCGCTTATCCACGACGAGATGAGCGGGAGGATCATCGAGGAGGCCACCAGGCTGGCACTGCGCGAGGGGGCCGGGGAGGTCTCCGTGCGGAAGATCATCCGGGCGCTGGGCGTGACGAACCGGGTCTTCTACAACCGTTTCCACAACGTGGAGGAGGTCCTCAGCCTCGTCTATCAGGACATGACCGTGCAAATGCGCCAGAGCATCCTGGATCATTTTGACCCGGAGGGCGATTTTTTCGGGCAGATCACGGAGATCGCCGCCGAGACGCTGCGGCTCTCCTACCGGCTCAAGCTGGGCATGAATCAGTATGTCTTTACCCAGGACAGCGTCTCCCCAGAGAACTACCTATGGTGGCGGGAGCGCATTCGGGAGTTTATCGAGCTCGGCAAGAAAAAGGGGCTGGCCAGGCCCAATCTGGACTGCGGCGCCATGAGCTACGCGATCTGGTGCTTCATCCGTGGCTACAACACCGACGCCCTGGCCCGGGGGATCCCCGAGGAGGAGGCTGTTGACGGCTTTCGCTATTCTTTCGGTGTGCTTCTGGACGGGATGAAGGTTGGAAAAAGCAAAGGCAAAGAATGATACGCCGCCGGGCGGCGTATTGTTTTCGATATTTTCAGCACACAGTGTGCTATAACTGTAAGGAGGACATTATGTCAGTCAAAATCATCACCGACTCCGCGTCGGACATCACACAAAAGCAGGCGGCAGAGCTGAGGATCGAGGTCATCCCTCTGACCACGGTATTCGGCAGCACGGAGTATCTGGACGGGGTGACGCTCACAAACAGGGAGTTCTTTGAGAAGCTCATCGAGACGGACGAGCTGCCCCACACCAGCCAGCTCACCATGTTCCAGTATGAGGAGGTATTCCGGCGGGCCGTCTTAGAGGAGGACGACGCCCTGTATATCGCCCTCTCCTCCAAGCTCTCCGGCTCCTGCGGCGGAGCGGTCGCCGCGGCGGCGGAGTTCGGCGGGAAGGTCACCGTTGTGGACAGCGAAAATGTGTGCATCGGGCAGCAGCTCCTGGTGCTGTACGCCGTGCGGCTCCGGGACCGGGGGCTGGGCACCGCCGAGATCGCCCGGGAGCTGGAGGCGCGGCGCGGCGATGTCCGGGTGCTGGCGCTGCTGGACACCCTGGAATACCTCAAAAAGGGCGGCCGAATCTCCCCTACGGTGGCCTTTGCGGGAGAGATCCTGTCCATCAAGCCGGTGGTGGCCGTGGAGAATGGGGAGGTCGTCCTGATCGGCAAGGCCAGGGGATCGAAAAACGGCAACAATCTGCTGATGCGCTTCGTGGAAAAGAGCGGCGGGATCGATTTTACGATGCCCTACACCCTGGCCTACAGCGGCCTTGACGACACGCTGCTTCGGAAGTACATCCGCGACAGCGAGGTGCTGTACAAGGGCCGCACGGAGGAGCTGCCCGTCTGCGCTATCGGCAGCACCATCGGGACCCACGTTGGACCGGGGGCGGTGGCCGTGGCTTTCTTCGGCGGGGAGGACAGGACGAAATGAACACGGTCATTCGGCTGGGATGCCGGACCTATCAGTTCTGCTTCAGGCTGGCCATCCCGGTACTGCCCTACCGGGACCCGGAGATCGTGAGGAGCGTTCGCGAGGTGCCGGGAAAGCTGACCGCGCGGAAGGTCAAAAGCGTCCTCATCGTCACCGACGCCGGGGTAAAGAGCGCGGGACTGCTGGAGCCGCTGGAGCGGGCGCTCCAGGGCGCCGGTATCGCGTACAGCGTCTTTGACCGCACCGTGGCCAACCCCACGGTACAGAACGTGGAGGAGGCCCGGGCGCTCTATCTGGAGAGGGGCTGTCAGGCCCTCATCGGCTTCGGCGGCGGCTCATCCATCGACTGCGCCAAGGCGGTGGGGGCCAGGATCGCTCGCCCCCGCAAGCCGGTGAGCAAAATGCGGGGGATCTTGCAGGTCCTGCGTCCCATCCCCTACCTTGTCGCCATCCCCACCACGGCGGGGACCGGCAGCGAGGTGACCCTGGCCGCCGTGATCACCGACCCCGTCACGGGCCACAAGTTCCCGGTCAACGACTTCCCCCTCATCCCCAAGCTGGCGGTGCTGGACCCGGAGAACACAAAGAGCCTCCCCAAGCACCTGGTGGCCACCACCGGCATGGATGCCCTGACCCACGCGGTGGAGGCCTACATCGGCGGGTCCACCACAAAGGGGACCCGCGCCGATGCGCTCGAGGCCGTGAGGCTCATATTTGCGAACCTGGAACAGTCATACACCCAGGGGGACGAGGCGTCCCGGCGCAATATGCTCACCGCCGCTTTCCTGGCGGGGCGGGCCTTCTCCAAGTCGTATGTGGGCTATATCCACGCTGCGGCCCACTCCCTGGGCGGGGCGTACAACATCCCCCACGGGCTGGCCAACGCGGTACTGATGCCCATTGTCCTGGAGTATTACGGCGCGGCGGCCCACAGGAAGCTCCACGAGCTGGCGGTCGCCGCCGGGATCGCGGCGGCGGACGCGGACGGTGAGGCAGCCGGACGGTTTATTGCCGAGATCAGGGCCATGAACCGGCGTATGGGTATCCCGGAGACGCTGGAGGGGATACGGGCGGAAGACGTACCGAGGCTTTCCAGACACGCCGCCCGGGAGGCCAACCCGCTCTACCCAGTGCCGGTGCTGATGGACGCCGCCGAACTTGAAAAGATTTATTACAAGGTCATGGACAGGGGGGATAACATGGATATTGAGGCGATCCTGGAGAAGCAGCGGGCGTTTTTCGCCTCCGGGGCCACCCTGCCGGTGGAGTACCGAATCGCCGCGCTCAAACGGCTGCGGGAGGCTGTGAAGCGGCATGAGAAGGATGTCGCCGGCGCGCTGAAAGAGGACCTGGGCAAGAGCGACTACGAGGGGTTCATGTGCGAGTCGGGGCTGGCGCTGACGGAGATCACCTGGATGATCGGCCATGCCCGCTCCCTGAGCCGGGAGAAGACTGTCGCCACGCCTCTGGCGCAGTTTGCCTCCCGAAGCTATGTAAAGCCGGTGCCCTATGGGAACGTGCTCATTATGAGCCCCTGGAACTACCCCTTCCTGCTGACCATTGATCCCTTGGCCGATGCCATCGCCGCGGGAAATACGGCGGTGCTGAAGCCCAGCGCCTACTCTCCGGCCACCAGCCGCGTGGTGGCGGAGCTGGTCAGCGAGTGCTTCCCGCCGGAGTACGTTGCCGTGGTCACCGGGGGCCGGAAGGAAAACGCCAAGCTGCTGGAGCAGAAGTTTGACATGGTGTTCTTTACAGGCAGTCAGGCGGTGGGACGGGAGGTCCTGCGGCACTGCGCCGAACGGCTGACGCCGGCGGTCCTGGAGCTGGGCGGGAAAAGCCCCTGCATCGTGGACGCCACGGCGGATATCAGGCTGGCGGCAAGGCGCATCGTCTTTGGGAAATATCTGAACTGCGGCCAGACCTGCGTGGCGCCGGATTACATCCTCTGCGACAGGGGCGTCAAGGACAGACTGGTTAGCGCGATAAAGGCGGAGATCGTCCGGCAGTACGGGGAGGACCCGCTGTCGAACCCCGATTACGGGCGCATTGTGAACAGGAAGCACTTTGACAGGCTCCTCGGCCTCATCGAGCCTGAAAAAGTCGTCCACGGCGGCCAGAGCAGCCCGGACACGCTCCAAATCGCCCCAACGGTCCTGGACAACGTCACCTGGGACGACCCCGTGATGGGAGAGGAAATTTTCGGGCCGCTGCTCCCTGTGCTCACCTTCGACAACTTTGGGGACGTATTCTCCCTTCTCCGGGACCGGCAGAAGCCTCTGGCGCTCTACATTTTCTCAAAGGACAGAGCGCATATCAGCGCCGTCACCGCCCGCATCCCCTGCGGCGGCGGGTGCGTCAACGACACGGTGATCCATCTGGCCACCAGCGCCATGCCCTTCGGCGGCATGGGTGAGAGCGGCATGGGCGCTTACCACGGGGTGCGTGGCTTCGAGGCGTTCTCCCACCGCAAGTCCATCGTGGACAAGAAGACCTGGATCGACCTCCCCATGCGCTACCAGCCCTACGCCCGGAAGCTCTACGGGCCGCTGCTGCGGATATTCCTGAGATAAAGGCGGAGTGCGGAACGATACCTCTTCTTTGGGGAAACGTATCAGTCCCTTTCCCCCAAAAAAGCACGGCCTTTTTCCAAATAGGCCGTGCTTTTTTGACGGAAGTGTGCTATGCTGTGGTCATCAGACTGATTATAGCAAGGAGACTGCTTTATGAAAAAATGGACCCGGGCCCTCTATCAGCCCAATCTTCCTTTGACACCCGGCGGCTTTGTCACCGCCTCCCCCGCCCACGCCGCCCTGTCCCACTGGGCCGCGCGGGAGGGCATGGTGCTCCTGAAAAACGACCGCTCCCTCCTGCCCCTGGACCCCGCCGCCCCCGTGGCCCTCTTCGGCAAGGGCAGCTTCGACTACGTGAAGGGAGGCGGCGGCAGCGGCGACGTGACCGTGGCCTACACCCGCAATCTGTACGACGGACTGAAGGCGGAGGGGGTGCCCCTCTGTGAGAGCCTGTGCGGCTACTACCGGGACTATGTCTCCCGGCGGTATGCCGCCGGGGACGTCCCCGGCCTCATGGCCGAGCCGGAGCTGCCGGAGGCGCTGCTGCGGGAGGCACGGGCCTTCTCGGACACCGCTGTGATCGTCCTCAGCCGCTTCTCCGGGGAGGGCTGGGACCGGTCGGACGCGGTGTACGTGGAGCCGGGCAATCCCTGGGCCAGCGAGTCGGACCTGCCCCGGGCCGCAGCCAAGATCTTCGGCCGCAGCGACTTCTACCGCACCGCCGCCGAGGCGGCGCTGGTAGAGCAGGTCTGCGCCTCCTTTGACCGGGTGGTGCTTGTGCTGAATGTAGGCGGCGTGGTGGACGTGTCCTGGTTCCGGGACGACAGCCGTATCGGCGCGGCTCTGCTGGCCTATCAGGGCGGCATGGAGGGCGGCTGCGCGGCGGCGGAGCTGCTCACCGGCAGGGCGACGCCCTGCGGCAAGCTGCCGGATACCTTTGCCCGGGACCTGGGCGACTACCCCTCCACGGCGCATTTCCACGACTCGCCCTGGTATGTGGACTACACCGAGGACGTGTACATGGGGTACCGGTACTTTGAGACCCTGCCCGGTGCGGCGGAGAAGGTGTGCTACCCCTTCGGCTTCGGCCTCTCCTACACCACGTTCGCGCTGGAGGTGCTGTCCACCGGGGCGGAGGACGGGACAGTCCGGGTCAACGTCCGTGTGACCAACACCGGGAGATACTCCGGCAAAGAGGTGGTGCAGCTCTACTATGAGGCCCCCTGGGGACTGCTGCAAAAGCCCCGCCGCATTCTGGGCGCATTCCGGAAGACCCGCCTGCTGGCGCCGGGGGAGAGCGAGACGCTGGAGCTTCAGTTCCCCGTGGCAGCTATGGCCAGCTTCGACGACCTGGGCAAGGTTCGGAAGTCCGCCTGGGTGCTGGAGAAGGGGCGGTACGCCCTATACCTGGGCACATCTGTCCGGGACGCCGCCGGACTGGACTTCGCCTATGAGCAGGCGGAGACGGAGGTGGTCTCCCAGCTCAGCGAAAAGCTGGCTCCGTCTCAACTGGAAAAGCGCCTGTTGGCGGACGGCACCTATGAGTCCCTGCCCGCCGCCGAGCCGGTGGACCCCAACGCCAACGCCCTGCCCCGGCTGGCTCCCGGCACCGAGGAGGCCGTCATTCCCGCTGTCCGGGGCCGGGAGCGGTACCGGATGGACCAGACCTACGCCGAGGGGGCCAAGCCCCTTCAGGCCGTGGCGGACGGGGAGATCACGCTGGATGACTTCCTCGCCCAGCTCGGCGACGCGGATCTCATCCACCTCCTAGGCGGCCAGCCCAACACCTCTGTCTCCAACACCTTCGGCATGGGCAACCTGCCGGAGTACGGCGTCCCCACCATCACCACCGCCGACGGCCCCGCGGGACTGCGGCTGGCCCCGGAGACGGGGCTCACCGCCACCGCCTGGCCCTGTGCCACCCTTCTGGCCGCCTCCTGGGACGGGGACCTGGCCGCCCAGGTGGGCGCTGCCGCCGCGGGGGAGGTGAAGGAGAACAACATCTCCGTCTGGCTGGCCCCGGCGGTGAACCTCCACCGCAGCCCCCTCTGCGGCCGGAACTTCGAGTACTGGTCTGAGGACCCGCTGCTCACCGGCAAGCTGGCCGCCGCGATGGTCCGGGGCGTCCAATCGCAGAACGTGGCCGCCACGGTGAAGCACTTCGCCTGCAACGATAAGGAGACGAACCGCAAGCACTCCGACTCCCGCCTCAGCCAGCGGGCTCTGCGGGAGCTGTACCTGCGGGCCTTTGAGATCATCGTCAGGGAGGCCCAGCCCTGGGCGGTCATGAGCTCCTACAACATCATCAACGGCCGCCGGGCCTCCGAGAGCCGGGAGCTGCTGACGGACATCCTCCGGGGCGAGTGGGGCTACGAGGGCATGGTGATGACCGACTGGTGGAACCGGGCGGAGCACTACAAGGAGATCCTGGCGGGGAACGACCTGAAAATGGCCTGCGGCTACCCGGAGCGGGTGGAGGCGGCCATGGCGCTGGGGCTTGTGACCCGGGAGGACCTGGAGACCTGCGCCCGCCGGGTGCTGGAGCTGATCCTGAAGATCGACTGAGGCTTTTTCTGGAGAGGAAAAGTGTCAAAAAGGACTTTAATGCCGCTGCCAAAGCGTTGCAATTCCTATATTTTTGGCACGGTGACGATATATGGTTCTAATTGGAGAATAATATCAAAGCACAATTCCGAAAAAGGACGCAAAGCGAATAAGGATAAACGCGCGGAAAGGCGGCTGCACGCGATAGAATTGCGGGCATCGGGAAAAAGTGCGGCGGAACTGGCAAAAGCGACAGGTTTCCATCCGGCCTATATCACGCAGCTGTCGGCCAAATACCACAAAGGCGGGATCGAGGCGATAGCAGGAACCACTATGACGGGATACGTGAAAGCGGTGGGGCACAGGATAGGGGGAAGCCAGATCTACTGTGTGCTGAAAATCGCATAACTGGCGGAAAGTCATGCCGCGGAGCAAACACCCGCAGAAACAAACCGCGATTTATCAGGACGAAATGCGCAGAGAGGCTCAAGCGCAAACGGATGCGGCCAGAGATGCGACTGAGAGCGGAAGACGAGCAGCGGCATCCCATGACGCGAACAGGCAGGAGCAGCATTTTCTCTGGCTTGGTATACTGCGGCGACTGCGGCGCGAAGATGCAGTGCGGCTCGTCCGACAATGGCGACCCCAGGCAGGACTTTTTCGATTGTGCTGTCCACCGCAAGCACAAGGAGAAATGCCCCGCGCACTTTATGCGGGCATCGGTGTTGGAACGGGTAGTCCTGAAGCACGTCCAGGCGGCCACGGATCACATCCTGCGCTATGAAGATCATTTCAGGGCGCACATGGAGGACCAAATGCGGCTGGAGACGGGTGAGCAGGTCCGGGTCCGCAAGAAAAAGCTGGAACGGGGTGAAAAGCGTATCGCGGAACTGAAACGGCTCTTCATGAAAATCTACGAGGATAACGCCTGCGGACGGTTGAGCGACAAGCGGTTCGATATGCTGAACCAGAACTTCGAGGCCGGGCAGAAGGCGCTTAAGGCGGAGGCCGCCATCCTACAGCATGAGATCGAGGTACAGGAACGACAGGATGAGAACATTGAAAAGTTCATCCAGAAAGCCCTGTGGGATAGATACCCTCGACGGGTACGCCCTGCATGAGCTGGTGTCCGCAGTCTATGTGGACGCGCCTGACAAAAGCATCGGCAAGCGGCGTCAGCATATCCACATCAAGTATGACGGGCTGGGCTTCATCCCGCTGGATGAACTGATGAAGGAAAGGGAAACGGCGTGACCGAAGAGGCCACGCCGTCCCTCTAAAAACCCTCGTTTTTAACCAGTTTGAAGTTTTACTGTTTACGGATATCCCGCAGTCCGCCGCCGGGCACATTTTCGTCAGGAGTCCGCGCCGCTGTCCGTCCACAGCCAGGAGAAGTTATCCCCCAGCAGCGCCCGCAGGTCCGCCACGCTTTGCAGCGTCTGGTTGGCGTAGCCGCTGCCGTATTCCGCCAGATACGCCGCCAGCGCGTCGTAGAGCGCCCGGGCGTCCGCCCGGGACCGGGCCGCCAGGATATCCCCCAGTCCCGCCAGCTCCTCCGCCGGCCGGCCTATCATATAATCCGGCAGCAGGTAGTCGTGGGTCCGCCCCTCCGTCAGGTCGAACAGTTCCACCAGCTGGGAGAGGGTGGCCCGCTCCAGGGAGTTCTCCACGCCCACGGACAGCGTCCACCCCGGCAGATTCACCGAGGCCCCGCCGGTGCCCATGTCCCGCAGAACCCAGTCCCCGGCGTCGTTTTTCTGCACCAGGCACTCCCGGCCCCAGCCGTAGTACCCGTCCCACTGTCCCCCTTCGACGGGGCCGCTGAGGCCGGAGCCTGTCTCCCACCAGCCTCTGGCCTCGCTGCTGATGTCGTCGTCGGTCGGCTGGAGGTAGAAATGAATGTTGGCGCAGAACTGCTCCGGCTGGCCGTAGTACCGGTCGAACACCTCCGCCGCCGACACCTGGAAATCCGCGGGCTTCCACGCCACCCAGTCCGGCAGCGCCATGACCCGCCGGGCGATGTCCCCGGCCAGCGCCCGGCAGGCGGCGTCCATGTCCAGGCTGCCGTCCACGCTGCCGCCGTAGAACACGCCATCGTCGACGGCCTCCTCGGCCATCCGCCGCAGGCGGACGCTGCCGCCGTCGAACACGTCGCCCGGGTTGGTGATGTGGAAGTACCGGGTGTTGTCCCCGTCGGTGACGGCGGCCAGCTCGTCGGCGGTGCGGCAGCGGATGGAGCGGATGCCGTCGGTGATCTCGAACACCGTCCCCGGGTAGGATGCCGCCGACCAGTCTGCCGCCGTGACCTCCGTTACCTGCCCGTCCGTCATGGTGGAGGCGATGTTCCACACGGCGTCGCCGCTGTACTCCCAGACCTGGTCGCCCTCGGTCACCCGGAGGGTGAAGTCCCGGGTGTCCGTGATGGCGGCGTAGATGTGGTTCACATAGGCCAGGGGCGTGGTGTCCGCCCGGTACGCCGCCTCCAGGAGCGCCTCATAGAGACTGGGCTGGCCGTCGCCGGTGATTTTGGCCCGGCAGTACCACCAGGTCTCCCCGTCCTCGGTCAGGGCCAGAAGGCCGCTGCTCTCCTGGCAGAGGAACAACTGGGCGTCGCCGTTGGAAATGGTCAGGGACTTGCCGCCGCCGGCCTTGTTCCACTCCGCCTCCGTAGCCGCCTCCCAGGTGTAGGTCTGGTGGATCAGGTGGCCCACGTCGCAGACGGTCCCGCCGTTTTCCGGGGTGAGGCGCATCTCCGCCCCCTGCCCGGTCCGCCCGTTGTAGAGCCGGACGGTAAAATACTGGCCGTCCGTGAGCCGGAGCAGCAGCTCCTGGGCGCAGGTGTAGGGCTCGGCGGCGAATTTTTCCTCCGTGAAGATGGGTTCCACCCCGGCCACCTCCCGGAGCAGGGCGTCCCACTTCCCCCACCATTGCTCCGCCTCCGCGCCGGTGAGGTACCGCTCCGGCACCACGCTTCCGTCCCCGTCCACGCTGACCACCAGCACAGGATTCAGCAGACCGCTAATGTCCTCCCGTATCCAAGGGCGTCCGATCAGCGTGATCGTCTGGCCGTCCACGTCGATGTCGATGGTCCCGTCCCAGGGCTGGTCCGGGTACAGGCAGTAGTAGATACTATATGCCAGATAGGTCCTGCCCCCGCTGGTCAGGCGTTCGCTGCTGATGGTATTGACCCTCACCGACCGGTTCACCACCTGTCCGGCACCCAGGGCGTCCACGGCCCCGGCGATCCGGTCGACCCACTCCCAGGCCAGATCTTCCACGGCGGTGTACAGGTCGTTGGTGAAGCTGACCACCTTCCCGTCCCGGATGGTCAAAGTGCCTACGCCGCTTCCGTCCCAACCGCTGTTATCCACCTCCAGCCGGAGGGTGTCCCCGTCCCTGGTGCCGCCGGAGACTTTCAACATGGAGTTGTAGTTGGTATCCCCGTGGGTCAGATACACCGCGTCATACCCGTCCAGCGTGTCGAACTCCGCCAGGCCGCTGGCAAAGTCCTCCGACGTGTAGCCGGTGTGTTCCTCCAGATACGCCTCCACGTCCGCCCTGTCTATGGTGAAAGAGGGGCACTCCTGGTTGCCGTAAATGGCCGCCTCCGCTTCCGTCAGCTCCCGGCTGATGCCGGCCCCGTTGTAGAGCAGTCCCTCGACGCTGAACCGCCGCACGTCGCTGTACATGTGGGTCACGAACCCGTTCCACTCCAAGCTCTCCAGCCGCTCCTGCCACTGGGCGATCTCCTCGTCCGTCAGGGTTTCCACGTCCACGCCGCTGTCCAGCCCCGCCGTGTCCCCCTGCCCCCTGGTGAAGCCGAAGGCGCAGGCCCCCAGCAGCGTGGCCGCCAGCACCACCGCCAGCGCCGCCCAGCCGAATTTCCGCCCCCGCTGTCCCAGCAGGTTTTTGAAGCGATGCCGCATGACCCTGGCCCCGCCGTAGAAGTGGGTGGACAGCACCGCCCGGTCCAGGCCCTTCTGCCGATGGACGGAGGCCAGCAGCGTCTCGCAGTAGGCCTGCCGGGTGGCCTCGTCCGTCCCGGCCACCGCCGCCTCGTCGCAGAGCAGCTCCAGGGTTTCCCCGGCCTCCCGCCGCAGCAGCCACACCAGGGGATTGAACCAGTGGAGGGCGTTGGCGGCCAGCACCGCCAGCTTGTACCACAGGTCCCGCCGCCGGTAGTGGGTCAGCTCGTGGCGGAGGATGAAGGCCAGCTCGCGCCCGCTGTACCCCGTCTCCGGCAGCAGCAGGCAGGGGCGGAGCAGCCCCACCACCATGGGGGAGTCCACGGCGGCGGTCACCCGCAGCCGGGGCGAGCCGTTCAAGTGCAGCTCCTGCCGGACTCGGTTATAGACCTCCACCGTCTCCTGTTCCGCCGGGACGCTCCACCGCCGGGCCTTGCGGCTGAACCACACGGTCCCCGCCAGATGGTACAGGGCGAACGCCGCCGCTCCCACCAGCCACAGCGCAGGCAGCAGCGTATCCAGCGGCAGGGTCCGCACCGGCGACTGGATCATCACCGCTTGGCCGGGCAGCTCCGCCTGCGCCTGGTCCCGGTCTGTCTCCGCCGGGACGGTCGCCAGCTGGTCCCGCCACGGCCCCGGCCGCAGGGCCAGTCCGGCCCTTCCGCCCACAGCCAGCTCCATCTCCGGCACCTCCACGGTGACCAGGGGCTCCGCCCGCTCCGGCAGTAGCCGGTCCCACTGTACCGGCGACAGCAGCAACGCCAAAGACAATGCCAGCCACACCCAGTACCGCCACCGGGGGCTGTACCGTCGGTCCAGCGCCGGCTTCAGCGCCGCCACCAGCAGGGTCACCGCCCCCGCCACGGCGCTCCACTTCAGCACACACAGAAACACATCCATTTATTTCCCCTCCAGTTCGTCCAGGTAGTCCCGCAGATCGTCCAGGTCCTCTTTGCGGATGCTCTTCCCGTCGTACAGCGCGGCCACCAGCCCCTTGAAGCTGCCGCCAAACAGACGGTCCAGCACCCCCCGGCTCTCCGCCGCCATGTACTCCCGGCGCTGGATGACAGGCCGGTACAGGTTGCTCCGCCCCTGCTTCTCACAGGCCAGGAACCCCTTGTCCACCAGCCGGTTCAGACTGGTGACCACCGCCGGCAGGGCCCAGTTCCGGCTGGGCCGCAGCTTCTCGCAGACGTACACCGACGTCACCGCCTCCCCGGCGTTCCACACCGCCAGCATGATCTCCAGCTCCGCATCCCCCAGGCGCTTCATATGCCTCAACTCCTTATTTTATGTTATACAATTGTATAAGTTAACTTTATTATACAACTGTATAACAAAAAAGCAAGTTACAATGCGGTTACAAAGCGCCGCGTCCCGCCGGGTCTGCCGCCAGCGCAGAAAACCTCAAAATATAAAAAATTTTACTAAATAATTTTACTACTTTGCCTTGACATTTGAACTTTTATCGAGTATACTATTCCCGCAAAACAAAGCAGGCAGGAAGCATCCGCCTCACCCCCAGCCATGCGAAGGGGTCAACAGGGAATCCGGCGGGCCGTCAGAGCAGGCGCGCGGAATCTGTGCGGGTGCTGACAGCATCCGCGTTTTTTTGTTGTATTGCGTGTGATAGGATCAATACAGTAAGGAGGTGCTTCGGTATTAGCATTGCAATGCATCAACTCAATGAGGAAATTCGAGACAAGGAACTGCGCCTGATCGGCAGCGGCGGCGAGCAGCTGGGGATCATGTCCGCATCCGAGGCTCTGCGCATCGCCGAGGAGAAGGGGCTGGATCTGGTGAAGATCTCCCCCCAGGCCAATCCGCCGGTGTGCAAGCTGATGGACTACGGCAAGTACCGGTTCGAGCAGGGCAAACGTGAGAAGGAGGCCCGCAGGAACCAGCACATTGTGGAGATCAAGGAGATCCGCATGTCCCCCGGCATCGATGTGGGCGACTTCAACGTGAAGCTGAAGAACGCGCAGAAGTTCCTGTCCGAGGGCAACCGGGTGAAGGTCTCCGTCCGCTTCCGCGGCCGCGAGATGGCCCACACCGACCTCGGGAAGAAGCTCCTGGATCAGTTTGCAGAGCAGTGCGCCGGCGCCGCTAACGTTGACAAGGGAGCCAAACTGGAGGGCCGGAACATGTCCATGTTCCTCTCTCCCAAGAAACAGTGACCGACGCCCCGGAGGCGATCCCGGGAGCGGGAGTAAGTTCTTTGTGGGATACCCGAGCCGGACGGGGAGGGTATCAAAATACGGAAGGAGTTTTCAATTATGCCGAAACTGAAGAGCCACAGCGGCGCCAAGAAAAGATTCAACCTGACGAAGACCGGCAAGGTCAAGCGGGCCAAGGCCTTTAAGAGCCACATCCTCACCAAGAAGGATACCAAGCGTACCCGTCGTCTGCGCGCGGGCGGCTATGCTGACGAGACCAACGTGTCCGCCATCCGCAAGATGATCCCCTACAAGTAAGAACAAACGATACGCGTTAGAAATAGGAGGCTTTTAAAATGGCTAGAGTCAAAGGCGCGATGATGACGCGCAAGAGAAGAAATAAGGTCCTGAAGATGGCCAAGGGCTATTGGGGCGCCAAGAGCAAGCACTTCAAGATGGCCAATCAGCAGGTCATGAAGTCCCTGACCTACGCTTACGTGGGCCGCCGCCTGAAGAAGCGGGATTTCCGCCGCCTGTGGATCACCCGCATCAGCGCCGCCTGCAAGATGAACGGGGTCAACTACTCCACCTTCATCCACGGCCTGAAGGCCGCCGGCGTGTCCCTGGACCGCAAGATGCTCTCCGAGCTGGCCGTCAGCAACCCCGCCGCCTTCACCCAGCTGGTGGAGATGGCGAAGAAAGCCTGAAACCGATAATAGATAAATCAGAAATAAATCCGTGGCCTTGCGGCCACGGATTTGTTTTTTCCATTCACGTCGGATCACTTCTCCGCGGTGGGGACCCCGGCGGGGAACATCTCCGCCCGGGGCAGCTTCACCCCCACACACCGGTGGATGGGGACGCCCTCGGCGTAGAACCGCTCCTCGTAGTCGGTCATCACCCCCTGGGGGCCCTGGGCGTGGAGGTCGTCGGTGACCTCCTGCAGCGCATACCCCGCCTTGGGGAATTCCCTGACGGAGAAGGTGAAGAGCGGCGTGTTGTCCGTCTTGAACTCCACCCGGCCTCCGTCCTTCAGCACCCGGCGGTACAGCTCCAGAAACCCACGGTGGGTCAGGCGGCGCTTAGCGTGGGGATTCCGGGGCCAGGGGTCGCAGAAGTTGATGTAGAGAAGGTCCACCTCGTCCGCCGCAAAATACTCCGGCAGCAGCAGCGCGTCCCCCTCCATGAAGAAAACGTTCTTCAGTCCCAGCTCCGCCGCCCGCTCCATGGCCACCACCAGCGCGTCGGCCACCTTTTCAATGGCGATCAGGAGGCAGTCCGGGTTCTCTCTGGCGGTCTCGGCAGTAAAGCGGCCCTTGCCGCAGCCTAGCTCCACCCGGACCTCCCGGGCCTCCGGCATCAGCGTCTCCCGCCACTTCCCCCGCAGGGCAACGCCGTCCCGGACCTGGACGGCGGCACATCGCTCCAGCCGGGGAATCAGATTCTTTTTCTTCCGCATCCGCATAGGATCGTCCCTCCCGTTTCATTCGGACCGATTGTAACATGGCGGAGGGAAAAAGGCAAGGATATCTTCTGCGGAACGTCTCGGGCATGACGGGACGGCGGCGGAAAAATTTTCTGTCAAAAAAATCGGGCCCCAAGGGAACCCGGGACGGACAGATCGCGTCTAGTAAAATGCCGGAAGTCCCTGACCCGTGGAAACTGATACCGCATTGATACTTTTTGTTCACGAACTGTTCATAATTAGATAGTATGATATTTTTGTTCCAGGGGTTTCCGGCGGGACGAGGATTTGGATCAACTGAAAGGAGAAAATTGAAATGAAACAGAAACGGTGGACCCGGCAGTGGCTGTCGGTCCTGATGGCTCTTGCCATCCTATGCAGCCTGGCCGCGCCGGCAGCAGCGCAGGGAACAGAGGCAAGGTACGATTACTACATTGCCCCCGGTGAAACGATCACGGTCAGTCTGGATACCCAGTATTACCAATCCGTCGAATGGGTGAGCTCAAGCAATCATATCAGTGTGTCCGGAAATAACACCATTGCCTCCGTCACGGCCCTTGCTACCGCCACGCCCGGCGAGGTGGCAACGGTCACGGCCTACAGTCAGTATAGCGGCTTCCTCCAGCAGGGAGGGATCATCAAGCAGTTCACCATCTGCGTGGTTTCTGACAAGGGCACTTACTCGAAACTGTCCAAGTCCAGCCTGGAGATGAACATTCGTGCCACGCAGTACCTTGAGGTCGTTCCCCAGTCGGACAATGATATCATCACGAAGGTTACCTGGACGAGCAGCGCGGAAGATGTTGTCAGTGTGATCCCCGACCGTACCTCCGCCACCCTTACCGCTTTGAGTGCCGGTACGGCGCGGGTGGACGCGATCGTGCTTATGCGCAGCGGGATGGTTGACCGCCTCAGTTGCCTCGTGACGGTCAGCCAGTCGGTATCCACGACAAATTACGGCGCCTCGATTTTCCCCAGTACCGTGACGCTGAACAGCACGAATGGATACGGTGCAACCGTCCAGTTCTCCCCGGATCCCGCCCTTCAAAACCAAGGGTACTATTTTGGCGAGATTGAATGGAAGAACGATAATAATAACCTTGTAACGGTAACAAAGGATCCCTATCAGCCGTTTTTTGCCTATATTTCGGGAAGTCCGACCAAGTTTGGCACAGTTACCATCCGGGCCGAATACACGTATTATTATGACGCAGAAAAGCAGCGGCCTGCCGATACTGCGGTGGCCTACTGCACCGTAACGGTGGGCAACAGGATCAGCGTGGAAGCGACCGCCACCATGGGGGAGAACCTGTATCTGAGTGATGCGTATACCTTTGACCGCAGCTCGGTCGCCAATCAGATCAACAGCGCTATGCAGCAGTACGTAGATGAAAACGGCTCCCGCGACAGCCTCCTCTATGTGGAATTCAAGAACGTGATTTCTACCGCAGGATCTCTTTATGCACGGCAGGGAGTGCAGTATTACAATGATTCTTTCTCCGTACAAAGCAATCAGCAGCTGTCTGCCGTGTATTTCACACCCACTGCCACCGGGACTGCCGAATTTGAGTTTACAGCCACCGGTATCAATAGAACCTCCTACGCGGGTGTGCTCTCTATCACAGTATTGGAAAAGCCCTCGCCCGATATCCTGTACACCCCGGCCCGGGGACAAAGCCAGACGCTGGACGTCAAGGATTTCAACAATTTCTGGCACAAGACCCACCCCAACGGTGACCTCTCCTATGTGAGCTTCGGCAGCGCGATCAGCGGTGCCAATGTGGGCAGCCTGTACTACAGCAATACCGCCATCACCGGCAGCAATGCCGATCTGACCTTCTCCGCGTCGTCCATCGGGACGGGCTACCACATCAGCGATGTGTCCTTTATCCCGACCCGTTCCAGCAGCGGCTACGCCACCGGCACACTGGTGATCCCCTTCACCGCTACCGGTACCGCGAACACAGGCGCGACTCCCGTGACCCAGCGGGGCTACCTGTATATCACAGTCCCCTCCGGCACCGTGTCCGCCATCCGCTATTCCGCCACCACGACGGCCCTGGTTTCCAGCGACTTCACCACGGTGTACCGCTCGGCGGTCGGCGCCTCCTCGGCGAACGCCAATATGTACATCCAGTTCCTGGACCTGCCGTCCAGCGGCGCGCTGTATCTCAACTACAGCGGGACCGCCTCCACCCGCGTCCTGCTGACCGCCAACAACGTGGGGTCCTATCAGTTCTACAACACGGCCCGCACCACCACCACCAACAGCATCAGCGACGTGACCTATGTACCCGGCAGCACGTCCCGCGGCGTGGAGACCATCCGCTATGCTGCCTACAACACCTCCGGTGATCTGCAGTACATCGGTACCATTGAGTTCGCTTATATGGTGGAGGCCTCGGTCAGCTATGTCTCCGGCATCGCCGGTGTGACTTTCCGCAACGTGGACTTCTTCGGAACCGGTTCGCCTCTGGAGGCGGGACAGTACATCGCCTTTGGCGATCCCAGCTCCGGTAAGCTGTACCGCAACTATGTCAAGGGCTCCGGTACCGCCGTCACCGCCACGACCTACTTCGCCTCCACCAACAGCTCCGGCATCTACGCCATCAGCGATGTCACCTATGTGCCCAGCAACAATTTTGCCGGCACGGTGACGATCCCCTTCACGGTCTATGATGCCAATACCAGTGTGGGCAGCGGCAAGGTGACCATCCAGGTGTCCAGCAAGTCCTTTGTGGACGCGGTGGACAAGACCCACTGGGCCTATCCTTTCATCTACCGTCTGGTGGCCGAGGGCGTGGTCAAGGGTACCGATGACACCCATTTCTCCCCGAAGAAGGTGGTCACCAACGGCGAGGCTATCAAGATGATCCTTCTGGCCGTGGGGTATGATGATCCCGGCCAGGGCTCCGGCAGCGCCTGGGCGCAGCCCTATATCGATATGGCCTATCAGAAGAAGATCATCAGCAGCAACGAAGTGCCCTCCGCCGAGACCATCAGCCGCCAGACCATGGTGATGCTGGCCGCCAAGGCCATGGGCCTCAGCCCCGCTTCCAGCGTCAATGCCGGCATTGACGGCCCAACCGATATCTCCGGCGACGCTGCCGGCTATATCCGCGCCATGTACAATGCGGGGATCATCAACGGCACCGTCGAGAACGGCGTGAACAAGTTCAAGCCCACCAGCTCCCTCACCCGTGAAGAGATGGCGAAGATCGTCTGCCTCATCATGGACTACTGTGATGAGCGCGGCTGATTCGAAAGGATCCATAAAGTGAAAAGGACCGGCATGGCCGCGAGGCCATGCCGGTCCTTTTCGTGACTATCCTAGGGGCAACTTTTGTCCTTCTCTTTCAGAAAAGAGTAGCCCCGCTCCCAACTTCCGCCTCCTCAGAGGAAGGGGCCCCATTCTCCTGTGAGCCGTCCTCCGGGAGCTCGTCCCGTACCGTTGAGAGGGCGTCCTCCACATCCTCTACACGGACGAGGATCGCGGCGCCCTGAGCGCGGGTGGCCCCGGCGGCAGGAGAGAACTTGCCTGTGGCATCCCCTTTCATCAGCCCGCAGGCCACCACCGACTGCACCGATTTTCTGGCCCAGGAGGCCACAGCGTCCGCATCGGCGAATTGCTCCAATACCCCGGCGCCGTCCGGCAGCTCCAGGCCGCGATAGCCCAGGAACTTGGCCAGGATCACGCACATCTCCTGGCGGCTGATCTGGCCGTCAGGGGCAAAGATATCATCGCCCTGGCCCTTGACCAGCCCCCTGGCGAAGGCCCAGCACACCGCGTCCCGGTAGAAGCCGTCCGGCTTTATATCCCGGAAGGGGCAGGAGTCTCGCTCCACCTGGGTCACTTTTTCGCCGGAGTAGCGGTACAGCAGCGTCACCAGCTGAGCCCGGCTCAGGGCATCGTTGGGGGCAAACCGCTCTCCGCCCTTGCCGCTCATGAACCCCTCCGCCGCGGCCTGGTCCACCGCCTTATAGTACCAGTCCCCGGGGAACACGTCCCGGAACAGCTGCCCTCTGTCGGAGTAGGCGGCGCGGCTGGCGGGACTGGCCAGGTACTCCCCGCCGGCGGCGCAGGCGCTGATCACCGTACCCGGCGCGACGGACACGGGCCCTTTATACCGCGCCGAGTTCACCGTGGCCGCCGTGCCGTCCAGCGTATAATACATCTCCGTGCCCGGCGTCTGGTTCTCCAGCGTCAGGACGCCGTCCGACACCTGGATGACCGGGGCCTTGGCCACCGGCTGGGTGAAGCGCTGCTCCACCGTCTCGCTGCGGCTCCCGTTCATATCGAAGGCCGCCGCCGCCCAGACGGTGCAGGGCGGTGTGACGGTGAACGGCCCGGTGTACAGGGTGCTGGCCCCGTTGAGGGCGGCGTCCGACAGGGAGTAGTAGACGGACGCGCCCGCCTGGGCCGTGATAGTGATTTCCAGCTTCCCGTCCACGCTGCGGCTGGTGAGGACCGGCGGGGTGACAGGTCCCAGGTCCGTGCCGTTGGACTTGCACCGGCCGTAGGTGGTGCCGTTCTCCATGGCCACGCCCCGTCGGCGGTAGAGCTCCTTTACCGTGACGAACTCATAGCCGTCCTCCTGCAGCTCGTCGATGGCGGCCAGCGCGCCGTCCACGCTGGTGGAGTGGATGTCGTGGAGCAGGATGATGGCGCCGTCGGCGGCGTCCTTCACCACCCGGCTCTTCACGGTGGAGGCGTTGCGGTCCTTCCAGTCCAGCGGGTCCACGGACCACAGGATCAGGGGCGCGGCGATATCGGCACGGACCCGGCTGTTGGTGCTGCCGTAGGGCGGCCGGACCATGTAGGACGTGCCCGTACCGCAGGCCAGGTCCAGCAGGGCGTTGGTACTGGCGATCTGGTCCGCCACCCCGCTGTCGGAGAGGTTCACCAGGTTGGCGTGATCATAGCTGTGGTTGGCGATCTGGTGCCCCTCCTGGTAGGCCCGGGACACCAGATCCGGGTACCGCTTCACATTGGTCCCCACCATAAAGAACGTGACCTTGACGCCCCGCTCCTTCAGCCCGTCCAGCAGGCGGCCGGTGTAGGGGCCTGGGCCGTCGTCAAAGGTCAGGGCGATGAGCTTGCCGCCGGTGGCCGCCCTCGCGGGCGTTCCTCCGGCCGCCAGTCCCAGGACCATCACCAGCGCCAGCACACATGTCAGAAATCTTTTCATCATCCGCACCCTCTTATCTCTTTATCTTTTTTATCGAACAAGGTACAGCCGGCTGTCTGCCCTCAGTCCAGCTCATAAGTCCTGCGGGCGATCCCCAGCTCCTCGTCGGTGGGGATGACCCGCACGCACACAGCGGAGTCCTCCGCCGAGATAACGGCCCCGCCGCAACAGGACTCGTTTTTCTCCCGGTCCAGCCGGATGCCCAGCGGCGCCAGCTTCTCGCAGACCATCTGCCGGATACGGGGGGAGTGCTCGCCGATCCCGGCGGTGAACACCAGGTCGTCCAGCCGCCCCAGGTCCAGATAAAACGCGCCGATGTAGTGGACGATACCGGTGACGAACACATCCACCGCCAGCTTCGCCCGCCGGTCTCCCGCGTCCGCCGCCTCCAGGACGTAGCGCAGGTCGCCGCTGACGCCGGAGATCCCCAGCAGGCCGCCCTTTTTCTGAAAGCCCTCCAGAATTTCCTCCTCCGTCAGCCCCTGGTCCCGGAGGAAGCACAGCATCCCGGAGTCGATATCGCCCACCCGGTTGGCGTGGATCAGGCCGGACTCCAGGGACATCCCAAAGCTGATATCCACGCTCTTCCCGTTCTCGATGGCGCACACCGAGCAGCTGCCGCCCAGGTGGCAGGAGATGGCGGCGTACTCCCGCTTCTCCGCGTTCAGTACGTCCGCGATGTATCCGTGGGAGGCGCTGTGGTAGCCCAGGCGCTGGACCCCGTACTTCTCGTACCACTCGTAGGGCACGCCGAAAATTCTCCGCTCCAGGGGAATGTCCCTATGGAAAGCCGTCTCGAAGGCCCCCACGAACCGGGCCTCCGGCAGAAAGCCCCGCATGACCTCGATGGCCTTCAGGTAGGCGGCGTTGTGGAGCGGAGCCAGGGCGATCCACTCCCGCATCCCTTCCAGCACTTCGCCGTCGATCTCATGGATGCCGAAGTGTCCCTTGGACAGGGTGGCCTTGAATCCCACCCGCTGGATCTCTCCCACGCCGGACAGCACCGCGTCCCCGCCCGATGTCAGGCGGCGGAGGAACGCCTCGATCCCGGTCTGATAGTCGGGGATATCCTGTCCCTCCAGGACACATCCCTTGCCGGTCAGTTCGTTCCGGTAGCCAAAGACGGCGTCGTCCCGGCTGCCCACCCGCTCCGTCCAGCCCCGGGCCAGCACGGTGCAGGACGGCATATCGTACAGCTTGAATTTCAGAGAGGTGCTCCCCACATTACAAATCAGTATGTTCATTTTTGCTGCGTCCTTTCCTCCCAGTCCCTGTGAATTATAGCACGCGGCGGGAAAATTGTCCATATTGCCCGCCAATTTTTGGTGGCTCGGGGCGGGTGAGAACGAGACAGCTCTTAACGCGGCGAAATACTTTACGATCTATTCATACTTTTTTGAAAGATATACCTTGACACACGAAGTATATTGAGCTATAATATGCCTATCAAACACGGCGGGCCTGCCGCCGGAAAGGAGTGTTTCGATTGTCCATTTCAGCTGACACCCTGCGGGGCCACACGGACACCATCATCCTGACCCAGCTCATGCGGGGCGACAATTACGGCTATGAGATCAACAAGACCATCCAGCAGCGCACCGGCGGACAGTACGGCTTCAAGGAGGCCACGCTGTACACGGCCTTCAAGCGGCTGGAGGCCGCGGGCCTCATCACCGCCTACTGGGGCGAGGACGGGCCCGGTGCCCGGCGGCGGTACTATTCCATCACCGACGCGGGCCGGGAGACATGGCGGAAGAACTGCCAGGACTGGCAGAACACCAGGGCGCTGTTGGACGCCCTCATCAACATCGAGGAGGAGTGACCGGATCATGGAACGCATCAGAACAAAATTCATCGTCGCGGTGACGAACCGGCTGTCCGCCGCCGCCGATACCAACGCCAAGCTGGAGCTCATCGAGGAGCTCAGCGACAACCTGTACCAGCGCTATCTGGACTTCTCCGCCCAGGGCATGGACGAGGAGACCGCCTAT
The DNA here is from genome assembly GCA_947589745.1 of uncultured Oscillospiraceae bacterium. Taxonomy (GTDB): domain Bacteria; phylum Bacillota; class Clostridia; order Oscillospirales; family Oscillospiraceae; genus Pelethomonas. The sequence continues at coordinate 126,532 of CANQCS010000001.1, forward strand.
CAGAAGGCGCTGGACGACCTGGGCGACGTGGACGAGCTGTTGGCCTATCTGGCCAGCCTGGGTCCCGACGGGGAGATCCCGCCCAGCCAGAGCCAGGAGCAGCCGTCCCGGTCCTTGGGAGACGACTTCATGCGGGGCCTGGAGAGCTTTCTGCGGGAGACCATCAGCCAGGCTGAGGACGCCGTCCACCAGGCCAAGGGCATCGTCAAGGATGTGAACGACAAGATCAAAGAGAAGTACCCCAACGGCTTCAAGGGCAAGGTGTCCATCCACGTGGACGGCGACGAGGTCCATGTGAACGACGAGGCGGCGGAGAAGGGCTGGACCTTCACCGCCGGATACAACAAGGACCGGGGCGGCTTCTTCTGCGGCGACCGGCAGAGCCGCCGGGTGGAGGGCACCCGCTTCCCCTCCGAGGCGCTGAAGGCCGTTGACGTGGGAATGGTCAACGGCGACGTGACCATCCACCTGGACGACGACCCCGCCGCCGACGTGGTGCTGGAGACGGAGTCGGAGAACCTGGAGGTGCGCCTCAGCGACGACGGCGAGGTGCTGACCGTCCGGCAGGGGAACACCGCCAGCTCCTCCTTCTTCTTCGGCCGGGGCCTGGCCGCCGCCGACGTGGAGCTGACCATCCCCCGGCGGGCCTGGGAGTCCATCAAGGTGGAGAGCACCAACGGGGACGTGGAGATCGACCGGGGCCTGGCGGCCAATGTGCTGCGGGTCAAGACCGCCAACGGCGACCTGTCGCTGGACGGCGCCAACTGCGGCCTGCTGCATTTCGGCAGCGCCAGCGGGGATCTCAGCTGCGGGGACTTCACCGGCGACGTAGAGGCGGAGACCGCCAGCGGCGACGTGGAGCTGGCGGGGAGCTTCGGCAAGGTGTCCGCCTCCACGGCCAGCGGCGACGTCCGCGTCGAGGGCAGCGTCCGGGAGGCATCCTGCGCCAGCATGAGCGGGGACATCGAGCTGGACAGCTCCGCCACGCCGGAGAAGCTGTCCCTGTCCTCCAAGTCCGGGGACTGCCAGATCACCATTCCCGGGGATGTGGGCTTCACCCTCCAGTACAGCACCGTCAGCGGCGAGCTGGACAGCCGCTTCCAGCTGGTGGGGCCTATCGGCTCCCGCTCCGGCGAGGCCATCTACCTGGACGGCGGCGGACGGACCTTCTCCGTGTCCACCGTCAGCGGCGATATCACGCTGCGGCAGAACTAAAGAAAAAGAGAGGACCGCCATGAACAAAAAACTCACTGATATCGTAGCATATCTCACCTGGGTGGGGCTCATCCTCGCCTTTCTCCTGGGGGACCGGCTGGGCAGCCGGTTCCACCTGAACCAGGCTTTGGTCATCTGGCTGGCCATCACCCTGGTGGGCGTGGTCGCCAAGGTCGCCTGGGTGGGGTGGATCATCGGACTGGTGGGCGGCATTTTCTGCGCCGTATGCTGGTTCATCGGCATCGTCAACGCCATCTCCGGCGTGGAGAAGCCCGTCCCCCTGCTGGGGCAGATCAAGCTGCTGTAATAGAACAGACGCAGGAGGCCCGCCGGACAAAACCGGCGGACCTCTATTCTTTGGTTTACAAGCCGCACAAAAGGTGATATACTGTCACCAAATAGCAGGAAGAGGGTGCGGCATGAGCAAGGAGCGGGTATATGCGCTGCTGCGGGAACAGCCGGAGGTGTTCCGCTCCGGGCAGGAGTTGAGCCAGCTGCTGGGCATCAGCCGGGCGGCGGTGTGGAAGGCCATCGAGGCTCTGCGGAGGGACGGCTACACCGTGGAGGCCCGCACGGGCCTGGGCTACCGCCTCACCGCCGCGCCGGATGCCCTGGTGGAGCGGGAGATCCGCCGGTTCCTGCCATCGGAGGCAATGTGCCCGGACCTGCGGTGCCTGGAGGAGGTGGACTCCACCAACTCCTACCTGAAGCGGGAGGCCCTGGCCGGCGCGCCGGACCGGACGGCGGCGGTGGCCGAGCGCCAGACCGGCGGCCGGGGCCGCATGGGCCGGACCTTCCAGTCCCCCGCCGGACAGGGGGTGTATCTGTCGGTGCTGCTGCGGCCCAAGCTGGAGCCGGAGGCCCTGATGGGGGTCACCGGCATGGCCGCTGTGGCGGTGTGCGATGCGGTGGAGGCCGCCGCCGGGGTGCGGCCCGGCATCAAGTGGACCAACGATCTGGTGCTGAACGGGCGGAAGCTCTGCGGCATCCTGACGGAGCTGGCCATCGAGGCGGAGACCGGGCTGGCCGAGTCTCTGGTCATCGGCGCGGGGGTCAACGTCCGGCAGCGGGACACGGACTTCGGCCCGGAGCTGGCAAAGATGGCCACGTCCCTGGAGCAGGAGGGTTGCCCCGTGTCCCGGCCCAAGCTGGCCGCGGCTATGATCCAGGCGTTCTGCCATCTGGCGGACAGCCTGGGCGGGGATGTGACGCCCTGGGTGGACGCCTACCGGCGGGACTGCGTCACCCTGGGGAAGCCTGTGCGCCTGCTCTGGACAGAGGGCCAGACCCGGGCGGAGGCCCTGGACATCGACGGACAGTTCGGCCTGGTGGTCCGGCTGCCGGACGGCGCCGTCACCACGGTCCGCACCGGCGAGGTGTCGGTCCGGGGGCTGTACGGTTATACCGATTGATCTCGCGTTTATTAAGGAGGATTTTCACGATGCCCGTATTTCTGGACCTGTTTCTCACCTTCGCCAAGGTAGGGGCGATGACTTTCGGCGGCGGCTACGCCATGCTGCCCATCCTCCAGCGGGAGGTGGTGGAGAAAAAGGGGTGGGCCACCGACGAGGAGCTCACCGACTACTTTGCCATCGGCCAGTGTACCCCCGGCGTCATCGCCGTGAACACCGCCACCTTCATCGGCCACAAGTATAAGGGAAAGCTGGGGGGCATTGTCGCCACCCTGGGTGTGGTGTTCCCCTCCATCGTCATCATCACCGCCATCGCCGCCTTTATCTCCAACTTCGCGGATATTCCCTGGGTGCAGCACGCCCTGGCGGGGGTCAACGCCTGCGTGGTGGCCCTCATTGCCTCCAGCGTGGTGAAGCTGGGGAAGACCACCCTGAAAAACCGGCCCAGCGTGGCGATCTTCCTCATTGTGCTGGCCCTGGCCTGTGCGGGCAACTTTATGACCTTCCCTGCCGATGTATGGTGGGGGAAGGTGCTGGACACCCTGCTGTCCCCGGTGGTGTTCGTCATCGGCGCGGGGCTGGCGGGCTTTCTCCTGTGGCGGCCCGCCAGTGAGAAGGGGGGAAAGGCGAAATGATCTATCTGCGCCTCTTCTATGAATTTTTCAAGACGGGCCTTTTCGCCGTGGGCGGCGGCCTGGCCACCATTCCCTTCCTCCAGAACATCGGGGCCTCCACCGGCTGGTTCACCGACGCGGACCTGACCACCATGATCGCCGTCAGCGAGTCCACCCCCGGCCCCATTGGCGTCAACATGGCCACCTATGTGGGCTTCCACACCGGCGGGCTTCCCGGGGCGGTCATCGCCACCCTGGGCCTCATCACCCCCTCTATCATCGTCATCCTCATCATCGCCGGATTTTTGCAGAAGTTCCGGCAGTCCAAGACGGTGGACGCGGTATTTAAGGGCCTCCGGCCCGCTTCCACGGCGCTGATCGCCGCGGCGGGGCTCAGCGTGGCGGTGAGCGTCCTCATGTTCCATGAGATCGCGGGGCCGGAGATGGCGCCGGGACAGGTGGTCCCCGCCTACGAGCTGTTCTACTGGCCCTCCCTCATACTGGCTGTGGTGGTATTCCTGTGCCTCCAGAACAAGAAACTGAAAAAGCTCCACCCCATTGTGTTCATCGGCATCGCCGCCGTAGTGGGCATTGTGCTCCGGCTGTAAGGAAAGGAGAGACCCGGAATGTATCAGATCATCTACATCACCGACAAGGAGGGCGTCGCCAGGAGCGGCCCGGAGTACAGCACCTACCGGGGCTGCATCGGCGAGGCCAAGATGGACGACGGCTGCGTGCTGTTCCACTGCCGCTATGACGGCAGGGGAGACCCCTGCGACCGCTATATCCGCACCAGCATAGTCCAGTCCTGGGTCAAGGACCCGCAGAACGGCAGAATCCGGGTAGACACCATGAACAGCGTGTACTACCTGGAGCTGGTGCGCATGAACACAAGAACCGCATGACTCTTTTTCTTGAAAGAAAAAATCAAAAAGAACTTTAATCTCGCTCTCAAGGCGATGCAGTCCCTACATTTCCCGCACGGTAACGAAAATAAAGCGCTCCGAGAGACTACTACCTGCCTAATGGCAGCAAAGGTCCCGCCTCTCACAGGAAGAGAAGCGGGACCTTTTGCCGGTGCAGTAGCCCTGCCCGTTTACTTCGCAAACGCCGGTTCCTTGACCTCGCCCCCGGCGAAGGCGTTGGGCCCGGGATTGGACAGAGAGAAATACATCTTTGCCGCCTTGGTGGTGCCGAAGTCCTGGTTGGACCCGGTGTCCATCACCTGGTTGAAGGCGTCCCGGAACATCTGGTTGTGGGCCTCCTCCCGGTTCAGCAGGAAGTCGATGGTCTCCCGGACCTTCTTGTCCCCAATCTGCCGGTACAGGTACTCGTACACCACCTTGGCCCGCTGCTCAGAGGCGATGTTGCTGAGCAGGTCCGCGCACAGATTGCCGGTGACGGTGACATAGTCCGCCGTCCAGGAGTAGCCGGAGGCGTTGATGAGGCCGGGATTCAGCCCCAGCAGCACGTGGGTCTGGATCTCCCCGGCGGAGACCTTCTCCGCCTCCACGTCGTGGCCGTTGAGCAGGTTGATGGTCTGGGCCACCATCTCCATGTGGCCCAGCTCCTCAGCGGCAATGTCCATGAACAGGTCCTTGATCTTGGGGTCCTTGATGCGGAAGCTCTGGGACAGGTACTGCATGGCGGCCTTCAGCTCGCCGTTGGCGCCGCCCAGCTGCTCCTGGAGCAGTGCGGCGTACTGGGGATTGGGCCGCTCCACCTCCACGGGGTGGAACAGCTGCTTTTCGTGTTTGAACATGGTCATCACTCCTATCGTCAGGATAGGAACAGTGTGTCCTGGGGCGCGAAAAATATACGATACTTTTTTCTGGAAAAAACAGTACAACAAAAGAGGCGGAAACAACAGGTGTTTCCGCCTCTTTTCCCCAACCGGGGCAATTCTTGTTATTGTTCAGCGGGCAGGAAGGTCTTGTAGTCCTCGTAGTTCCGCTGGAGCAGGGCCGGGGTGTCCAGACCGTAGGGGCAGCGGGACTTGCACTGGTTGCAGTGGAGGCAGCCCTCGATCTTCTTCATCATGGCCTGACTCTCCGGCGTCAGGTGGCCCGCCGTGGGGGAGCGCCGCAGCAGCAGGGACATGCGGGCGCAGGTGTAGATCTCGATTCCCGCCGGGCAGGGCAGGCAGTAGCCGCAGCCCCGGCAGAACTCGCCCGCCAGTTCCTGCTTCTCCTTCGCCACATAGGCCCGCCGCTCCTCGTTCATGGCAGGCGGGTTGTCCTGATAGGACAGGAACTCGTCCAGCTCGCTCTCCCGCTGGATGCCCCAGATGGGCTCCACGGGGTACTGGGCCAGATAGGCGTAGGCCACGTCGGAGTGGGTGATGAGCCCGCCGGCCAGGGCCTTCATGCAGATGAAGCCGATATCGTTCTCGGCGCACAGCCGCACCAGGGCCTCCTCCTTCTCGCCCGCTAGGTAGGAGAAGGGGAACTGCAGCGTGTCGTACAGCCCGGAGCGCACCGCCTCCTCCGCCACCAGCAGGCGGTGGTTGGTGATGCCGATGTGGCGGATGAGGCCCTTCTCCTTAGCCTCCAGCATGGCCTCATACATCCCGGTGCCGTCGCCGGGCTTGTAGCAGACCTCGGGGTTGTGGAATTGGTAGATATCGATGTAGTCCGTCTGCAAAAGCCGCAGACTGGTGTGCAGGTGCTCCCAGAACCCCTCCACCGTTGTGGCTCCGGTCTTGGTGGAGATGACGATGTTCTCCCGCACGTCGTGGAGGGCGTTGCCCAGCTTCTCCTCGCTGTCGGAGTAGGCCCGGGCGGTGTCGAAGTAGTTGATGCCGCCCTCATAGGCTTTCCGCAGAATGCGGACCGCCTCCTCCATGCCCACCCGCTGGACGGGCAGGGCTCCGAAGCCGTTCTTGTTGACCACCAGGCCGGTCCGGCCCAGACGCATCTGATCCATAGGTATCCTCTCTCCTTCTCTTTTTTGTGCCCGCCGGAAACAGGCGGAACGCCGGTTATGGTCCTATTGTACCGTATCTCCCACCGGATTGCAAGAGGCGAACCCGCCTCCCGGATATGGATTATTCTTGACTTCTGTGCCGAAGAATGATACACTACTTCCGAACTGAACAGCATATGCGTTTGCGCCGCGAGGCGCCGGTGCGAAAGCGCCGAGGGAACCGGATGAAAGTTCCGGGCTATCCCAGTAACCGTAAAGCTGACGAACGGGCATAGAGGTCACTGCCGCAAGGCGGGAAGGCGCCCCAGTAGGAGGAAGCTGAGCCGGGAGACCTGGCGCATATGAAACACTTCTGGGGTTGGGTGGAACGCTGCGGGGCCGCGGGGCCCTTGCTTTTGTTGCTCTCCGATCTGTTTGGGGAGCAAATTTTTTATGCTCCTTGTCCTGTTCAGTCCGTATTAAGAAAGGAGCAAGAAAGCGATGAAACTCAAGAAACTCCTGGCGGCCGTTCTGGCGGCCGCGATGCTGCTGGCGCTGGCCGCCTGCGGCGGACAGACCGATCCGCAGAACGGCGCACAGAACAGTCAGCAGACCGATCAGCAAAACAGCACCCAGCAGAACGACACACAAAACGGCGCCAACACTCCCAGCGACAGCGGAACGGAGGTCCAGCAGCCGGAGGACACTACTCCCGCCGGCACCTCCATCACCGTCACCGACATGACGGGCCGGGAGATCACCCTGGACGAGCCCGCCACCCGCATCGTGGCCCTCACCGCCTCCGACTGTGAGATCCTCTACGCCATCGGCGCCGGGGACACCCTGGTGGGCCGGGGCGAGTACTGCGACTATCCCACCGAGGTGCTGGAGGTCCCCTCCGTCCAGTCCGGCGCGGACACCAACATTGAGCAGATCCTGGCCCTGGAGCCCCAGGTGCTCCTGATGAGCACCATGGCCCAGACCGAGGAACAGGTCCAGCAGCTGGAGGACGCCGGGGTCCACGTGGTGGTCAGCGACGCCCAGGACATCGACGGCGTCTATACGGCCATCGAGCTGATCGGCGCGCTGATGGGCAAGAATGACGAGGCCGCCGCCCTGGTGGACAGCATGAAGACCTCCTTCGCGGACCTCCAGGCCAAAGCCACCGGCGACGGCAGCGAGACCATCTACTTCGAGGTTTCCCCCTTGGAGTGGGGCCTCTACACCGCCGGCGCCCACACCTTCATGGACGAGGTGGCCAATATGCTGGGCCTCACCAACTGCTTCGCCGACGTGGAGGGCTGGGCCGCGATCTCCGAGGAGCAGGTGCTGGAGCGGAACCCGGACTACATCATGACCATCACCATGTACTACGGCGAGGGCCCCACCCCCGAGGAGGAGATCATGTCCCGGGCCGGCTGGGAGAACGTCACCGCCGTGCAGAATGAGAAGATCCTGAACCTCCAGAACAACGAGCTCTCCCGCCCGGCCCCCCGCCTGGTGGACGGCGCGCAGATGCTCTACGATTTCGTGTACGGTGAGTAAACAGGCCGGAAGAGAGGGGAACATCCCGTTCCCCTCTCTTTTCACAAGGGAGGTGAGCCCATGAGACGCCATGCCGGGCACTTTTCGCTGTGGGAATATCTGCTCTTTGCCGCCGTCACCTTCGCGGTGATGTGCCTCTGCGTCTGTCTCGGCAGCGTCAACATCCCCCTGGGGGAGACCCTGTCGGTGCTGGGGGCGGCGGCGCGGGAGCTGCTGGGCAGGGGCGAGGCCCAGTCCGGCGTGTCCGCCGCCATCATCGTCTCCCGCCGCCTGCCCCGTGTGCTATGCGTGGCCATGACCGGCGCGGCCCTGTCCCTGGCCGGAGCGGCCATGCAGGGCCTGCTGAAGAACCCCCTGGCGGACGGCTCCACCCTGGGCGTGTCCTCCGGCGCGGCTCTGGGGGCGGTGATCGCCATCGCCTTCGGCATCACGTTCCCCGGCCTGCCCTTCGCGGGGACCATGATACTGGCCATTCTCTTTGCCTTCCTGTCCCTGCTTATCATCCTGGGGCTGGCCTACAAGCTGGACTACTCCCTCTCCACCAACACCATCATCCTCATCGGCGTCATCTTCTCCATGTTCGTCTCCAGTCTCATGAACATCATCGTCACCTTTGCCGCCGACCGCATCCAGCACATCACTTTCTGGACCATGGGCAGCCTCCAGGGGGCCAGCTGGCAGAACGCCGGGGTGCTGCTGGGGGCGCTGATCCTCTTCGGCGGCGCCATCTTCCTCCACGCCCGGGAACTGAACGCCTTCGCCGTGGGGGAGGACAACGCCCGCCACATCGGCGTCAACGTCCGCCGGGTGAAGATGATCCTGCTCATCACGGTGTCCGGGCTCATCGGTGTGTGCGTGTCCATCGGTGGCACCATCGGCTTTGTGGGCCTGGTGACGCCCCACATGGTCCGGATGCTGGTGGGCCCCAACCACCGGCGGCTGCTGCCTGCGTCCCTCTTCGGCGGCGCGGTGTTCCTGCTGCTGGCGGACCTGGTGGCCCGGACCCTGCTGAACCCCCGGGAGTTGCCCATCGGCGTGGTGACCAGTCTGGTGGGCGCGGTGGTGTTCGTGGGCATCTTCTACCGGACGAGAAAGGGGCACTAAGATGCTGGAAGTAAAAGACCTGACGGTGCGCTACGGCGACCTCACCATCGTGGACAAACTCAGCTTCTCGGTGGAGGCGGGCCAGTGGCTGATGATCGTGGGCCCCAACGGGGCGGGGAAATCCACGGCCCTCAATGCCGTCACCCAGGGCGCGCCCTACACGGGGCAGGTCCTCTTTGACGGCGCCGACGTGCGGCGCAAGCACCCCGCGGAGCTGGCCCGGTGCATGGGCGTCCTGATGCAGAACCACTTTGTGTCCTACTCCTTCACGGTGGAGGAGGTGGCGGCCCTGGGGCGCTACGCCTACTCCGCCGGATTTCTCTCCGGCCGGGACAGGGAAGACAAGGACGCGGTGGAGGCGGCGCTCCAGCTCACCGGCATGGCGGAGCAGCGGCACCAGTCGGTGCTGACCCTCTCTGGCGGCGAGCTCCAGCGGACCTTCCTGGCCCAGGTCTTTGCCCAGGACCCCCGCCTGCTGCTGTTGGACGAGCCCACCAACCACCTGGATCTGGTGTATCAGAAGCAGGTGTTCGGCCTCATCCGGGAGTGGCTGAAGACGCCGGGCCGGGCGGTGGTGTCGGTGGTCCACGACCTGTCGCTGGCCCGTGCCTACGGCACACAGGCGCTGCTGATGGACCACGGCAGGGCCGTGGCCCAGGGCAGCGTGGATGAGGTCCTGTCGCCGGAGTACCTGGACCCGGTGTATCATATGGATGTATATGCCTGGATGAGGCATATGCTGGAACAATGGAAAGAGATGCCCCGCTGAGCGGGGCGTCTCTTTTTCCATTGTGGGCATGGGGGTGTGGGGGCTCCGCCCCCACCAGGGCTGATAGGAACCCTAGGGGTGCCTGCCATCCCCTGGTTACTTTTCCCTTGCAGGAAAAGTAACCAAAAGTGCACTCAAGAAAACCAGAAATGGTTTTCTTGAGAATCTTTCCTTATTTTTTTGTTTAGTTTTGCGCTCCCACTGTGGCTGGTTTTGTCTAAACCGGGCTGGGTCCCGTGTATAGGGGCGAAGCGGCTACAGTGAGTATGTCCTCAAGGAGAGTGAAGCGCTGGTGCAGGGGCTCATTGGGTGCGTTGGTCGTTTTCGTTGACCGACTGCGTCCTGCTCCGTTCCACTACGCACAGGACAGATTTTCGCATACGGACTCGACAAGAACCGCGCCATCAATTGCGTAGTGGAACGGAGCAACCAGCAGTAAGACTAAGGAAAACCAACACCGCAGTACCGATGAAAGCTTTCTCTGGATTCTACCCACCATCCATCTGCCCTTAACGTCCCTCCCCACGGAGGGGATTCTCAAGGGGGCCAAAGGCCCCCTTGAGCACGCTTTTGCCTACTTTTCCCGTGGGGGAAAAGTAGGCCAGGGGTCCGCCCCACTGGGGGGCGAAACAGACCCGGTGGGGGCCGGAGGCCCCCTACCTCTCATCTGCCAGGCGGGCAGCCCCCCTCCGTGATCGGAGATCATATCCGCAGCAGGAAATGGCAGGCCAGCAGCACTGCGGCATTGACCACCGGCACCGTGACCGTGTCGTCGCCGCCCCGGGAGATGAGCTCGGTGTAGGCGCCAAAGAGCGCGGTCACGAGGACCGCCGACAGGCGGGCATACCAGGGCGCCGCCGATGTGAGCGTCAGGCAGACTGTCCCCACTGCGGCGGACACCGCCGCCATGGCCCCGGACCCCTCCCAGGTCTTCTTCGGGTCGGCCAGGGGCAGGCACACATGGTGCTTCCCGTACCGCTGGCCCACCAGGGCCGCTGCGCCGTCCCCGGTGCCCCACATCAGGATGGCGGTCACGGCGATGTAGGGCAGGCCGAACAGCCCCCAGCACACCGCCACCAGCGCCGCCTCCGACAGGAACAGGAGCAGCAGGCTCCGCTTGATCTCACCAGGCTTCTTCTGCACGAAGAGCTGGTCGTAGCCCCTCCAGCTCTGGGCCAGGCAGAGGGCGGGGTAGACCACGGCGGCGAACAGCGCCAGGGTCAGGCTGGCCGCCTGCCAGTTGTCCGCCACGTACACCGCCACCGCCGTGGAGGAGAAAGCAACCAGATGCAGCAGCTTGCGGAACACCGGGCGGGGGATCTTCAGCGTGTAGTTCAGCACGATCAGCACCGCCGCCGCGGGGAGGATGAACAGCAGGAGCTTTCCGAAGCACAGGAGCGTGGACGCCAAGTAGGGGACCCTGCGGAGCTGCTCCCAGTAGTTCAGTCCGATCAGCACCGCGCCCATCACCGTCAGGATCACGCCGGTGACCAGACCCACGGTGCGGCTGTCCACCCGGTTGGCGAACCGGGCGGAGATCAGGGAGGCCGCCGTGGCCACCGTGATGCACAGGGCCAGCACCGGCCACCGCTCCAGCACGATGGCGGGGTGGATGAGGATGTGGCTCACCGAGGCGATGAGGGCGGTGAAGGTCATAATGAAGGTGCTGGTGCCCACGGCGGACTTCAGGTCCATGCCCAGGAAGACGGTGAACACCACCAGCATCATCATCCCGCCGCCGGTACCCACGAAGCCGGTGCCGAAGCCGATGGTCAGGCCGAAGAACAGGGAGATGGCCACGCCCTTCCCGTCCAGCTTCCCGCCCCTGGCCGCCGTGTCCGCCCGCTGGGTGTCCGGCTTGACCAGGAAGCGGATGCCGATGCAGAAGGTGAGGAACAGGGTGAAGCCCCCCAGCACCACGTTCCCAGCCCTCCAGGCCGCGAGGCTGCCCAGGGTGCACATGCTGACGATGCACACCAGCATGATCCAGCCCCGCCGCAGGTCGATATTCCTGTGCTTGATGTACGTAGCCGTGGTCACCGCCGAGCCCAGAATGTCGGAGGCCAGCGCGATGGCGGTGGCCTGGTAGGCCCCGGTCTCCCCGGAGAAGGAGGGACATAGGACGATCAGAATGGGCACCATGGCGGTGGCCGCCGACAGTCCCACCAGTCCCGTGCCGACTCCCGCCAGCGCGGCGGCAAGGATAAAGAGCAGATATTCCAGCATAACAGACACCAGACCCATCCAAAATTGATGAAAGTATCATAAACGATAGCGGCGGCATTTGCAACCGGCAAAATATCAAAACAGGGACATGGCCCGTCGCCTGGGCTATGTCCCTGCTCTGTTTGGTCCTTTTTCGTTCAAGAAAAGGAATCAGTCGAAGATGGACCCCATCCTGGCCACATACAGGCTCTCGATTCTCACGTCGCCGGTGGCGAACAGGTCGATGCCGTGGGAGTCGGGTTCCTCGGTGTAGGCCCGGATGCTGATGGCCTTGTAGTCGTTGAAGAAGCCCTCCACCAGGGAGCGGTCGATGTAGATCTCCATGGTGATCTTGCCGTCCTCATTGGGCAGGGTCCCGGAGACAGCCGGGGACTTGCAGCCCTCGCCCTTGTTCTCGGTGCGGCCGTTGATGATCTCGCCGGCCACGTCGTAGCGGAAGGTGGTGCAGTCCCACTTGCCGCCCTGCTTCATGTTGATGCCGAACTCAGATGCGGCGCTGACATCCGCCGTCAGCTGGATGTGCAGCATATCCGCATCCACAGCGGCCAGGGCGGTGTTGGCGTCGTCCAGGGTGAGGCCGCTCTCGTCGATGAGAACCTCCTCCTCCAGCTCATGGAGGGCCTCGATGGGGGCAATCATCATGTCGGTGCCCTCGTCGTTGAGCCAGAGCTTCCGGGCCAGTCCCACGGTGTGGGCCCAGCCGGAGGCACCCTGCTCGGCAGCGCCACGCTGGTCCTGCATGATGGAGAACATATAGATGTCCCCGCTCACCGGGTCCACGATGCAGCTGGGGCCGGTGAACACGTTGGCGCCGTAGTCCAGCAGGTGGGGCTCGCCCTCAAAGGCCGGGTCAGGGGTGAACTTGCCGGTGTCCAGGTCGAAGTCCCCCAGCCAATAGTAGACCTTGTTGTCGGCGATGGAGGCCGGGGCGGGGCTGATGGAGAAGAAGTACTTGGTGACGGTGCCCGCCTCGTTGCTCACGGGCAACAGGATGGGCAGCTCCCAGCTGGTGCCGTACAGGGCGGACTGGTTCTCCATCTCATAGACGGGGCCCTTGTACTGCCAATTCTGATCCACGGTGCCGTCGTCCTTCAGCTCCAGGGTGTCGGTGGTGTACAGCAGCGCGGAGCCGCCCTGAGAGGACGTGCTGCCGGAGCAGATCAGCATACACCAGGTGTCCCCCTCCTTCCAGATGGAGGGGTCGCGGAACTCGCCGGTGCGGCCCTGGCCCTGCTGCTGGACCACCGCCAGCTCGTCGCAGATGTTCCAGTCGGTGAGCTCTGGGTCGTTCAGGTCGGCGGGGTAGGCCACGCCGATGTTCTGGTTGGAGATCAGGCCCTCATAGTCCCGGAACCCATCGTTGCCGGCGGTAAAGAACAGCAGGGGCACCCCGTTCTTGTCCAGCGTCGCGCCGCCGGACCACACGCCGTCAGGCACCACGGAGCCCTCTGTGGGGGTGATGGCCTCCTTGATGGGCTTCCAGTTCACCATGTCCTCGCTGACGAAGTGGCCCCAGCAGATGTTCCGCCAGTAGGAGCCGGTCATGTTGGCCTGGTAGAACAGGTGGTACATGCCGTTGTAGTACACGGGGGCGTGGGGCTCGTTCATCCAGAACTGGTAGGGGCCGCCGTGGAACTGGGGACGGGTGTAGTCGCCGCCCAGGATGTTCTGGAGCCAGATCTGGCTGAACTCGATCTCCGGCACGGTGACGCTGTCGTAGTAGGACTTGATCTCCTCCGCGGACAGGGCGGAGGAGTAGACCTTCACCTCGTCCAGGTAGCCGCTGGCCACGTTCAGGAAACCGGCGGTCAGGCGCTCCGCCTCCATGTTGCGGCCCACGCTGAGGCCCTTGGTGGACGCCCCGGCGATGTCGCCGCCGGTGTAGCCGGAGGCCACCAGCTCGCCGTTGAGGTAGAGGCACATCTCTCCCTCGTTCTCGTCGTAGGTGGCGGTGACCAGGTTCCAAGCGTACTTCTCCAGGTTGTCGCCGTTGGACCAGACGGACAGCCACTCATAGCCGGTACCCACCTGGAAGCTGAGGCGGCCGAAGCGCTCATACCCCAGGATGAAGCCCTTGTTGGCGGCCTTGTCGTACTGGCTGATGATGCCGGTGAGGTTGTCCGTGCCGTTGTCGGCGGCGTGGGGGTCGTCCCACTCGAACATCCGGGGGGCGATCCATGCCTGGACAGTCAGGGCCGGGCCCTCCACAGTGATGTCATTGCGCTTATAGTTGACGTAGGTGCTGGTGCCGTCCAGCAGCAGGCAGCCGCCGCTGATGCCGGTCTCCCGCCACTGGGGGTCCTGGGGGTCCATGTAGGCGGCGTGGGTGAACTCGTAGTTCAGCTCCGTGTCCGGCAGGTGGCCGGAGCTGTCCTTCACGGTGACGCCGCTGCCCTCGTCAAAGGCCAGGTGCAGCAGCAGGTCCTTGCTGTGGGCGTCGCCGGAGCCGCAGGCGGAGAGCATTAGCAGAAGGCACACCAGCAGCGCCGCCGCGGTCAGTTTCTTTTTCATAAAGGGCCTCCTTTTCCAAGAAAGTGCCGGCCGGGCAGTGACTGCCCGGCCGGCAGAGAGAGGGATGTTTTACTTCAGGTTCGCCGCCAGCTGCCAGGGGATCTGGACCTCAGCGGCGGTCTCCTCCGCGGCATGGCCGTCCAGGACGGTGTCGGAGAGGTTTTCGTAGTCGGGGGCGGTCTCGTAGTAGGTGACCACCTCGTCGAAGAATGCCTGGGCCCAGCCGCCGTCGATGACCTCGTCGGCCAGGACGATGTACAGCTCCTCACCCACGTAGGCGGAGAGGTCCATCACATAGGTGCCCATGTCGGCCCAGGAGCCGCCCTGCGCCAGGTAGGGGAAGTTGGCGTCGTTGAAGCGGGTCTGCTTATAGTAACCGATCTCGGTGCCGTCGGCCTTGTAGACGTGCACCGCCGCGGCCGCGCCGCCCATGCGGACGGAGATGAATCCGGAGCCGGCCAGGGTAAAGTTGGTGGACTGCACCTGCCAGCCGTCGGGCTCGGCGAAGCCGTTGTTCCAGCCGTCCAGGTGGTAGTCGCCGGCCTGGTTGTAGGGCACTTCCTCGCCCCACCAGTTGACAGCGGAGATGACGCCGGCCGCCTGGCCGTCCACCACGCTCCAGCCGTCAGTGAGGACCGTCCAGCCCGCCAGGTTGCCGGACTCGAAGCCGCCGTTGGCCACGCTGTTGTGGTCGGCCATGGCGATGACGGTGAAGGCGGTCTCGGCGGTCTTACCCTCATAGGAGGCGGCGTAGGTGACCTGGTACGCGCCGGGGGCGCTCAGATCCGCGGCGTCAAAGCCAGAGGTGATCTCGGCACCATCGGGGCCGGTGACCTTGGTGACAGCGATGTCGGTGACCGCCTCGCCGCCGAAGGAGGCGGCGGCGTCAGCCAGATACGCGGTCAGGTCCACGGTGCCGCAGTCCACCACCTGGTTCTGGGCGTAGGCGGTGAAGGCCAGGGAGTTCAGAGGCACGGGATAGGGATAGTTGTTGTAGTAGTTGAGCAGGGTGGTCAGGTCGTCGTAGGAGGCGGAGGTGTAGGTCTCGCTCTGGATCTTCTCCAGCTGCTCCACCTCCAGCTCGGCCACCTGGTCGGCGGTGAGGGAGACCCGGAAGTCGTCCACGTTGATGAACGCGAAGCCGCCGTTGGAGCCGTCGTTGGCGTCCACCACCTTCAGGTAGACCACCTTGCCGATGTAGTCGCTGGCGTCCATATACATCCGCAGGAGGGTGAGGGCCAGGGCCGGGTCGGAGAAGTAGGTGTTCTCCACCTTGATGAGCTCCTCGTCTGTCTCGCCGTCGCACAGGGCCACGTAGGACCCGCCGTTGCCAGCGCCCATCATGAAGGAGATGTAGCCGTCGCCGCCCAGGGTGAACTTGGTGGAGCGGATGGCGCCGGTGAGGCTCTCCTGGGTGGCGCCGTTGTTGGAGCCGTCCAGATAGTACTCGCCGTCGCCGTAGACGCTGCGGTCGGTCCAGTAGTACTGGCTGGTGGGCACGATGCCGGCCACGGTGAGGGCGGTGCCGTCCACGATCAGCCAGCCGGTGAAGTCGCCGGTCTCAAAGCCGCCGTTGACAATGTCGTTGGAGGTGGGGTCCTCCTCGAAGGGCTTCTCGCCGTAGGTCTCGATCTGCTGGTCGTGCTCGGCCTGGGCCGCGGCCACCTCGTCGTCGTTCTGGCAGACGTGGAAGGCGTCCAGGTTCAGGTAGGCCAGAATGTCGCCGTCGTCGTCGTCGACGGCCTTGATGTAGATGCTCTTGCCAATGTAGGCGCTGAGGTCCACCACCTTGGTGATGAGGTGCTCGGTGATGTACATTCCGTCGCAGTCGTCATTCACCACATGGGCGATGGGGGTGTCGTTGCCCTCCTCGAAGAAGTCCACATAGCACTTCTCGGTGTTCTTGCCGGCGCCCATCTTGAAGGTGATGAAGCCGTTGCCGCCCAGCTTGAACACGTCGCTGGTGAGGGTGCCCCGCATGACGGGGTTGCCGCCCTCGGAGCCGGAGAAGTAGTATTCGCCGGTCTTCTCCATGGGCACGCCGTTGACCTTCTCGGCGTTGACGACGCCGCGGAAGTTAAAGGCCGCGTCCTCCTTGGTCCAGCCGGCCCACTTGCCGGTGCTCATGTCCTCGAAGTCGCCGTTGACGATGTCGTCAGCGGCGGCGGCATTTCCGCCGCCCTCGCCTCCGCCGCTCTGGGAGCAGGCGGCCAGGCTCAGCGACATGCAAAGAACAAGCAGGGCGGAGATCAGTCTCCGTACATTCTTTTTCATGGTCTTGATTCCTTCCCTTGAATGATGTAGGTGATTGGTTTGCTTGGATAGTGGTCTGTTCATAAAATATCGTTTCATCAATAAGGGTGAAGCTAGTATATAATTTCAGCTCCGGCTTGTCAAGAAGGAAATCCTGCTTTGACAAATATTCGTCTAATTGACAAAATCAGCAGAGGTTTTCTGTGCAGTTTTACTGTTAAGTTGTTCTGCACCCCGAACCGTACAGATATGAAACGATTTACAAAAAGAGAGAACAGAAGTACCCGCCACAGCCTGCAGCGGGTACCCCTGTTCTTTAGAGAAATCGAAATCTATGCCAAAACTTCCTCCAGCGACGGCATAGCCGGGATGGCGCCGTGGCGGCTGGTGGTGATGCTGGCGGCCTTATTGGCGAAGGCGGCGATCCGCTCCAACTCAGGGACGGAGATATCTTCCAGCCTCTCATGCTTCACCAGCCGGGACAGGGCCGCGCCGAAGAAGGTGTCCCCGGCGCCGTTGGTGTCCCCCACCTGGCAGGGCACGCCGGGCACATGGCCGGTCCGCCCGTTGAACCGGTAGAACACCCCGTCGGGCCCCAGGGTCACGAAGATGAGGGAGATACCCTTGGCCGCCAGCAGCGCGGTGCCTTTCTCCAGGTCCTCCGTGCCCGTCAGCAGAGGCAGTTCCTCATCCGACACCTTCAGGATATCCACCATCTCCAGGGGCTCCCGCATCCGCTCCACGGCGGTCCGCTGGTCCGGCCATAGGCTGGCGCGGTAGTTGGGGTCGTAGCTGACCAGCTTCCCCAGCTCCCTGGCGGTGCGGGCGGCGTAGAGGGTGGCGCTGCGGGCGGGCTCCGCGGTGAGGCTGACGCTGCCGAAGTGGACGATCCTGGCGTCCCGGATCTGCTCCACGGACACGTCCGCCTGGGACAGGGCCACGTCGGCGCTGGGGTCCCGGTAGAAACTGAAGGTCCGCTCCCCAGCGCTGTCCAGGGCCACCACCGCCAGGGTGGTGTGCTGCACCGGGTCCACGGCCAGCCCCGCCACATCCACACCGTTTTCTGCCAGGCAGTCCCGGAGAAATGTGCCGAAGCTGTCGCTGCCCACCTTGCCGGTAAAGGCGGTCTTTGCCCCCAGTCGGGAGGCCGCCACCGCCAGATTGGCCGGTGCGCCGCCGGGATTGGCGTCGAAGCGGGGGATGCCCTGCTCCGTGACGCCGGATTGGGTCAGGTCGATCAGAATTTCACCGACTGTCAGAATGTCAGTCATCATGGATTCTCCTTCCGGATGTAATGTTCAATGGCCGTCTCATCGCCCAGAGTGAAGCCGTCCCGCCTGAGCAGGACCCCCTTCTTCTCCGCGGTCAGCAGCACCAGGAGCCGTTTGGACCGCAGGAGCTGCCGGAGCTGGTCCCGGGGGATGACGGTCCGGGTCTCCGCCGTCTCCACCTCCAGCCGGTCCGGGTAGAGCCGGACCACCCGCGCCATGTCCGTGCCGTACTGGTTTTCCAGGGCCTTGAAGGCCCGCTTGGCCCGGCTCCGGGGCAGCAGTACGCAGACCCATACCGCCGCCAGCGCCGCCACCAGGCCCTCCGTCACCACAAAGGCGAGGCTGCCCCCGGTCCACACCGTGGCCGCAGCCATCACCAGCCACACCGCCGCCAGCGCGGCGGCGATCTTTTTCGCAAATTTGCCGTAGCTCTCCTGATTGACCCGCCGCATCCCCTCCAGAAAGAGGTCCCTGGTGAGGAGAAAGCGGTTTTCCGCCAATACGTCCATGTTCATCCCTCGTCGTCCCCCGGCCTCTTCTCCGGGAACCGCTCCCAGATCTGCTCCTCGATGCGGAACGCCTCGTCCAGCGGGCGGTAGAGAATAAAGAGGGCCAGGTACAGGATGTACCACACCCCCAGAAACGGCACCACGAAGGCGGACCAGGGCAGGAACAGAAAGAGCACCAGCCACCACACCGCCTGCACCGCCGCCGCGCCCAGGACCCGCCCCGGATGGAACAGGATGAAAAACAGACTGTTCTTCAGCTGCAGCAGAGGCGTCTGCTCAAAGAGCACCACCTGTGGCCACCAGACGGAGAGGACCATGGTGGCGGCCAGGACAGAGACCGCCAGCAGCACCAGGGTACTCAGAGAGGCGGGTCGCTGGGACCACCACAGCAGCGCGCCGCTGAATATCACCATCCCCAGGAACAGGCACTGGACGACCCCTGGCAGGAGGGAGGCCCGCCAGTTCTGCCGTATGGACTTCTTCCAGCAGGTCCACCAGTCCCCCTGGTCGTCCCGGAGGCGGCGGAGGATGATGTCGTACATGCAGGCCATGGCCGGTCCCGAGATCACGCCGCCCACCACGGCGGCGGCCAGCACCACCAGGGAACTGGAGGCCAGCACCGCGTATACCATGCCCAGGGCAAAGGGGATCATGGCGGCCAGGGCGATGAATCCCACCAGGAAGAACTCCTTGAAACTCCGCTCCAATACCTCCTTGTACCGCGCAAAGCCGATGGCGCGGCCATAGGTAAACTGCTGTTCATCGTCGTCAGGGAAGAGAAGTCCCATGCTGTTTATCCTCCTGATTCCTCGTTGAAATGGAGCCCCGCCAGGAAGCGCTCCAGCGTCTCCCGGGCGTCCCCCGCAAAACCGTCCCCGCAGAGGAGCTCCGCGCTGACCGCCCACACGCCGTGGGTGGAGAAGGCCGCCGCGCCGTGGGTGTAGGGGTTGTCCTCGCTGCCGGAGAGCAGGGGGAGGACCGTGAACTCCCGGCCGCCACCCTCGGCGGAGAAGGCCTCGCCGGTCTCATAGCTCTGCTTCTCCCGGGCCAGCCACGCGTTCACCTCGCCCTGGGCGCTCTCCGCGTCGCGGCACTCCGAGAGGAGAAAATAGAACTGCGCGTCGTAGGCGGTCACCGTCCCGTCCTCGCCGCTGGCAATCTCTCTGGCCTCTCCGCTGACCCAGTCGGCGTAGTAGATGCCGCTGGGGGCCAGGCCGTCCATGTTCTCCCCGAGGGTGAAGCCCTCCACCGGCTCCAGCGCCGCCACGTCGCCGAACCGGGTCCAGCTCTCGTCCCAGCCGGGGACCGGCTCCTCCGTCTGCCCGGAACACCCGGCCAGCAGCAACACCGCCAGCAGGGCAGGCAGTATCAGCCGCCGCTTCATCGTACCGCCCCCTTCGTGATGACCGCCCACAGGGCGTCGTTGGCCCCCTGGGCCTGGGCCTGCTTCTCGTCGTAGAAGCACCGCCGCACGATGTAAAGGCCGGACAGGGCCTCCTGGTCCGCGTCCAGCCCCGCCAGCACCGGGCAGTCGCTCCACCGGTACACCTTGTCCATGGCCTCATAGTCGCTGTCCGCCGGCGGGGTGCCGTCGTCGTTGGCGAAGATCTGGTAGCTCAGCTGGACCCCCGCCGGGTCCTCCACCAGGAAGAAGTAGCTCTCCGCCTCCGTCAGGTCGGCCATCAGCACCACGTCGGCGGCGTAGCCGTAGTACATGGCGGTCTCCGCGTCGCCGCCGCGGTCCATGGCGTACTGCCGGAGCTCCACCTTCACCTTCCCGTCGCCGTTCACGTCCTCGCCCAGGGTGGCCAGAGCCTCCGACAGGGCCGCTGCCTGGTCCTCTGGCATCTCATTGTCCCCGATGTAGGCGACGCGGTAGTCCGGCCGGACCTGCCCGATGCCCAGAATGTTCCACACCATGCTGCCCACAATGGCCAGCAGCACAGCCCCCGCCGCCAGCCACCACTTGTGGTAGTGGAACCAGTTTTCTGCCTTGGCCTTTCCCGTCAGCGGCGGGGGCGGCTCGTCGGGCTTCACATCCTGGTACTTTCGCCTCAGATACTCGCTGGCCATCGGCTGTCCTCCGTTACTGCCGCGTGGTGCCGCCGTAGGCGTAGGTCACCGGCAGGCACACCATGGAGGGCGTCTTCTCCCACCGCCGCTCCACCACCATATCCACGCAGGTCTCGGCGATGTCCTCCAGGGGCTGGACGATGGTGGAGCAGTAGAACTCCAGGTCCCCGAAGCTGCGGACCCCGTCGAAGCCGATGATCTGCACGTCCTCCGGCACCCGGAGGCCCATGCTCCGCAGGGAGTTGACGATCTGGTAGGCCAGGGAGTCGGTGACGCAGAAGATGCCGTCGAAGTCCAGCTTCCCGTCGTGGAGGTGCTCCCGCAGAAAATCCTCAAAATCGGTATAGGGGGAGCCGTCGTCCAGGATCTTCAGCGTACAGGGGACCCCCAGGGCCTCGCAGGCGCTGACGAAGCCGTCCTTGCGCTTGTTGGGCTCGTTGGTCAGCTGGGAGCCGATCCGCAGAAAGGCCAGGTTCCGGCAGCCGTTCTCCACCAGCTTCTCGGCGGCCAGGCGCCCGCCGCCGTAGTTGTCGCTGGATACGCAGGGGACGTTGGTGCTGAAACAGCGGTCAATGGACACCAGCGGCACGCTGGCGGGGACGATCAGCTGGGAGTTGTAGCTGAGGCAGATGATCCCGTCCACTTTCTGCTGCTCCGCCAGATACACGTACTCCTGCTCCTGCTGGGGGTCGTAGTCCGTGGCGAAAAGGAGCATCTTGTACTTCCGGGCGGTGAGGGAGCGGTCGATGCAGTTCACCAGGCTGGCGAAGAAGGGGTTGACCAGGTTGGGGACCATCACAGCGACGAGGAAGGACTTGCTGCTGCGGAGCCCCTTGGCGTAGCTGTTGACGCGGTAGTTCAGCCGCTCGATGGCCTCCTCCACCCGCTGGCGGTAGCTGTCACCCACCGGGATACCGTTGACCACCTTGGATACGGTCCCAAGGGCGACGCCCGCCTCCCGCGCCACATCCTTCATAGTCGGGGCTGCGTTCTGCGTAGACATCGTGTTTTCCTCCTGTTCATGGAACGTTGTCAAAATATCGTTACACACAGTATACTCGCCCTTGCCGGTTTTGTAAAGAGGAAAATGAAATTTTTATGAAACGTTTTTAATTTTTTGAGAATAGCAAAATAGCCAAAATTGAGCGGTATATTTTGTGCATCTGCGACAAACTGTTGGCTTTTCCCCAAAAACTCAAAAAAACCTGTTGACTTTTGCCGTGGAGATGTGATAGTGTTTAGCCATTCATAAAATATCGTTTCATCAGGAACGTGCCCTTTTGGTACAGGCTGGTGACCCGGCCTAAAGCGGAGCGGTCCACCCATCCCCACCGCATGACCCAGGCAGCAAAATTTAAATCAAGGAGGGAAAACCAGCGTGAGCAATCCTGTTCCCGCCGCGAACGCGGCAGCCACGGCAAAGAAATCCCAGAAGCACGGCAAGACCCTCGGCAAGCGCATTGCCGAAAACTGGCAGCTCTATCTCCTGCTCGTCATCCCCGTCGTCATCACCCTCATCTATAAGTACATCCCCATGTACGGCGTCCAGATCGCCTTCCGCGATTACAAGCCCGCCCGCGGCTTCTTCGGCAGCAAGTGGGTCGGCTGGGAGTGGTTCGAGCGGTTCTTCACCGCCCCCAACTTCAAGCGGATGATCGTCAACACCATCAAGCTCAGCGTCTTCAGCCTGCTGTGGAGCTTCCCGGTGCCCATCATCCTCTCCCTGGCCATCAACCAGATGCGCTTCAAGCGCTACAAGCGGGTGGTCCAGACGGTCATGTACGCCCCCCACTTCATCTCCATCATGGTGGTCTGCGGTATGATCCGCATCTTCCTGAGCCCCTACGGCGGCCTCATCAACCTGCTGATCGGCCAGCAGATCGACTTCATGACCGTCCCCGAGGCCTTCCGCACCATCTACATCGCCTCCGGCATCTGGCAGGACGCCGGCTGGGGCACCATCATCTACCTGGCCACCCTGTCCGCCGTGGACCCGGGCCTCTATGAGGCGGCCAAGATCGACGGCGCCTCCATGTTCCAGCGCATCCTCAACATCGACGTCCCCGAGCTGATCCCCATGATCATCCTCCAGCTCATCATGGCGGCCAGCGGCATCATGAGCGTGGGCTTCGAGAAGGTCTTCCTGCTCCAGACCCAGCTGAACAGGGTCACCAGCGACGTCATCGCGGTGTACGTGTACGAACAAGGTATCGTGGACCACGCCTACAGCTACTCCACGGCCATCGGCCTGTTCAACACGGTCATCAACATCATCCTTCTGATCGTGGTCAACCAGATCGCCAAGAAGGCCGCCGACGTCAGCTTCGTGTAAGGAGGTGCGGGAAATGAAAGCAAAGACAAAGGCCAGCTACGGCCTGTCCGACAAGACCAGCGACATCATCCTCGTGGTGGTCACCACCATCATCATGCTCATCATCGCCTACCCGCTGTACTACGTGGTCGTGGCCTCCGTGTCCGACCCCTACGACGTGTACGCCGGCAAGACCTTCCTGCTGCCCAGCTAGTTCACCATGGAGGGCTACAAGGCGGTCTTCGCCAACTCCGACCTGTTCAACGGCTTCATCAACTCGGTGAAGTACACGGTCATCGGTACCCTCTACTCCGTCATCACCGTGTACATCACCGCCTACCCCCTGAGCCGGAAGGACCTGCCCGGCCGGAAGTGGATCTCCATCTTCTTCATCATCACCATGTACTTCGGCGGCGGCCTGATTCCCACCTACCTGGTGGTCCGGGACACCGGCCTGCTGAACAACATGTGGGCCCTGTTCCTCCCCGGCGGCGTGGGCATGGGCAACGTCATCATCGTCCGCAACTTCTTTGAGAACAACATCCCCAAGGAGCTGATGGAGGCCGCCGAGATCGACGGCGCCGACAACTTCACGGTGTTCCTGAAGGTGGTCGTCCCCCTGAGCCGCTCCATCATGGCCGTCATCGTGGTGTTCTCCATGGTGGCCTTCTGGAACGACTGGTTCACCGCCCTGATCTACCTGCAGAAGGAGCAGTACCCCTTCCCCCTGGTGCTCCGCGGCATCCTGATCACCACCGAGGCCATGTCGAACATGACCGGCGGCCTGGGCTACGCCGAGGCCAACCGCCTCACCGAGCTGGTGAAGTTCGCCTCCATGATCGTGGCGGCGGCCCCCATGCTCATCATCTACCCCTTCGTCCAGAAGTACTTTGAGCAGGGCTTCATGACCGGCGCGGTAAAAGGCTGACCCCCATTTTGTGCACCCATAACTGCAAATAAATTTTAAAAGGAGTATTTGTATGAAAAAGAGTTTCAAACGGATCGTGACCTGTGTGCTGGCCGCGGTCATGATGCTGTCCCTGGCCGCCTGCGGCGGCGGGACCACCAGCGGCGGCGACCCGGACCAGACCGACTTCCTGGTCGTGGGCGGCATGTCCACCCTCAGCAGCGGCTACGACTCCAACCCCGTCCTGATGGACCTGGCCGAGAAGGCCGGCGTGGAGATCGAGTGGGACCTGATGAGCGACTCCCTGGGTGAGAAGGTGGGCGTCCTCATCGGCGGCGGCCAGCTGCCCGACGCTTTCATCGCCGTGGGCTTCAGCCCCAACGATATCAACGAGTACGGCGAGGACGGCACCTTCATCGACCTGACCCCCTACATCACCCCCGAGATCATGCCCAACCTGAGCAAGATCCTGGACGAGAACCCGGATATCCGCTCCGCCATCACCATGGCTGACGGCTGCATCTACGGCCTGCCCTCCGGCGAGCTGATGGGCACCGCCGCCATCGGCGCCGAGGAGGACATGAGCATCTACGCTATCCCCGAGTTCTCCATGATCAACAAGACCTGGCTGGATGAGCTGGGCCTGGATGTCCCCACCAACCTCACCGAGCTCCACGACGCCCTGGCGGCCTTCCGCGACAACGACATGGCCACCCGCTACGGCAACGCCGCCGGCTCCACCATCCCCATGTCCACCGGCTATGACCAGTGGTGCTGGGGCCAGGAGATCTTCTACTCCGGCTTCGGCTTCACCAACTTCACCAGCGACGTGTGCTTCGACCTGATCGCCAATGACGACGGCTCTGTCGAGTTCGTCAGCGCCACCGACAAGTACCGCGACGCCATCACCTACTTCCACGACTGGTATGCCGAGGGCCTGATGGATCTGGAGATGTTCTCCCAGTCCACCAGCCAGCTGATCTCCAAGGTCTCCCAGGGCCGCGTGGGCGTCACCACCTGGTGGTACATCGAGGAGATCGCCGGCGAGCTGTCCGACGACTTCGTGTTCCTGCCCCCGCTGGACGGCCCTGTGGGCACCAAGTATGAGGGCACCCACAAGGTGAACCTCCGTTCCGGTCCTGGCGTCACCTCCGGCAACCTGAACGTCACCAGCGCCTGCGGCAACCCCGAGCTGCTCCTCAAGTATTTCGACCAGTGGTATGACGGCGAGACCGTCATGCAGCTCCAGTACGGCCCCATCGACATCTACTTCACCGAGAAGGACGAGAACGGCGTGTGGAAGTCGATCACCGATGACGAGGCCCAGGAGAAGTTCGGCAAGACCGCCGGCGAGCTGAAGGGCCAGTACGAGGTCTACGGCCCCCGCCTGATCCTGCCCCAGTACTACAACAGCGTCTTCTACATGGAGGACCGCGCCACCGAGCGTCTGGAGGACCTGGTCAACGTGTGGATGCCCTATGTGGACAGCACCGCCGCCTACCCCAATGACGCCACCTTCACCAACGAGGAGCTGGAGACCATCTCCCGCTACAAGGCCGACTTCTCCAGCCAGGTGGCTGAGTACGAGGGCACCTGGCTGAAGAACGGCGGGCCCACCGACCAGGAGTGGCAGGACTACCTGACCATGCTGGAGGACAACTGCGGCATGAGCAAGCTGCTGGAGGTCTATCAGGCCGCCTACGACCGCTACACCGGCGCAGCCAATTAACTCTTGCTTCCAAGGGAGGGGACCCTCCGTCCCCTCCCTGATCCTTCTCCCTTTTCTCAAGCCCGCCGGGCCGGGATCCCCAGCCCGGCGGGCCACTCTGATACTTTTTCTTGAAAGAAAAAGTATCAAAAAGAACTTTAATATCGCTACCAAAGCGTTGCAATTCCTACATTTCTCACACGGTAACGATATATGGTTCTAATTGGATAATAGTATTATAAAACGCAGAAATATACCTTTTTGGGTGGAAGGCATACTTGTGCGTTTTACTTCAACCGTTACGTCCCCCACCAGGAGGTTCCCCATGATCAGCGAAACATTACAGAAGGCCCGCGGCTTCGAGGCAAAATACGCCCCCTTTATCCCCAACGGCCAGCGCCCCGCCTTCCACGTCACCCCCGCCATCGGCTGGATGAACGACCCCAACGGGTTCTCCCTCTATCAGGGCGAGTACCACCTGTTCTACCAATACCACCCCTACTCCTGCCAGTGGGGTCCCATGCACTGGGGACACGTCAAAACCAGGGACTTTCTCCGCTGGGAGTACCTGCCCGCAGCCCTGGCCCCGGACATGGAGTACGATCAAAACGGCTGCTTCTCCGGCAGCGCCATGGAGCTGCCCGACGGGCGGCAGCTGCTCGTCTACACCGGCGTCCGCCGCCGCCTCAGCCCGGACGGCAGGACGGAGGAAATTCAGACCCAATGCCAGGCCATCGGCGACGGCGTCAATTACGACAAGTGTCCCGCCAATCCGATGCTGACGGACAGGGACCTGCCCGCCGGCGGCAGCGCCCTGGACTTCCGGGACCCCAAGGCCTGGCGGGACGGGGACGGCGTCTACCGCATGGTGGTGGGCAACCGCACCCGGGACGGCAGCGGCGCCGTCCTGCTCTATGAGAGCAGGGACGTCCAGAACTGGCGGTTCGTCACCACCCTAGACGCCTCCCACAACCAGTACGGCCGGATGTGGGAGTGCCCGGACTTCTTCCCCCTGGACGGAAAACAGGTGCTGCTCGTCAGTCCCCAGGAGATGAGCCCCATCGGCCTGGAGTTCCACGCCGGCAACGGCACGGTCTGTTTCATAGGCAGCTACGACCCGGAGACCCGCCAATTCCGGCGGGAGCACGTCCAGGCCATCGACTACGGCATCGACTTCTACGCCCCCCAGACCCTCCTGACCCCCGATGGCCGCCGGGTGATGATCGCCTGGATGCAGAACTGGAGCACCACCTGTGCAGTCCCCCACGACTGCCGCTGGTTCGGCCAGATGTCCCTGCCCCGGGAGCTGCACATCCGGAACGGCCGCTTGATCCAGACGCCCGTCCGGGAGCTGGAGGCTTTCCGCCGGGACCGGGTGAGCTATCAGAATGTGCTGGTGAACGGGGAGACCTATCTCCACGGCCTCCGGGGCCGCATGGTGGATATGACAATAAACGTCCGCCCCGCCAGCCGGGACTCCTACACCTGCTTCCGGGTGAATGTGGCCCGGGACGGGGAGTTCGTCACCACCATCCGCTACAAGCCGGACACCAGCATCCTGAAGATCGACCGCACCCGCAGCGGCAGCAACGCGGATATCGTCCACACCCGCAGCTTCCTGGTGCGGCCCCGGGACGGGGAACTGGAGCTGCGGATCGTCCTGGACCGCTACAGTGTGGAGGTGTTCGTCAACGGTGGGGAGCAGGCCGCCTCCGCTGTCATCTACACCCCCCAGGAGGCGGATGCCATCAGCTTCGACGCCGAGGGCTCCGTGCTGGTGGATGTGGAGAAGTACGATATTGTATGTTCGGAATCATCAGAGGAACGGAGGCCGCCCAATGAAACGGGTCACTATCCAGGACATCGCTGACGCTCTGGGGATCTCCCGCAACACCGTATCCAAGGCCATCAACAACGCCGACGGCCTGGCGGACGCCACCAGGGAGAAGATCCTCCGGAAGGCCATGGAGATGGGGTACAAGCAGTTCTCCTATATGGCGGCCACAAACGGCGGGGAGACCGCCGCGGCCCTGGCCGTTCCGCCCAGGGGCACCGGGGATATTGCGCTCTTCACCACCAGTATTTTCCACCAGACCAACCACTTCGCCAGCCTCATGCTGGACCGGTTCCGACAAGAGCTGGCCCAGCTGAACTATACGATCAGCATTCACCTGGTGGATCAGGACAATATCCAGCGCCGCACGCTGCCGGTCACCTTCAGCAGGGAGCGGAGCAGCGCCGTCATGTGCATCGAGATGTTCGACTACGACTATGACGAGATACTCTGTTCCCTGGGGCTCCCGGTGCTGTTCGTGGACGGTCCCCATAAGCGCTCCGGCCGGTCCCTCCCGGCGGACCAGCTCTATATGGAGAATAGCGCGGGCATCACCCAGCTGGTGAACACCATGCTGGCGAAGGGGAAGACGCGGATCGGCTTCATCGGCGACTACGAGCACTGCCAGTCCTTCTATGAGCGATATACCGCGTTCCGCTGCGCCATGCTGATGGCGGGGGTCCCGGTGGACGAGACGTTCTGCATCAAGGAAACCTTCTACAACGGCATCGTGGCCGCGCTCAGCGCCATCGGGTCGCTGCCGGACCTGTTTCTCTGCGGCAACGACTTTGTGGCGGTGGACGCCATCCGGGCCCTGCGCAACCTGGGGAAGTCCGTGCCGGAGGATGTGCTCATGTCCGGCTTTGACGACGCGCCGGAGTCCCGGATCGTCATGCCGCCGCTGACCACGGTCCACATCCACACGCAGATCATGGCCTACACCGCGGCCTATCTCTTGATGACCCGGATTAGGGAGCCCTCTCTGGACTACCGAATCGTCCACACGGAGACGGAGCTGATCTGGCGGGACTCCACCAAGTGCTGATCCTTTTTCTTTCAAGAAAAGCATGAATTCTGCTTACCAGGGGAGGGGACATAACCTCCGTTCCCTCCCTGTGACCCTCCCTTTCTCAAGCCCGGCGGACCGGGATTCCCGGCCCGCCGGGCGACCGTGATAAAACACGGAAATATACCTATTTCCCTCTTGACAAAGGGGTGCTTGTGTGTTTTAGTTAGGTATCACGTTTCCCTACGAGGAGGTTCCCCATGATTAGCGAAACACTGCAGAAGGCCCGCGACTTCGAGGCCAAATACGCCCCCTTTATCCCCGACAGCCAGCGCCCCGCCTTTCACGCCACCCCCAGCATCGGCTGGACCAACGACCCCAACGGCTTCTCCCTCTACCGGGGTGAGTACCACCTGTTCTACCAATATCACCCCTACTCCTGCGAGTGGGGCCCTATGCACTGGGGACACGTCAAGACCCGGGACTTCCTCCACTGGGAGCGCCTGCCCGTGGCCCTGGCCCCGGATATGGAGTACGACAAGAACGGCTGCTTCTCCGGCAGCGCCATCGAGCTGCCCGATGGGCGGCAGATGATCGTCTACACCGGCGTCCGCCGCCGCCTCAGCCCGGACGGCCGGATGGAGGAGGTCCAGACCCAGTGCCAGGCCATCGGCGACGGCGTCAACTACGACAAGTGGCCCGCCAACCCGGTGCTGACGGACAAGGACCTGCCCGCCGGCGGCAGCGCCCTGGACTTCCGGGACCCCAAGGTCTGGCGGGACGAGGACGGCGTCTACCGCATGGTGGTGGGCAACCGCACCCCCGACGGCAGCGGCGCGATCCTGCTCTATGAGAGCGAGGACGCCGTCAACTGGCAGCTGGCGGCCACCCTGGATTCCTCCCGGAACCAGTATGGCCGGATGTGGGAGTGCCCAGACTTCTTCCCCCTGGACGGGAAGCAGGTCCTCTTCACCAGCCCTCAGGAAATGAGCCCCATCGGCTTGGAGTTCCACGCCGGCAACGGCACCGTCTGTCTCATCGGCAGCTATGACCCGGCCACCCACCAGTTCCAGCGGGAGAATGTCCAGGCCATCGACTACGGCATCGACTTCTATGCCCCCCAGACCCTCCTGACGCCCGACGGCCGCCGGGTGATGATCGCCTGGATGCAGAACTGGAACACCCTGGGCGGCAAGCCCCACGACTGCCGCTGGTTCGGCCAGATGTCCCTGCCCCGGGAGCTCAGCGTCCGGGACGGCAGGCTCATCCAGGTCCCCGTCCGGGAGTTGGAGGCCTACCGTAGGGACAAGGTCACCTACCAGAGCGTGCTGGTGAACTCCGAGACCAACCTCCACGGCCTGCGGGGCCGCATGGTGGACATGACTGTCACCGTCCGCCCGGTCAGCCGGGGCTCCTACGCCTCCTTCCGGGTGAACGTGGCCCGGGACGGCGAGTTCGCCACCACCATCCGCTACAAGCCGGACACCAGTATCCTGAAGATCGACCGCACCCGCAGCGGCAGCAACGCCGACATCGTCCATACCCGCAGCTTCCTGGTCCGTCCCAGGGACGGGGAGATCAAGCTGCGGATCGTCCTGGACCGCTTCAGCGTAGAGGTCTTCGTCAACGACGGCGAGCAGGCCGCCAGCGCCACCATCTACACCCCCCAGGAGGCCGACGCCATCAGCTTCGACGCCGAGGGCTCCGTGCTGGTGGATGTGGAGAAGTACGATATCGTGATCCCCTCTTGAGCGATCAGCTCCATCTGATCGCCAGTTTGGCGCAAAAAGCGGGCAGCCGGAAGATCTTCCGGCTGCCCTCCTTTATAAATCGGATGACCTCGGCTGCGCAAAAGTCCCTGGGGCCGCAGGGCCCCAGGGACTTGTTCTGCGATCCCGGTCAGGGACGCGTATACTGCCGCAGAGAGGAGAACGCCACGCTGTTGTTCTCCGCGTACAGCTGGATGGGCTTGCCGCTGGCGCCGTACAGGCGCACGGTCAGGGACGCCACGCCGTCCAGGAAGAAGATGCCTGTGGAGCCCTCCTGGATGTAGGTGAAGGAGTAGGTCTCCCCCGCCTTCAGGTCCGCCGTAGACTCGGCGATCAGGGTGGTGCCCTCGTTGAACCAGAGCTGCAGCTTGCCCTCGGCGGGATTGATGGTGATGTACTTGTTCAGCTCCGGGTCGTTGTCAAAGTCGAAGCTGAGGCCGAAGGTCCCCTCGCCGGTGTAGCGGAACTCGCCGCTGAGCAGGAAGCTCTCGTAGCAGGTGAACACGTCGGTGTAAACGCGCTCCTCCGCGCCCTCCACCAGGACGTGGGGCTCCTCCACAGCCAGCGCGCGGCGGGCGGTAAAGCCGTTCACGATGGCGTCCACCGGCGCCAGGACCAGGGAGCCGTCCTCCTTCTGGACGATCTTCTGCACCGCCAGGTTGCCCGCCCAGTCGGTGACGCCCACGGTGGAGGACATGGAGTCCGAGCGGCGGGCCCAGCCCACCATGTAGGCGTTCTCGCCGTCCTCCACGTGCTTGGCGGCGTAGAACAGCTTGCCCTCCAGGCGCTTGGCCTCGCCGTAGGGGCCGTAGGGCGTGTCAGAGGCGGCGTACCACAGGGTGTCGTCCTGGCCGGAGTAGGTGATGTACCAGGTGTCGCCGATGCGGAAGGTGTCGCTGCACTCCAGGTTCCAGAAGGCACTGATGGGGTCGGTAAAGATGATGCCGTCATAGGTGGCATTCTGGAGGTCGGCGCTGAGGGTGAACTTCAGGATGCGGGCCACACCGTCCTGGGCGGCGGTCACCGTCAGGGTGATGTTCCCGGTCTCCGGGTCGTAGTAGGCTTGGGGGTCACGGAAATCCCGCTTCTGGCCCAGCTCGTCCGGCGGGGTCAGGTCCCAGCCCTCCACCTTCTCAAAGGCCAAGGGGCTGTCGCCCTTGGCCACCATGACCTTCTCCTTGTACTCCATGGGGCCGTCGGTGTGGCCGGTATAGAACAGATAGTAGGTCCCGTCCACGTTCACCACGGAGCCGGTGCCGATCCAGTCGTCCTGGGCGCCGGGGGTGGACTCCAGCACCGCGTCGTCGTACTCGGTGTAGTCCACGAAGTCGGTGGTGGTGGCCAGGTAGAGGGAGTGGTTGCGGGAGTCGCCCTTGTCCTTCAGATAGTAGATGTAGTACACGCCGTCCTCATAGAAGGGCATGGTGTCGCCCACATAGGGCTGGCCGGCGTCGTCCATGGCGGGGAGGAAGTAGGCCCTGTACTGGCAGTCCGCCTCCTGGCTCTCCGGAGAGGTCAGGGAGGAGAAGTCCTTGTCGTTCCCCGGATCGGTGAAGCTGTCCCTGGTGTCCCTGTCCCAGCCGGCGTAGAGCGTCATGTCGGACTTGACCTTATCCGAGTCGACGTTCCATGCCTCCGTCAGGCCCGCGTCCTGGTACCAGCCCAGGAACACATAGCCGTCCCGCGCTACATCCGGCGCGCTCACTGTCTGCCGGGCCTGGACCGTCTGGCTGGGGATGGCCTCGCTGCCGCTGTAGTTGGCGTCAAAGCTGACGGTATACTCCGACTGGCAGCCGGCCAGCACCGCGCAGAGCAGCAGGCACAGCGCCATGCAGGCGGAAAAGGCGCTGATCTTCGTAGTTCTCTTCATCATACTGACCTCCCGTGATTAACCGTTGCAGATGGCTTCCACCTGCTCCCGCTCCGGCATGGAGCGGATGGCGCCCTTCTTGGTCGTCACCAGATAGGCCGCCGCGTTGGCGAAGCGGAGCATCGCCGCCAGGTCCGCCTCCGTCAGGTCCTCCAGTCCGTGCTCCAGCACAAAGTTCAGCACGCAGGCGCAGAAGGTGTCCCCCGCGCCGGTGGTCTCGATGGTGCCGCCCAGCCGGAAGCCGGGGACGTACACCCGCTTGTCCCCGTAGTAGGAATAGCTGCCGTCCGGCCCGGCGGTGACGTTGAACACCTTGATGTTGGGATTCTTCTCCCGGAGGATAGCGGCCCCCTTGTCAAAGTCGGTCTCGCCGGTCATGAACTCCAGCTCGTTGTCCGCGATCTTGAGCACGTCGCACTGGGAGAGGCCCCAGGCGATCTGCTCCCTGGCGTCCTCCAGGTCCTTCCACAGGGGCGGCCGGAGGTTGGGGTCAAAGGACACCACGGCCCCATTGGCCTTGGCCACCGCCACGGCCTTCTTGGTGGCCTCCCGGACGCCGGGGTGGGTCATGGAGAGGGTGCCGAAGTGGAAAATCCGGCTGCCCGCGACAGCCTCCTCCGGCACCTCATCGGCGGTCAGCAGCATATCCGCGCCGGGGTCCCGGTAGAAGGAGAAGTCCCGGTCGCCGTTGGCGAAAGTCTGCACAAAGGCCAGGGTGGTGTGGGCCGCCGGGTCCATGACCAGATACGTCAGGTCGATGCCCGCCGCCTCCGCCACCTCCTTGAGCTGGCGGCCGAACATATCGCTGCCCACCTTGCCCACGAAGGCGGTCTTCTTGCCCAGCTTCTGGAGCATGGCCAGCACGTTGCAGGGCGCACCGCCCGGGTTGGCCTCCAGCAGGGGGTTGCCCTGGCCGCTGACGCCGTTCTGGGTGAAGTCGATCAGCATCTCCCCCAGGGCCAATACGTCATATTTTCGATCCATCGCTGTCTCCTATTCCCGATCCATATCCAGATCGTATTTCTCCACATCCATGGAGACTTTCCCGTAGGCAAAGAATTTGAATCCGTCCGCCGCCTGGTCGGTGTACATGGTGGCGGAGAGGGCCTGCTCACCGCCGTTGACAAAGATCTCCACGCTGTTGCGGTCCAGGATCATGCGGAAAGTGAGGTGGCCGCTGCTCTGCGGCACCTTGCACCGCCGCTGGTGGATGATGGCCCGCCGGGACCCGGAGAACTTGCGGTCGATCTTCAACACGGACTCCAGGGGCCGGAAGCTGATGGACGTGTGGTAGGTGTCGTCCTGTCCGAACCAGACGGCGAATTTGTTGTAGAGATTCGCCTCGTCGCCGGGACGGATGGTGATGGTCACGTCCACCTTTCTTCCCCTGATGCCCTCCAGGGTCAGCTCGCCCTCGAAGTCCACGTTCTGATAGGTCACATGCCCGCTCCGCAGGGCGTCCAGCTCCCGGATGGGCCACTGGTACAGCTTGCCGTTCCGGATGGACAGCTCCCGGGGCAGGGCCATCTGCCCGAACCAGGGCGCCCGGAGGGACTTGATGGCCAGGGTGTCCCAGTTCTGCATCCAGGCGATCATGATGCGGCGGCCGTCGGGGGCCAGCAGGGTCTGGGTGGCGTAGTAGTCGATGCCGTAGTCGATGGCCTGGTTGCGCTCCTCCAGGAAGACCTTCCGCTCCGGGTCAAAGCTGCCGATCAGGCACAGGGTCCCGTTGCCGTTGTGGTACTCAAAGCCGCTGGGCAGCATATCCTGGGGGCTGGTCAGCAGGACGTACTTCCCGTCCAGCTGGAAGAAGTCCGGGCACTCCCACATGAGGCCGAACCGGTTCCGGTTCTCCGCCAGGACGCTCTCGAATTTCCACTGAAACCCGTCCGGGCTGGAGTACAGCAGGATCTGCCCGCTGCCGTCCGCCGGGCGGTTCCCCGCCACGCAGCGGTAGGTCCCGTCCGCCTCCCGCCACAGCTTGGGGTCGCGGAAGTCCACCTTGCTGCTGCCGCTGGGGATGTCGGCGTCGGTGAGGACCGGGTTGGCGGGGTACTTCTCGTAGTCCATGCCGTCCCCCACGGCCAGACACTGGGTCTGGATCTCCTCCCGGCTCCCGTCCGGCTGCCACCCGCCGGCGGAGACGCCGGTGTACATCAGAAGCTGCCGGCCGTCGGGGAGCTCCACCGCGCTGCCGGAGAAGCACCCGTCCTTGTCGGCCAGGGTGTCCGGGGCGATGGCGGCGGGGAGGTACTGCCAGTGGAGCAGGTCCTCGCTGACCGCGTGGCCCCAGTGCATGGGTCCCCACTTGGACTCGTAGGGGTAATACTGGTAAAAGAGATGGTATTTTCCCTGATAGTAGGAAAACCCGTTGGGGTCGTTCATCCATCCCACACGGGAGGACAGATGAAAGGATGGGCGGGCGGACGCCGGGATGCGCTGCTCCGTGATCTCCTCGTAGATCCGTGCCTCTCGCAAAATGTTGCTGATCATTTGACCTCCATTTTTATGTTCCTGGCCGTTCCACACAGCCGGACTGTGCCTGATAAAAGGTTCCCCCGCCCCCACGGAGGGGGCGGGGGAGAAAGAGAAGGGAGGGAGGAATCTGATTACTGGTTGGCCAGATAAGCGTCGAAGTACTTCTGGTACAGAGCCACGTACTCGTCGATCTTATAAGCCTGCAGGTCGGCC
The DNA here is from genome assembly GCA_947589745.1 of uncultured Oscillospiraceae bacterium. Taxonomy (GTDB): domain Bacteria; phylum Bacillota; class Clostridia; order Oscillospirales; family Oscillospiraceae; genus Pelethomonas. The sequence continues at coordinate 161,034 of CANQCS010000001.1, forward strand.
TGGAACTGATCCCAATCGGCGTCGGTGAAGCCGTTCATGACGGAGTTGGACTTGAACTCGTTGACGCACTTGCCGATATCAGCGCCCAGGTTGGAGTCGGTGGTGGTGTCTTCCTGGGTCATGAAGAAGTTGGGCAGGCAGTACTTGGCGTGGCAGTCGGGAGTGTAGATCTCCTTGATCCAGTCCAGACGGTAAGCGGCGTCATCGGGAAGAGTGACGTACTCGCCGTAGTAGGTGTCCAGGATGGCCAGGGGGCCGTTGACGCTCTCAGCCTCGCGGACCTCAACGGGTGAAGCATCGCCCAGAGGAGCGTGGTGCAGCATGGGCTCGCCCTTGTCGTTGGTACCCATCTCGAAGATATCGAAATCGTCATCCTCGCCGTAGGTGCCCCAGTTGTTCTGCGGGCTCTGGATGGGATCGTACATCTGGTCCAGCCAGGAGCAGACCAGAGCGGGGTTCTCAGCGGCGGCGGTCACGACGCAGCGGCCGCGGTCGAAGCCGGAGGTGTAAGCAGCGGTGTCGGGGGTGATGCACTTGGTATCAGCCTGGAGCATGGGCAGGGGAGCCCAGCCCTCCAGGGAGGGAGCCACGTTGGCCACGTCCCAGGTGAAGCAGACGCCGTAACGGCCGCTCTTGCCCTTGGCCACGTAGGTGGACCAATCCTGGGTGAAGGCTTCCACGTCGATGAGGCCTTCCTCATACAGCTTGTGCAGCCACTCGGTGCCCTTCTTGAAGCCCTCGCTCTGGGCGTCGCAGACGACCTTGCCGTCGTCGGTGACGACCATGTGCTTCCAGGTATCGGGATCGCCGTAGCCCTCGCCGAAGCCGTTGATCAGGATGTAGGGATCCTGACCGCCGTCGTTCATGATGCAGGACATGGGGATGATGTCGCCGTCGATGCCGAACTCAGCCTTCAGCTCGGAAGCGTGGTCCTTGAAAGCCTTCAGGACAGCCTCGAACTCATCCGTGGTGGCGGGCATATCCAGGCCCAGGAAGTCCAGCCAAGCGGTGTTGATGTAGGGCATGTTGTCCAGGAGCTGGATGGCGGTCTGCTGATAGCCCAGCTGCTCGATCCAGGGCAGAGCCCAGATGTGGCCGTCCACGTCAAGGCACATAGCTCTGTACTCGGGGACCTGCTCAAAGACCTTGCACAGGTTGGGCATGTACTTGTCGATGTAGTCCTCCAGGGGGATGATGATGCCGTTCTTGCCGTACTTCAGCAGGTCGGCATTGCCGAAACCGGCGTCGAAGATGAAGTCGGGGAGGGTCTTGGCGTTGGCCATCTCCAGCTGGATCTTGTCGCCCCACTGGTCGCTGGAGATCGCGCGCCACTCAACGTGGACGTTGGTCTCCTCCTCCAGGCGCTTGAAGATGGTGCGGTTGTTGGGCTCGGACTCGGTGCCGGCGGGGAACTTGGTGAGGCCGTTGATGGTGGCCTTCTCCGCCAGGGGCATTGCGACCTCGGCGGGGTCCACGTCCAGGCCCTGGCTGTTGGCGCCGACGCTTCCGCCACCGCCGCCGCAGCCAGCCAGGAGCGTCAGGGTGGTGACGACCGCCAGCAGGAGGGCGAGGCCCTTGCGATAGAATTTGCTCATTGTCGTTTCTCCTTTTTCATCATTATGATTGATTGTTTTGCAGGGGTCACCCTGTAAAAACACTGAGGTGGATTATCCCTTCACGGCGCCGGCCATGATGCCGCTGTCGAAGTACTTCTGGAAGAAGGGATACATGATCATCAGGGGCAGACTGGAAATGATGATGGTGGCGTACTTCAGCAACTCGGCCAGCTGGGCCCTGGCGGCGGTACTCTGCATATCGGAGACCATGCCGGGCTCGGGCTGGTTCTGGATCAGGATGGAGCGCAGGACCAGCTGCAGGGGCTGGAGCCTGGCGTCGTCCAGATAGATCATGGCGTCGAAGTAGCTGTTCCACATACCCACGAAGTTCCACATGGAGATGGTGGCGATGATGGGGGTGCACACGGGGAGGAGGATCTTGAAGAAGTAGTCCATCTCCGTGGCGCCGTCGATGTCAGCCGCCTCCTGGAGGTCGCGGGGAATGCCCTGGTAGTAGGTGCGGGCGATGATCATGTTCCACACGCTGAACGCGCCGGGGATGAGGATCGCCAGGGGGTTGTTCTTCCAGCCGATGGTGTTGACGATCAGCAGGTAGGTGGGGATCAGGCCGCCGCCGAAGAACATGGTGATGACGAAGATCACGTTGAAGAAGCCGCGGCCCCGGAAGTCCGGACGGGACATGGGGTAGGCCGCCAGCAGCGTGACCACGCCGGCGATGATGGTGGAGAGGATGGAGTAGATCAGGGCGTTCCGGAAACCGGTCCAGATCTGGCTGTTGGACATGACGCGCTCATAGGCCGTCAGGGTCCACTTGCTGAAGTCGAAGGTCAGGCCCTTGTTCTGTAGGGTGATGGGGTCGATGAAGGAAGCCAGGATGATGTAGATTACCGGGAAGATGATGGCCACCAGGAAGGCGCCGAGGATGACATAGCCGATGATCAGGATGGTCTTGTCGATGGTGGGCTGCTTTGCAAATTCGCTCTTCTTTTTCGTCGTTGCCATTTTGACCTCTCTCCTTCCTTAAATGCCCTTGCCGTCGTTCATCTTCTTGACGATGGCGTTCATGGAGACCAGAAGGATGACGTTGATGACGGTGTTGAACAGACCCACGGCGGTGGAGAAGCCGTAGTCGCCGTCGATAAGACCCTTCTTGTACACGTAGGTGGAGATGATCTCGGACGCGTCCATGTTCAGGTCGGTCTGGAGGGCGTAGGCCTTTTCAAAGCCGACGCTCATGATGTTACCGACGTTCATGATGAACTGCACCATGACGGTGTCCTTGATGGCGGGCCACTCAACGGTCTTGATCTGCTGGATGATGTTGGCGCCGTCCAGAACAGCGGCCTCCTTCAGATCCTTGCTGGCGTTGGAGAGGGCTGCGGTGTAGATGATGGAGCCCCAGCCGGCGCCCTGCCAGATGCCGGAGGCGATGTAGATGGTACGGAACGCCTGGGGCATGGTCATGAAGTTGTAGTTGGTTCCCAGGAGCATGTTGATCATGCCGGTGGGGGAGAGGAGGATGCGGACGATACCGCAGAGGACGATGACGGAGATGAAGTTGGGCATGTACAGCACCAACTGGATCTTCTGCTTCTTGCTCTTGCTGATGATGCGGTTGAGCAGGAAGGCCAGCAGGATGGGGGCCGGGAAGCCCCACAGCAGGCCGAACACGCTCAACTTGAGGGTGTTCATCAGGTAGCTGAGGAAGTCGGGGGACGACAGGAACCTGCTGAAGTGGCTGAAGCCAACGAATTGGCTCCCAAGGATACCGCGGATGGGGTTGTAGTCCAGGAATGCGATGGCGACGCCGCCCATGGGGAGGTAACGGAAGATGACCGTCAGCAGGAAAGCAGGCATGATGAAGAACACATACAGCTGCCAGTGCTGGCGAATGTACACCAAGGTGTTATGCATCTTGGAATTTCCGCCCTCTTGGGCAAGCGCGGTGGATGGGGTCTTGCTCATTTTTCTCCTCCTTCTTTTTTCTCTTCAGGTGTGTGCAATTGCACACAATTGCTCAGGGATTGAATGTGCATTTGCCCAATCCTGAAGTGGTTGACGTGATACTATCACAGAGAAACGCCTTTGTCAACACCTTTTTTTGGTGTTTGTACCCACGATTTTTACATTTGCACACTTTGCACAGATAGGCCCCCTCCAATCTGTGCAGATTGCCGTTTCGCCATAATGCCCCGCTTATACGAGGAGGGGGTCATCATATTTGTGCAAAAAGCAAATCAATTTATTGACATTTGCACTATTCTATGTTAGGATACGTAAAAATGAAAGGACGAGACCGCCCTATGAAAAGAGTGACGATCCAAGATATCGCCGACGCGCTGGGGATATCCCGGAACACCGTGTCGAAAGCGATCAATAATTCGGACGGGCTGGCGGACGCCACCAGGGAAAAGATCCTCCAGAAGGCCGTGGAGATGGGGTACAAGCCCCTCTCCTACGTGGCCTCCCTTTCGCGGGGGAGCGTCTCCGCGATGATAACCGATATGGCCAGGGACAGCGGCGACATCGCGCTGTTCACCGCCAGCATCTTCCACCAGGGCAACCACTTCGCCAATCTGATGCTGGACCGCATCCGCCAGGAGCTGTCCCAGCTGGGCTACACGCTGAGCATCCACCTGGTGGACCGGGAGAATATCGCCCAGCTGACGCTGCCGGCCACCTTCCAGCGGGAGATGAGTAGCGCCATCATGTGTATCGAGATGTTCGACTGGGACTACGGCGAGATGCTCTGCGGCCTGGACCTCCCTGTGCTGTTCGTGGACGGGCCCCACAAGCGCAACGGGAACAGCCTCCCGGCGGACCAGCTCTATATGGAGAACACGGTGGGCATCACGCGGCTGGTCAACGACATGCTGGCCAAGGGGAAGCGGCGCATCGGCTTTATCGGCGACTACGAGCACTGCCAGTCCTTCTATGAGCGGTACACCGCCTTCCGCTGCGCCATGCTGATGGCGGGGGTCCCGGTGGACGAGCGCTTCTGCATCAAGGCCAACGCCTACAGCGGCATCATCGACCCCCTGGGCGCGCTCCAGGAGCTGCCGGACCTGTTCCTCTGCGGCAACGACTTCGTGGCCGTGGACGCCATCCAGGCGCTGCGCAAGCTGGGGAAGTCCGTCCCCGGGGACGTGATGCTCTCCGGCTTCGACGACGCGCCGGAGTCCCGGATCATCACGCCGGCGCTGACCACCGTCCACATCCACACCCAGATCATGGCATACACCGCCGCCTATCTTCTGATGTCCCGGATCAAGGAGCCCTCCCTGGACTGCCGGATCGTCCACACGGAGACGGAGCTCATCTACCGGGATTCCACCAGGTGCTGACGGCAAGGAGGCGCGAGACGTGAAATTCTTATCCTATGACAGCCCCTTCGGCCAGATCCTGCTGAAGCTGTGCTACGCCTGCTATCTGAACCTGCTGTGGTTCATCTGCTCCATCCCCATCGTCACCATCGGCGCGTCCACCACGGCGCTATACTATGTCAGCCTCAAGATCGCCCGGGGGGAGGACCGGTACCTGGGCCGCATGTTCTTCCGCTCCTTTGTGCAGAACTTCCGGCAGTCCACGGTGCTGTGGCTGATCCTGCTGGCCGCCGGGGGATTCCTGGGGCTGGACGGGTACATCGTCTACCACCTCCGGGCCGCCGCCACCGGGGCGCCCGCGGTGATGTGGACCCTCGTCCTGGCCCTGCTGATCGGGGCCGCGGTGCTGTATGCCATCGTCCTGTTCTTTGTGTTCCCCCTGGTGGCCAGCGTCACCAACACCAACTGGGCCATGCTGAAGAACGCCTTCTTCATCGGCACCCACTACCTCTTCTGCACCATCCTGGTGTTCGCGGTCCACTTCGCCATGGCCTTCGCGTCGATCGTCATCTTCTTCCCGCTGGTGGTACTGGGTGAGGGCCTGTGCGGCCTGATCAGCGCCCACCTGATGAACAATGTGCTCCGGGCCTGCTCCTACGACCCGGACGCGGAGGAGGAAGAGACAGAGGACGCCGGAGACGGTGAGGACGGCGCGGACAAAGAGGACGGAGGCCGCGTATGAAGCTCTCGCGGGAGGAACAAGCCGCCCGGAGGGCTTCCTTTGGACAGATGGGCCTCGTGGACAAAATAGATTACATCTATACCTATTTTAAATTGCCCATCTTTGTGGTTCTGGCAGCCGTGGCGCTGGTGGGGTACACCGCGTACCGGAGGATCACGGACAAGGACGCCGTCCTGTATGCCACCTATGCCAACGTGTCCATCGGGGAGGACCTGGACGGCCGGCTGGACGGGGAGTTCGTCTCCTATCTGGACAAGGACCCGCGGAAAGAGGAGGTATACGTCTACCGCGGCGTCTATCTGTCAGAGGACCCCTCCACGGAGAACCACCAGTACCAGTACGCCTCCAAGCTGAAGATCATGGCGGCCATCGACGGCAAGCAGCTGGATGTGGTGCTGATGAACCGGGAGGCCTACGACATCTTCTCCCGGAACGGCTATCTGCTGGAGCTGCCGGAGCTGCTCTCCCAGGACAGCGGGCTGTACCGCAGCCTGGAGCCGCATCTGATCACCAACACCGTGGTGCTGGAGGACAACGCCATCGAGTATGCCCTCAATGAGACGCACCGGTATCAGGAGACCACGGAGGACGCGGTGAACGGCCTGGAGGTCACGCAGTTCCCAATGTTCCAACAGGCCGGGTTCCCGGAGCCCGTCTATGTGGGCGTGGTGGCCAACAGCCCCCGCCTGCCCACCGTCCTGGAGTATTTGTCATATATATCTGGTACACAATAGGAGCGAAATATCCAGAAGTTTGCCCTAACGGAACCTAACAGAAAAATATCCCCCGGCTATGCCGGGGGATTTGATACGGAGCAGATCGACGCCCCGCCGCAGCTGTGCGGAGAGCGGGCATCGCGTCTTTTCTCCCTCGGGGAAAAGAATGACAGGAAGAAGCTGGAGGAAACATATGGGAAAGGGAAAAACGAATCCCACGATGAAGGATGTTGCCCGGGAGGCCGGCGTGGCGGTGGGGACCGTGTCAAAGGTGATCAACGGCCTCCCCGTGGGAAAGGAGTACCGCATCCGGGTGGAGGAGGCGATCCGAAAGCTGAACTACCGGGTCAATATCTACGCGCAGGGGCTGAGAAGCAGCCGCACGAATGTGATCCAGGTCGTGGTGCCCAATCTGATCAATCCCTTTTTTGCCAGTCTGGTCAACTTCATCAACAAGGAGCTGGCCCAGCGCAACTACAAGATGATGCTGTGCACCACGGACGCGGACCCGGAGCTGGAGCAGTTCTACGTGTCTATGTCCGAGCAGCAGAAGGTGGACGGCATCATCTGCCTGTCCTACAACCCCATGCTGGAGGTGCCGGAGAACATCCCCATGATCTCCGTGGACCGGTACTTCGGCACCAACATCCCCTGTGTGTCCAGCGACAACTACGGCGGCGGCCACCTGGCGGCGGAGAAGCTGGTGGAAAACGGCTGCAAGAACCTGGCCTTTCTCCGCACCGGCACGAAGCTGGTCAACGAGACCAACAAGCGGAAGGCGGGCTTCGCCAGCGCCTGCGAGGAGCTGGGCGTCCCTTATACCCTGAAGATGATCGACGACGGCACGCCCTACTCCGCCTTTGAGGATTTTCTCAGGGAGCACCTGCACGGCGGAGCGCTGGACTTCGACGGCATCTTCTGCGCCACCGACTCCCTGGCGTACCAGATCATACACACCCTTCGTGGGATGGGCGTCCGTGTGCCGGAGGACGTGCAGATCATCGGCTATGACGGGGTGCGGTACTTTGGGGATATGGACCTCTACTGCTCCACCATCGTGCAGCCCCTGGAGGAGATGTCGGCCACCTGTGTCCACCTTGTGCTGGACGACCAGCTGGGGAAGGCGCCCTCCCTCATCTGCCTGCCCGTGAGCTACGCCTACGGCGGGACCACAAAGGCGTAGCGCCCTTCCAGACTTTCATTGAGAAGGAGACACGACGATGAAACGAAACATTCTGATCGGGATGCTGTGCGCCGTCCTGCTGTGCCTGTCCGGGTGCGGGGCGCCGGGCACGGCGGTGGACGGCGCCACCTGGAGCGAGGACTGGATCACCATGGGAGGAAAGGTGGGGGTGGAACAGCCCGGCCACGGCCTGACCCTCCGGGACGACAAGGCGGCCCAGCGGATGTACTATGCCGCCTGGTCCATCGGCGAGGCCCAGCCCTACACCAACGCCTCCGGGGAGGAGACGGACCTGTACGACGCCCAGCTGGTGTTCCTCCTGCGGGATGCCGATACAGCGGTGGGCGCCCAGGAGACCCTGGAGGAGTGGCTGGAGCTGGCCGCGGACAACTATGCCGTCACCGATACCGCTCAGCAGACCTATAACGGCCAGGAGTTCACCGTGCTGACCTACACCTTCACCTCCGAGACCAGCCCCTTTGCCCGGGGCGTGTCCGCCTTTGCCGCCTTTGACCGCTGGGCCCTCTCCGTGGAGCTGGCCTGTCAGGAGAGCTTCGAGGAGGATGCCGGACAGGTCATGGCGGACTTCCTGGAGCACTGCCACTACGCCCCGGAGAAAGACAATTCGTGACGGATACGGCAGGCGGCTTTCCTCGCCTTTCCGCCTTCGACCGCGGAAATTGATAATAGTCTCAGGGCGCAGGCGTTCTGCCTGTGCCCTTCGCATCTTTTGGGGGAGGCCATGATACTTTTTCTTGAAAAAACATAAAAACCCGTATTTCCAACCATTATAGCCCAAAGGTGTAGGAGTAGTCAAGCACTAACCGACTCTCCTACACCTTTTTAGGCTTTTTACCACCATTTTGAATTTCTCAAATCGGTGGACTATTCTCGCTTTCTTTCTCCTCGCCGCTTTTCCCCCGCTTAGCTACGACATCACTGCCGAGGACCTGCCGAAGCACAATGAGGAGCAATTCTCCACCCCACAGCCCAAGCAGAGCAGTAACGACGCTGGCTGGCATCACCGTGCTCAGCCGGTGGTACTCATATACCACAGAGGCCGTCACGATCAAACTGACAGCAAGGCAAAGTACGATGATGCAGTTGGCAAAGGTAAACCGGCGGTCTCGTTTTTGCGTTGGCGCGAAGTGCTTTCCTTTCATGCCAGTCCGTTCTCCACGGCGAACCGATAGAGGATAACAGCCGCCTGTTCCCTCGTCAGGAGATCCTCCCACATATAGTTGGGCTCTCCGTCAGGACCGGTACCACCGCCGGCGAAGATGCCTTTCTCCACCACGAACTGCCGCGCCTTCTCGCTCCAGCCGCTGCTGTCGTTATCCCGAAGCTCCGTCCGATACTGAGACATTGCCTCTTTGAACATACTGTAAAAAGTTTCTTTGTCCATTTCCTCGTCCTCCTCTTGCACAATAGACCAGTTGGGACGGCCGTACCCGTCAATCTTGGCGTATCCGACTGGGTACTCCTTACGCCAGACGCAGCCACCATTTTCCACCACGCCAGAGGTCACGCCGGTGTTTCCCTCAATGGTGTGGATCACCCCGTCTGCGACCCATTCAACGATGCCGGTGTGGTTGCACTCCTTACCCCCATCCTTGGTGAACAGGATCTGATCGCCGGGCTGGGGGTTACTCTTGAAATAACGACCGGCCTCCCGATAATATCTCCGGACCTCAGTGCAGCTGGCTCCGTAACCGCCTTTAGGCTGACAAAGAAGCTTCAGAGCGGTCTCCATACCGAAGGCCTGCGTAAAGCACCACGCCACAAAAGATGCGCACCAGGCCAAACCATTCTTAGGTGCATGAAAGAACCCGAGCTTGTCCAGATCCCTGGCATACTTGGTCCAGTTTCCAGACCCGACATTATCTGTCTTGCCATCGAGATTGCGGTTACTGGCCTTTTCCAAGTAGCCGATCTCTGCTCTGGCCACCGAGAGCATTCGGTTTTCAGGTGTCATGCTGACTGATCGCCTCCGCTCTGATCACTGCTCTTTTGAACCTGTGTGCCGAAATAGAACGCGATGACCACCGCATAGACGGTCATAAAGTTCTGGTCGATCTGATGGTCCTTCGCCAAGCTGGCGAACACGCAGGTCAGAATCAACGTGACCAGCGATTTGACGGTGAACAGACCGGAAATGCGTTTCCAGATGATCTCAAACATAAAACAGACCTCCTTTACATGCCTACCTGTTTGAAAAGATAGCCGATAAGAATGCCAAGAATGGCCGTGACGGTATAGCCGACCACTTTTCGCCACATTTCTCCGTCCCGCTTTTCCAGGACACCGAGACGTTCCCCCTGTGACGCCTGTTCCTTTTGCATATGTTCCATGCTCGTGGCGAGCTTCTCCACAGAAAGGGCGATGGAGGCAATTTGCTTGGTGATGCCCTCCAATTCATTGATGCGGTGGTTCTGCCGGCTGTTTTCTTCGTCGAGCCGCTTATGCTCCGCCTCGATGCTCCGACGGAACTCCTCATGCTCTCGCCGTGAAATATAATCCCCGTCCAAGGTTGACACCTCCTGTTGGAATGTTCGTAAAAATGCCCAGACATACAAAAAAAACCACCGCATAGTACGGTGGTTTCATTCTTATATCGAGATCTATTCAGTTTTTACACGATCCGATTGGGGATCGTCTCTTTTTGCTCAGCTTGCTTTGCGATGTT
>CANQCS010000002.1 GCA_947589745.1 uncultured Oscillospiraceae bacterium
GCGATGTTGTGCTCCGCGCACAGGCTCTCCAGCCAGTCCGCCCCCCGGCGGCCGGTGGCGATGACGGTGTGCTTGGCAAAGACCTCGTACTCCATCTTGCCATTGCCGATGCGGACGCCCTTGCACACGTCGCCGTCCAGGATCAAGTCGGTGCATTCGTAGCCGAAGAGGATCTCCACGCCGTTCTGGAGCAGATGCTGTTCGATGGCGTAGTACAGGGCCTGGGCCTTCTCGGTGCCCAGGTGGCGGATGGGGCAGTCCACCAGCTTCAGTCCCGCCTGGATGGCCCGCTTGCGGATCTCCTTGACCTCCTCGGTGTTGCCCAGGCCCTCGATGTGGGTGTCCGCGCCGAACTCCAGGTAGATCTGGTCGGCGTAGTGGATGGTCTCCTGGGCCTTCTGGAAGCCGATGAGGCTGGGCAGGTCGCCGCCCACCTCATAGCTGAGGGACAGCTTCCCGTCGGAGAAGGCCCCCGCGCCGGAGAAGCCGGTGGTGATGTGGCAGTAGGGCTTGCAGTTGACGCACTTGCCCACCTTGTTCTTGGGGCAGCGGCGGTTCTCCACCGCCTGGCCCTTCTCCACGATTAGGATCTTCTGCTTGCTGCCCTTCTTCAGCATCTCGATGGCGGTGAAGATACCGGCAGGACCCGCGCCGATGATGACCACGTCTTTGTTCATGGGAAACCTCCTCTATCTATGGCCCGCAAAAAAGCAGCCTTGCGGCTGCTTTTTCACGTCGTCTATTTGCTGCTCACGGTATTTACTATACAGGAAACCGGGGACCGTGTCAAGATACGCACAGAAAATTTACAAATTCCCCGGACTTTCTGCATATTTTAACGTTGTAGGACCTCCACCGGGGCATCGGTCCAGTCGCCGTAGGGGGTGAAGCTGTCCTCAATCCCCTCGGTGAGAATGATCCGACCGTCGTCCGAGAGCAGGATGCAGTCGAACCCGCCGTTCTCCCGCCAGTAGTCCGCCGCCTTCTCCGGCCCCATGACAAAGAGGGCGGTGGAGAGGGCGTCGCATTTGATGCCCTCCTCCGCGATGATGGTGACGGACAGGAGCCCGGACCTGGCAGGGCGCCCGGTGGCCGGGTCGATGATGTGCCAGTAGGTCTCGCCGTCCTGCTCGAAGTACCGCTCGTATCCGCCGGAGGTGACCACCGCCTTGTCCACCACCTCCACCACACCGGCGAAGCCGCCGCCGTTGGGGTCTGTGACCGCCACCCGCCAGGGGGAGCCGCCGGGCTTGGCCCCCACGGCCTGGATGTTGCCGCCCAGCTCCAGCAGGGCGCTCTCCACGCCCTCTGCCCGCAGCAGCGCGGCCACGCAGTCCCCGGTGTAGCCCTTGGCCACCGCGCCCAGGTCCAGCTCCACGCCCTCCGGGAGGGTGAGCGTGCTGCCGTCCAGGGCCACCTGTCTATAGTCCACCCGCTCCAGCAGGGCGGAGAGCTCCTCCGCCCCCGGCACCCGGAACTGGTCCGTGGTGAAGCCCCAGGCCCGGACCACCGGGTAGATGGTCACGTCCAGGGCCCCGCCCGTGCTATCGCACAGCTCCAGCGCCCGGGAGAGCAGGGCGGCGGTATCGGGGGAGAGCTCCACCGAAGCGCCCAGCGCGTGGTTGGCGGCGTAGATCTCGCTGTTCTCATTGGTGACGGACAGCAGGGACTCCAGCGCCGTGATCTTCTCCCTGGCCAGCTCCGCCGCCTCCCGGTGCTTCCCGTAGGCCGTCACCCGCATCACGGTGTCCATGGCCAGCAGGTCCACGCTGCTGGACTCGTTCGCCTCGGGGTCCCGGGCGGGATAGGCGCAGCCCGCCAGCAGGAGCAGGGCCAGCAGCAGGGGGATGATCCGTCTCCTCACAGCACGCATTTCCCCCTGGGGATAAACTTGCCCTCCGTGGGCAGGACCTCTCCGCGGTCCACGGCCAGCGCGCCGCGGAGATATACCTGCCGGATCGTTCCGGCAGTCCGATAGCCCTCGTATGGCGTATAGTCCGTGTGCTGGGCCTGGTCCGCCGCAGTGATGACGCCCTCGGCGTCCGGGTCATAGACCACGATGTCGGCATCGCTGCCGGGGGCGATGACGCCCTTCCGGGGCCAGCAGCCGTAGAGCTTGGCGGCGTTCTCACTGAGGACCCGGCACATGTCCGCCGCGCTGATGCGCCCCGCCGCCACGCCGTGGGTGTACAGCAGCACGCCCCGGTGCTCCACCCCCGGCAGGCCGCCGGGGATCTTGGTGAAGTCGTACCGCCCCGCCCGCTTCTGGGCCAGGGTGAAGGAGCAGTGGTCCGTGGCCACGGTCTGAATTTCTCCGTTTTTCAGGGCCTCCCACAGGACCACCTGGTCCTCCGCCTTGCGGATGGGCGGCGCGCAGATGAACTTGGCCGCCTCCAGGAAGTCCGGGTTGTCGTAGACGCTGTCCTCCAGCAGCAGATAGTGGGGGCAGGTTTCCACGTACACGGTCTGTCCCCGCCGCCGGGCGGCGCGGACCTCCTCCAGGGACTCCCTGGTGGAGAGGTGGACGATGATGACCGGGATGTCCACCACCTGGGCCATCCGCAGCAGGTGGCCCACCGCCTCGGCCTCCAGGGGCGCGGGCCGGGTCCGGGGGTGGGAGGCGGGGGCCATGCGCCCGGCAGCCTTGGCCTCGGCGATGAGGGCGTCGATGAGGCCGCTGTTCTCGCAGTGGACGCCAGCGATGCCGCCCACCTCCTTCAGCCGCTTGAGGGCCTGGTACATATCCCCCTCCGGCAGCATCATGGCGGGGTAGGTCATGTACAGCTTGAAGGTGGGGATGCCCTGGTCCACCATCTCGCCGATTTCCCGGGAAATGCCGTCGTTCCAGTCGTCGATGGTCATGTGGAAGCCGTAGTCGCAGGCGGTGCCCGCCGCAGCCTTCTGCCGCCAGCGGTCCAGGCCGTAGGCCAGGGTGTCGCCCTTGTCGGGGGCGGCGAAGTCGATGACCGTGGTGGTGCCGCCCCGGAGGGCGGCCCGGCTGCCGGTGGGGAAGTCGTCGGCGGTGATGGTGCCGCCCACTTCCAGATCGAAGTGGGTGTGGGCGTCGATGAAGCCGGGGAACAAGAGTTTCCCGGCACAGTCGACGACCTCGGCGCCTTCGGCACTGAGGCCGGGGCCCACAGCGGCCACAGTCTCGCCGTCGATCAGGACGTCCGCCTGGCGGACGCCCTGGCCGGAGATTACGCTCCCGCCCTTCAAAAGCAGTTTCATAGCAACCTCCTTTATTTTTCAATGGGTGGCAGGGGCCTCCGGCCCCTACCGGGCTTGGGTAGGGACCTCCGGTCCCTGCTGACCCTGGGTTACTTTTTGTGCAAACAAAAAGTAACCAAAAAATTGCTTAAGGGGCTGCCGCCCCTTAAGAATCCCTCGGGGATGACGGTTAAGGACAGATGGTGGTTTGGACTAGGGGTCAGGGAAAGCATTCATCGGGGGTGCTGATTTTTTGCCGTATTCTTACTGCCGGTTGCTCCGTTCCACTACGCAATTGATGGATGGTTCTTGTCGGGCCGTCAACGGAAATCTGTCCTGTGCGTAGTGGAACGGAGCAGAACGCAGTACGATACAGGCCGTATACGGAAATGTATCAATTGCGTAGTGGAACGGAGCAACCAGCAGTTGGACAAAGTAAAAACCGACCAGCGCACCCAATGTGCCCCCGCCCCAGCGCTTCACTCTCCTTGGGGACATACTAAGGTAGCCGCTTCGCCCCTATACACGGGACTCGGCTCGGTTTAGACAAAACCAGCCACAGGGGGAGCGCAAACATAAACAAAAAAATAAGGAAAGATCCTCAAGAAAACCATTCCTGGTTTTCTTGAGTGCACTTTTGGTTACTTTTCCTGCAAGGGAAAAGTAACCAGGGGGCGCACCCCGCCCGGGGGTGCCTACTGACCCGGTGGGGGCGGAGCCCCCCAGCACCATTTAGTCGAGCTTCAAATCTCCTTCTTTGATCCACCCGATCCGCCGGAACAGCAGCCCAAACGCCCAGCAAAGTACTGCGGGCAGCACGAAAGAGATGAGGATCAGCCCCGCCCAGTCAAAGGCGGTGGGGCTGATGGCAGCAGCCCCGCTGGCAAGCGCCTGTTCGCTGGGCGAGATCCAGCCGGTCCACACGCCGATCTGGCCCACCAGGCCGCAGGTGCCCATGCCGGCGGACACCGGAGGGCCGTTCATCTCCAGATGAAAGACGCAGGTGGCGATGGGGCCGGTGATGGCGGAGGTCAGGATGGCCGGGAGCCAGATGCGGGGGTTGCGGACGATGTTGGGCATCTGGAGCATGGAGGTGCCGATGCCCTGGCTCAGGAGGCCGCCCCAGCGGTTCTCCCGGAAGCTCATCACCGCGAAGCCCACCATGTTGGCGCAGCAGCCCGCCACCGCCGCGCCGCCTGCCAGCCCGGTGAGGCCGAAGGCCGCGCAGATGGCCGCCGAGGAGATGGGCAGGGTCAGCGCCATGCCGATGACCACCGACACCAGAATGCCCATCCAGAAGGGCTGGAGGACGGTGGCCCACTGGACGAAGGCGCCCACCGCCTTGGCCGCCGAGCCGATGGCCGGGGCCCACCAGGCCGACAGCGCCACGCCTACCAGGATCGTCACCAGGGGCGTCACCAGAATGTCGATCTTGGTCTCCTTGGAGACCGCCTTGCCGCACTCGGCGGCGATGATGGCGATGAACAGCACCGCCAGGGGGCCGCCCGCCCCGTCGGAGGTCCCCGCCAGGGTAGTGGAGCCCAGGGCGTTGGCGGCATAGCCCACGGTGGCCAGGGAGAAGAGGACCATGGGCGGCGCCTTCAAAGCCCAGCCGATGGCCACGGCCATGGCCGCGCCGCTCATGGCGGAGGCGTAGTTGCCCACGTCCACCAGGAACGCCAGCCCCAGCTGCTGGCCCAGAGTCTTCACAATGGTGCCGATGAGCAGGGAGCAGAACAGGCCCTGTGCCATGGCCCCCAGTGCGTCGATGCCGTAGCGCTTGGCGGAGATCACGATATCCTTCCGCTTGAGAAATTCTTTGAATTTGTCCATTGGTGGTTCACCTCATCAAAATCGTTCTGACAGATGTCTTGACACCTGTCCGGACTATTATACTCGATGAGAATGATTTGTCAATCCATATTCTGATTTTTCGACGGCCCGGAGCAAAAAAGTCTATTCCACCAAAAATCCCGCGTCCCGCAGCGCCGCCACCACCCGGTCCCGGGCGGCCCCGTCGGGGCAGCACAGGGTGTGGAGGTGGATGCCGCCGGTGAGGTCCGACAGGGGCCGGTCCCCGCTGGAGAACACCTTGCGGATAAACTCCGATACATCGTACCGGCTGGACAGGGAGAGCTGCCCCACCAGCTGCCCGTAGACCGCGTGCTCCACCACCACGTTCTCCACGGTGCAGCCGTTGTCCACCATCAGCAGCAGCTCCCGCTCCATGTCCTCCGCCCGGTGGCGGCAGGCCACCCTGCACACCAGCCCCGCCTGGGGCCGCTCCAGCACGTAGCCCCGGGGCGTGGCGACGATGGACGCGCCGCCGGCCCGCAGCAGCGCCACGTCCCCCACTACGATCTGGCGGCTGACGCCGAAGCGGCAGGCCAGGGCGGCCGCGCTGACGGGGGCCTGGGCCTCCCGCAGGGCGTCCAGGATCGCCTCCCGGCGCATGTTCGCGGTCATGTGATCGCCTCCCCATGCTGATCTACTATGATATTGTACCACGCCGGAGCGGCGGCGCAAAGAGAAAATCGGATAATTTTCCACTTTTTCTCTCTTGCATTATGGAAACCGTCCGATTATAATAGTGACTGCCGTCCGGTGGGGCCCAGCCATCCCGCGGACAGGGCAAGGAGGTACCCATGGCAGAGCGCGATTTCAACGACATCACGGCGGATATCCTGGCCCACCCTCTCTTCCAGGAGCTGCACAGCTACCCCCACCACGGGCCGCAGAACAGTGTCTACGACCACTCCCTCAGCGCCGCCCGGTGCGCCTACCGAATGGCCCGGCGGTTCCACATGCGCCCGGAGCGGGTGGAGGCGGTGACCCGCGCCGCCCTGCTCCACGACTTTTTCGGCTACAGCTGGCAGAGCGAGCAGCACCGGCGCTATATGCGCCGCTACTCCGGCTGGCAGCGGGTGAAGCACATGCACGCCTTTATCCACGGCGCCCACGCCGCCAACCGGGCGGACCGGGTGTTCGGCCTGGACCAGCGGCAGAAGGACGCTATCACCAGCCACATGTTCCCCCTGGCCCCCTTCCCCAAGAACTCGGAGGCCTGGGTGGTGACCCTGGCCGACAAGGTGGTGGCCACCCGCGAGATGACCCACGGGATGTTCCAGCAGCTGGAGGCCCTGCGCTCCCGCCGCGTTGCGTGATCAAAAGCTATCATAGTTAAGAAGGACCGCTCCCGTCAGGGGGCGGCCCTTCTTGGTTTTTGGGGAAGAACACCGGGTTCTGTAGAGGTGCTCCACCAGTGATACTTTTTCTTGAAAGAAAAAGTATCAAAAAGAACTTTAATATCGTTACCAAAGCGTTGCAATTCCTACATTTCTCACACGGTAACGATATATGGTTCTAATTGGAGAATAGTATTACATCATGGCTAACAGCGCTACAAACGGGAAGTTCGTTTACTCCCTTTCAAAAATCATTCTCAACTCCGTATTCGGTGTGCCAAGCATGATCTCTGCTTCTGTCCCGTCAAAACGGAAACCGAACCTTTTATAGAAGCGGATCGCTCTCTCGTTTCCTTTCAGTACCCAAACAGCAACCTTTTTATATGCGGATAGTTTTTCAATCGCTGCTTTCATCAACTCATAGCCGACCCTTTGCCCGTGATATGCCGCGAGAACATAGATGGCAAAGACCTCACCACAGGCAGGAAGCGTGTCGTCACGGTAAGTACCGTATCCCACAAATCCGACAACTTTATCTCCATCTTTTGCCACAAGAATGTTGTCAGGCCATCTGTGTGCTGTCGCTATACATTTTTCAAGCGTCTGCCTCTCAAGATAATCCGAATCGATCAAACCCGTATATGTTTCATGCCAAGACTTGTAGTGAACATATCCCTTGCCGTTGATCTCGTCTTCACTTTCCATCTTCTTGATAACGACGTTTTTCATATCTCTCCTTCGGAGAAAAGCCCCCTTCACAGATCACCCACTGGCTCCAGATAGAAGTCGTCTCTCCGCTCCGACATGACCAGCCAGCAGTCCCGGCCATACAGCAGCTCCGCCGGGACCCGCCAGGGGAAGCCGGTGTAGAAGTGGTCCGCGATCAGCGCCTGCCCCGCGTAAATTTGGGCGGTGTCGTAGTCTCCCGGGATCTCCACAAAGCCCTCGCCGGTGGTGACGGTGAGGCGGTACCACCGGCATTTCCGGGGGCCGCCCAGCTCCAGCTCCTCCGCGTAGGGCGGCGGGAACGGCTCCTCCACCGGCTCCAGCGTCAGCGCGGCGGGACGGAAGTCCCGGCGGACATCCACGCGGCGGAACGCCCCGTCTGCATAGCGGTAATAGGTGAAATCGCCGTCCTGGATGGCGTGGACCTCCCCGTCCAGCGCGTACAGGTCGCAGCCCTCGCCGACAAAGATCTGCCCGTCCAGCCGCCGCAGATACCGGGCCTGTTCAAAGGTCAGGGTCACGATATGGGCGGAGCCGAGGTCAAAGCCGCTGTCCAGCCCCGGCTCCACGGTCACGGCCCTCTCGCCGCCCTCCGGCAGGTCAAAGACGTACCGCGCCGGGATGCCGCCGATGGCGGTGAAGAACCAGGTGTTTCCCTCCCGGCAGATGGGCTGGGCGGTGGCGAGGCGCAGCCGCTCCGCCCCCAGCGCCATGCGCACCGGGAAGAAGAAGCTCACGCTGCCGCATACGTCGATGGCCGGGAACTCCACGCCCAGGGCCGTCAGCACCGCGCCATGCACATCCGCCAGGGCCATGTGACGCTGGTGGTGGTTGACAAAGACGAAGCCGGACGTTCCGTCCGTGCGGAGGCAGCAGCGCAGCCGTTCCCGGTCCGTGCAGGGGACAAAAGTCTCCGCCGCCACATGCTCCATGGGGGCCAGCACCTCCCCAAAGTCCGTAGCGAAGAGGTGCAGCAAATTCAACAGCCCGTATTGTTCCCGGGCCTCGCCGTACTGGCTCAGGCAGGCGCCGAAGTCGTAGTTGAGGATGGGCAGGTCGTTGGGGTAGCCGGTGGCCGTGGACTCCTGGAGGGTGGACAGCGCGCCGATCTTGTTGGTGCCGCCGTGGTACATGTAGTAGCCGATCAGATCATTGCCGCAGCCCAGCTTCACCAGGGACAGGGCGTAGGCGTCCATGCCGGAGAGCACCGGGCGGCGGTGGTGGGTGGGCTGCATCCCGCAGCCCAGCTCACAGGTGGCAAAGGGGTAGCGCTCATAGGGCAGCCGCCAGCCGTCGGCGTCCGTGTCCCGGAGGATATCCATGCCCACGGCGCTGTCGTTGCGGTTGGGGTCGAAGGCATAGTGGGGGCTGGGGGGCAGCTCCCCCAGGGTCCGGGCCCAGGGCGCGTCCGCATAGGCTGCGAACACCGGCAGCACCTCGTCCACCGGGATGCGGGCCCCATACCGGCTGTTCCAGCCGGTGACGGTGTAGAGGGGCGCGTCGTAGCCGATCTCCAGCGCCAGCCGCTTCAGTGCCAGCAGATGCGCCGCGTCGTTCACCAGCTCATTCTCGAACTGGATGCCGATGATGGGGCCGTTGTCCTTATAAAAGAGGTCCCGCACCTGCGCATAGATCTTCTCATACCAGCGGCGGACCTTCGCCATGTAGCCCGGGTCGTTGGTGCGGAGGGGGCGGCCGCTGTGCTGGAGCCAGTCCGGGAGGCCGCCGTTGCGGCACTCGCCGTGGGCCCAGGGGCCGATGCGCAGCACCACGTCCAGACCCTGCTCCCCGCAGGCCAGGACAAAGGCCCGGACATCCCGGTCCCCGGTGAAGTCGAACTGTCCCTCGATCTCCTCGTGGTAGATCCAGAAGAGGTAGGTGGACACGACGGTGACGCCGCCGGCCTTCACCTTGGCCAGCTCCCGCCGCCAGCGGTCCCGGCTGTCCCGGACAAAGTGGTACTCACCCATCACCGGGATCACCGGCCTGCCGCCCCGGGACAGGTAGCGGCTGTTCACCTCGATGCGCTCCCCCTGGCTGTTCTCCCCGCCCATGCGCAGATGGCCGGTCAGGACCGGCGAGGGGTGGTAGGGCTGAAATGTAATGTTCATCGTTACTCCTTGCAATGGCTCACTCGCCCACGCCCCGGAAGCTGACGCGGAAGGTCAGTTCCTCCGCGGGCAGCAGGTGCTCCGGCGCGGGCCGGGCTCCCCAGCTATTGTCCCCGGCCACGCCCATCTGCATCAGAGAGGCCCGGACCACGGTGGAGTGGACCGGCGGCAGCTCATGGGGGTGGGCGGCGTTCTCCAGCTCGTGGGGGGTGTAAGGCAGGGCGGAGAACTCCATGCTGTCCCCCCGGAACAGCAGGCCAATGCCGCTGTCGTCCGTCACCGACGCCCAGCGCACATCCATCTTGTTCCCACACTCCTGGGGGCGCAGATAGGGTGCCATGCTGTCCTCCGCTAGATTCTCATAGATGCCCAGCCGGCCGCCGGTCTTGCGGTCGCAATAGGTCTCCTCCGGCCCCCGGCCGTACCAGCGCACATGGCGGAAATCCGCGTCCATCTTCAGCATCAGGCCGAACTCCGGTGCGGTCCCCAGCGTTTTGGCCGCGGCGGAGCGGAGGGCGGCCTCCACCAGGCCGTCGGCGTACACCCGGTAGGACACCGCACAGTCCGTCTGGGGCGCGGTGGCCAGCAGGTAGGAGAAGGTGACCTCCACCCAGTTGTCCCCGTACTCCACCCGGCAGGAGGGCTCATTCTCGGTGAGTGAGCCGGGGTGCCGGTACAGGCTGGCCGTCTTCCACTGGGCGTACCGGAAGGGGGCCTGACAGCCTACGTCGTTGTCCGTGGGGGCCCGCCAGAAATTAGGTGTGGGGCCGGACTTAAGAAGCTCCCGGCCGTGCCAGCGGTAGGAGGTCAGGGCGTGGGCCTCCTTGGAGAAGAGAATTTCAAAGCCCTCCCCCCGGACGCCCAGGTTCCACGCACCGTCGGTGACCTCCGGCCTCCGGGCCGGGTGGACGGACTCGGCCATGGCGCCGCCGGTCCACTCCCCGAAGGCCACCTCGTGCCCGGCCTCCGCCCAGCTGGTGTCCTCCCGCAGACGGAAGGACATGATGACGCTGTACTCCCCGTCGTCCAGCCGCTCCGGCCAGAGGGGCAGGGGATAGGTCCGCGTCTCTCCCGGCGGCACGTCGGTGTCCATGGGGGCCTCCCGCAGAAGCACCCCCTCCCGATAGAGCCGGACCACGCAGTCGAACGCACCGCTGTTGGTGAACAGGTAGTTGTTAGAGATTTCCGCCCGGCCCTCCGCCATACGGATGCGGAGGTTCTGATACACCGCCTTGACCTCCTGCATCTTGGGGGAGGGGCTGCGGTCCAGGGCGCAGACGATGCCGTCGCCGCTGAAATTGCCGTCGTTGGGCCGGTCGCCGAAGTCGCCGCCGTAGCCCAGGTACTCCCGCCCGTACTGGTCCCTGGCGACCACGGCCTGGTCGATGTAGTCCCAGATGAAGCCCCCCTGGTAGGCGGGCACCTCCTCGGCCAGCAGGGCGTAGCGGAGCTGGTTGCCGAAGGAGTTGCCCATGGCGTGGCCGTACTCGCAGGAGAGGGCGGGCCGGGAGGCGTCCCCGGCTAGCTCATCCCGGATGGTCTCGGCGGGCAGATACATGTTGCTGTTGATATCGGAGATGGGGTAGCGCTTGTCCCGGCGGGCCCCCTCGTAGTGGACCGGCCGGGTGTCCACGCTGTGGAAGTACCGGCTGGCCTCCATCAGGTTCCTGCCGCCGAAGGACTCGTTGCCGCAGGACCAGATCAGCACCGACGGGTGGTTCTTGTCCCGCTGGTACATGGCCTCCGCCCGGGCCACCACCGCGTCCCGCCACTTGGGGTCGTCGCCGGGGATGTGGTCCTCCAGGGGCAAAAGGCCGTCCATCACCATGCACCAGGCCCCGTGGGACTCCAGGTTCATCTCGTCCAGCACGTAGATGCCGTACTGGTCGCAGAGGCGGTACAGGAGGCTCTGGTTGGGGTAGTGGCTGGTGCGGATGGCGTTGATGTTGTGGCGCTTCATGGTGAGGATGTCCAGCAGCGTCTCCTCCCCGGTGACGCAGCGGCCGTTCCGGGCGGAGAACTCGTGGCGGTTGACGCCCCGGAACAGGACCCGCTTCCCGTTGAGCAGCATGAGGCCGTCCCGGAGCTCGAACCGCCGCAGGCCCACCGGCTCGGTCACGATCTCCGATACCGCCCCCGCCCCGTCCAGCACCGTCAGCTCCAGGCGGTACAGATGGGGATATTCCGCGCTCCACAGCCGGGGCCGCTCCACCGGCAGCGATGCCGGCGCGCCCAGCGGCACGTCCTGCCGGGCGATCTCCCGGTCCCCGTCCAACAGGCGGCACCAGACCGTGCCGCCGCCCAGGGCGTCCATGGAGAGGCGCACCACCCCGGAGGAAAAGTCCTCGCTGAGCTCTGTGACGACCTTCAGGTCCCGGATGTGGGCCTCCGGCACCGCGTACAGGTACACGTCCCGGAACAGGCCGGAGAACCGGAAGAAGTCCTGGTCCTCATACCAGCTGGCGGCGGTGAACCGGAATACCTGCACCGCCAGCTTGTTCTCGCCGGGGACCAGGTAGTCCGAGAGCTCGAACTCCGACGGGGTGAAGGCGTCCTCGCCGTAGCCCACGTACTGCCCGTTGAGCCACACGGTCAGGGCGCTCTCCGCCCCCTGGAAGGACACATACACCCGTTTCCCGGCCATGAAGTCCGGCAGGGTGAAGTACCGCACATAGCTGCCCACCGGGCTGTGCCGCTCCGGCACACCGCCGGGTTCTACCGGCTCCGAGCCGTCCCAGGGGTACTGGACGTTCAGATACTGGGGGTGTCCGTAGCCCTGGAGCTCCAGGTGCCCCGGCACCCGGATGGTGTCCCAGCCCCGGCAGTCCAGGGCCGGTGAGAAAAAGTCGGGGATAGTCTGGGCGTAGTTCTCCGCGTAGTGGAAGTACCACTCCCCGTTCAGCAGGAGGCGCGGGTCCCGCCCGTCCCCCAGCACCCAGCGGTGGTCCGAGTGGGCGGGCTCCCGGTGCTCCTGGAATACGGTGGGGTCCTTTATGATGTTGTAGTCAAATGTTTTCATGGGGCATCCTCTCCCTGTTATCTATCGGCTCAAAAAGTACCGCGGCGGGTCCGCCGCGCCGTTGACAGCCCCAGTATAACAGGGCGCCGCCCCGATGTAAAGCGCCCGCCGGAGAAAAACCCGCCGCCGGGAGCGGGGACGATCCTGTGAAATTTACGGAAACTTTCCAAAAATCCGGTTGCATATTGCCCGGCAGATGTGGTATGGTATGGATACTAGGGGAAGTGTGCCCCGTGAATACATCTGAAGAGAGTGATGTGCATGGCAAGGGGATATCAGAGCTATCGCGGCCGGCGCCCGAAGGGCAGGGGCCTGCTGATCGTTTTGCTGGTGGTGATCCTGGCGGCCGCCTGTGTATATATGTACGCCCAGAGGTTTGTGGTCTACCGGGATGACGGGTCGTGGTATTTCGATCTGCCGTTCCTCCAGGGGAGCGGCCGGGACGAGTCCGGCTCCGGCGAGGAGAACCCGGCCACGGGGAATGACCAGGACGGCCAGGAAAACGATGATTCCACCCCCGGCATCAATCTGGTGGTGGACGACGCCCAGCCGGAGGGGGATGCCCCGGACGAGCCGGATGAACCCGTGGCGCCGGAGGTCCCCTACGGGGAGCGGCGGCTGATCGCGCTGTCCGCCCTGCCGGCGGACGCGACGGCGCTGGGGGAGGCACTGACCCAGGCGGGCGCCAACGGCTTTGTGTACACGGTCCGGGACGACACGGGCAAGGTCTTCTACAGTTCCGCCGTGTCCCAGGAGCAGGCGGCCCAGCGGGATATCACCATGGAGGCCTTCTCCGCCCTCTGCGCCGGGGAGGACACCGTGGCGGTGGCCCGGTTCAACTGCTTCCACGACAGCTACTACGCCTACGTCAACACCGAGGGCGCGGCGATCTGCCAGTCCGGCGGCGGCGTGTGGTCCGACGAGCGGGTGTACTACTGGCTGGACCCGGCCAAGGAGGCCGCCCGGAAGTACGTCATCGACCTGGCCCTGGAGTGCGCACAGATGGGCTTTGACGAGCTGCTGCTGGACGAGCTGGCCTATCCCGGCAAGGGCGCGCTGGAGCGCATCGACTACTCCGGCAACACCATGGGGAAGACCGAGGCCCTGGCCCTCTTCCTGGACGAGCTGCGCCAGGCGCTGAACGGCACCGGGGTGAAGCTGTCCCTGCTGGTGACGGAGGAACTGCTCCAGAACGGCGCGGACGAGACCACCGGCCAGGACCTGGCGGCCCTGCTGCCCCTGGTGGACGCGGTGTATGTGGAGACCGCCGACCCGGCGGCGGCCCAGACCCTGCTGGCCCAGTACACCGGCGAGGCCAAGCCCCCGGTCCTGGTGCCCATCACCGCCCAGGCGGTGGAGGGGAACTGGTGCCTCACTGCAGGATAAGACGGGATAAGGGATTAGAATGAGCAGCAAAAAGCACCCGAAACCGGGTGCTTTTTTGCTTTTTGAATACATCCCAATGATACCATAGGCTTCCCTCTATTGCAACGGATAGTTTTCCTTGAGAGCAAACGATCAAAAAGGGCGTTCCTGCCGCTGCCGGGAACGGACCGCGGCGGGAACGCCGCGGTCCTTTTTTTGCGGCAGGGATTTTCAGGTTGATGTTGTGAAAAATTTATCAATGTCCGCAGCACAAGGACAAATTTCTCCATAATTTACGTTTCTGGCCGCACCTCCATAAAATTTTATAAAATCACCGAGTTTGACAAAAAAATTCTGGTACTTTCCGTGAAACTATGCTATAATTGAACAATCACCACAGGGGGCACCCCTGGGGGAGCCGGAGCGCGCTCCGGCGATAGGTGAGAAGCGGAAGGGGTGAAAACATGTCACTGGAAGCCATAACCAAGATCCGCGAGGTGGAGGACACCATGGAACGGGCCAAGGCGGACGCCAGGGCCCAGGGCCAGAAGCTTGTGGCCGACGCCGAGCGGGCGGGACGTGCGCTGCTCCAGCAGGGCAGGGATCAGGCCGCCCAGGAGGCGGCCGCCGCCATGAAGGCGGCGGAGGCCGGCGCCGCGAAGCGGCGGGAGGAGATCCTGGCCCAGGCGGACAAGGACTGCAAAAAGCTGACCGCCGACGCGGGCAAGCGCATGGACAAGGCGGCGCAGGCGATCTTAGGAAGGGTGGTTGAGAGCTGATGTCCATTACCAGCATGAAGCGTCTCCGTCTCATCGCCCTGGCCAAGGACCGGGACGCGCTGCTCTCCGCGCTGCTCCATGTGGGCTGTGTGGAGCTGAAGGAACCAACAGAGTATCTGGCCGATGAGAGCTGCGCCGCCCTGCTCCATCGGGACGCCGCTGCCGCGGCGGACGCCAGGGCGGATATCACGGAGCTGGAGCGGGCGCTGGACGCGCTGGCCCAGTATGCCCCCCAGAAGAAGCCCCTCTTCGTCCAGAGGGCCGTCATCGGGGAGGCGGAGCTGCTGGACAAGAGCAAGCGGGACGCCGCCCTGGAGAAGGCGGCGGTCATCAACGGCCACGCCAAGGCCGTGGCGGCCCTCAACGCGCGGGAGGCCCGCGTCCGTGCCGACCAGCTGGCCCTCCGGCCCTGGAGCGGCTGCGACGTGCCGCTGGAGACCAAGGGCACGTCGAGAGTGGACCTGCTGCTGGGCACGGTACCGGCGGCCACCGATCTGAACGCCCTTACCGGGGCGGCGGAGGAGTCGGCGGAAGCGGTCTCCGTCCGGGAGTTGTCGGCGGACCGGGAGCAGAAGTACCTGGAGGTCCTGGTGTACCGGGACTGCCGCCAGGCGGCGCTGGACGCCCTGCGGGGCTACGGGTTCAGCTTCGCCCAGCTCAAGGACCTGACGGGCACGGCGTCGGAGAACATCCGGGCCCTGGACAAGGAGCTGGAGGATATCGCCTCCCAGAGAGAGGCGGAGCTGGCGGCCATCCGGGCCATGGGCGGCAGCCGGGACGAGCTGAAGACCGGCCTGGACCGGGTGCGGCAGGTGCTGGCCACCGAGACCGCCAAGGAGCGGCTGCTCACCGGCGGCAGCATCCTCTGCCTGGACGGCTGGGCCTCGGCGCCAGAGGTGCCGGAGCTGGAGAGTACCCTGGCGAAATTCGAGTGCGCCTATGAGCTGACGGAGCCGGAGGAGGGGGAGTACCCCCAGGTGCCTGTCCAGCTGCGGAACGGGCCCCTGACCCGCCCGCTGAACATGGTCACGGATATGTACTCCCTGCCGGCCTACGGGTCCGTGGACCCCAACCCGCTGATGGCCCCCTTCTTCATCCTGTTCTACGGCATGATGATGGCGGACATGGGCTACGGCATCGTGATGATGCTGATTTCGGCGGTCATTATGAAGAAGGCGAAGCCCAACGGGCCCACCATGCGTTACATGATCCCCCTGATGGGGCTGTGCGGCGTCAGCACCTTTCTCTGGGGCGCTCTCACCGGCGGCTTCTTCGGGGATATGATCCCACAGCTGATCTCCATCTTTGATCCGGACAGCACCTTTGCGATGCCCTGCCTCTTCAGTCCCCTGGACGACGCGCTGATGGTGCTGATCGGGTCCCTGATCCTGGGCGTGATCCAGATCTTCACGGGCATGGCGGTCAGCATATACAAGCAGATCAAGCGGGGCGAGCTGATGGCCGCCCTCTGCAACGAGGGCGCGTGGTACGCGGTGTTTCTCTGCGGAGGACTGGCGGCCCTCACCGGCCAGGTGAAGCTGTTCGTCATCCTTATCGTGGTCATCCTGGTGCTGACCCAGGGCTACGGCAAGAAGGGCATCGGCGGCAAGCTGATGGGCATTGGCGGCTCCCTCTACAACAACATCACCGGGTACTTCAGCGACATTCTGTCCTACTCCCGGCTGATGGCCCTGATGCTGGCCGGCGCGGTCATTGCCCAGGTGTTTAACACCCTGGGCGCCATCACCGGCAACGTCATCTTCTTTTTCCTCATCTCCCTGCTGGGCAACGCCCTGAACTTCGCGCTGAACATTTTGGGCTGCTTCGTCCACGACATGCGCCTGCAGTGCCTGGAGTTCTTCGGACGGTTCTACGAGGACGGCGGCAAGCCCTTCCGTCCTCTGGCAATCACCACACAATATGTCGATCTGAAGAAAGAATAAGGAGGAAATCACAATGAGTTTTCTGGAATCTTTTGGCGGCCTGGCCCTGGCTCTGCTGGGCGCAGGTCTGGCGGTAGGTCTCAGCTGCGTGGGCTCCGCCAAGGGCTGCGGCATCGCCGGCGAGGCCGGCACGGGACTTCTGTGCGAGGACCCCTCCAAGTCCGGTAAGGTCATGGTGCTCCAGCTGCTCCCCGGCACCCAGGGCCTGTACGGCCTGGTGGTGTGGTTCTACGCCCTCATCAGCATGGGCTTCATCAGCGGCACCGCCGACAGCCTGACCCTCCAGGAGGGCCTCCGGTACTTCTGCGCCTGTATGCCCATGGCCCTCGGCGGCCTGCTGTCCGCCATCGCCCAGGGCCGCGTGGCCGCCGGGTCCATCAACATCCTGGCCAAGAAGCCCGACGACTGGTCCAAGGGCCTGATCCTCTGCGGTATCGTGGAGTTCTACGCCATTCTGTCTCTGCTGGCTTCCATGCTGATGCTGCTGTGGCTGTGATCCCGGGAGGGGAGGAGCCAACATGAAAGGAATCGAAAAGATCACCGCCCGCATCGAGGCCGACGCGGGTGCGGAGACCGCCCAGATCCTCCGGGAGGCGGAGGAGAGGGCCGCCCAGGTCCGGGCGGACTACGAGGCCCAGGCCGCGTCCCAGTCCGCCGCCGCCAAAGCCGCGGGCCAGGAGGCCGCCCAGCGCCAGGCCCAGCGCCTGGAGAGCGCGGCCCAGATGGAGGCCAAGAAGCGGATGCTGGCCGCCAAGCAGGCCTGCGTGGACGAGGCCTTCGCCCGGGCCCAGAAGAAGCTGATGGACCTGCCGGACAAGGAGTACGCCGGGCTGCTGGCCAAGATGGCCGTCCAGGTGTCCAAGACCGGCAAGGAGGAGATCCTCCTCAACGCCAGGGACCGCCAGCGGGTGGGCCAGCAGGTGGTGGCCCAGGCCAACGCCCTGCTGGGCAAGAGGGGGGCCCTCACCCTCTCCGGGGAGACCCGGGACATGGAGGGCGGCCTGACGCTGCGGGACGGCAAGGTGGAGGTCAACTGCGCCTTTGAGACCCGGCTGCGCTTCCTCCGGGAGGAGATGGCGGCCCAGGTCGCCGGCATCCTCTTCGCTTGACGGGGCCGCCCCGGAAAGGAGGATGGCATTTGGCAAAGAAGCTGAAAGATACCGATTATCTGTTCATCTCCACCTACCTCCACAGCCGCGAGAGGGACCTGCTCACCGCCGCCCGGATGGAGCGCATGATCGAGGCGCCCTCGGCGGAAGAGGCGGCCAAGGTGCTCACGGAGACCGGCTACGGCGAGTTTAACGCCGTCACCGAGGAGACCGTGGGCGCGGCCCTGGCCCGGGAGCAGGAGAAGCTCTTTGAGGACCTGTACCGGTTCGTGCCGGACCGGTCGGTGGTGGATGTGTTCAAGGTCAAGTACGACTACCACAATCTGAAGGTGCTGCTGAAGGCCCGCGCCGTGGGCGCGGAGGCGGACCGGCTGCTGCTGGACGCCGGACGGGTGCCGGCGCAGGAGCTGCGCCGGGCGGTGCTGGAGAACAGCACCGGCTCCCTGCCCCCTGCCCTGGGCAGGGCGGCCCAGGAGGCCATGGAGGTCCTCAGCACCACCGGCGACCCCCAGCGCAGCGATTTCCTGCTGGACCGGGCCTACTACGGGGAGATGCTCTCCGCCGCCGCGGACACTGGCAGCGACTTCCTGGTGCGGTACGTCCGCGCCACCATCGACGCGGCCAACCTCCGCGCCGCGGTGCGGACGCTGCGGATGCGCAAGGGCGCGGAGCTGCTGCGCCGGGTGCTGGTGGAGGGCGGCACCATCCGCCCGGACACCGTCCAGGCGGCGGCGATGAGCGGCGGCCTGGAGGAGCTGTACCGGCCCACGGCCCTGCGGGAGGCCGCCGAGCTGGGCGCCGCCGCGGCCAAGGGCGGCAGCCTCACGGCCTTTGAGAAGGCCTGCGACGACGCGGTGACCCGGGTGGCCGCCGCGGCCAAGGGCGTGCCCTTCGGCGTGGAGGCGGTCATCAGCTATCTGGTGGCCAAGGAGATCGAGTTTACGGCGGTGCGCATCATCATGTCCGGCCGCATGGCGGGCATCTCGGGCGACACCATCCGGGAAAGGCTGCGTGAGGCGTATGTATAAGATCGCGGTCATGGGCGACCGGGACAGCGTCCTGGGCTTCAAGGCCCTGGGGCTGGATGTGTACTTCGTGGAGGAGGCCGACGAGGCCCGCCACACCCTCCACCGGCTGGCCCGGGAGGACTACGCCATCATCTATATCACCGAGCAGCTCTCGGCGAAGATCCCCGCCGATATCGCCAAATACAAGACGGAGGTCACCCCGGCGGTGATCCTCATTCCCGGCAAGTCCGGCTCCCTGGGCCTGGGGGCCCAGGCCCTCCAGAGCGCCATCGAGAGGGCCGTGGGAGCGGACATCGCGTAACGGTTTTCCTCCCGCCGTCCGGCGGGATCCTACGGAGCCTTTTTCAAGCGAATTTTACAGGAAAGGCAGGAATGTGCATTGAGCGGAAGAATCATCAAGGTCTCCGGCCCTCTGGTGGTGGCCGACGGTCTGGCGGACGCCAACATGGCGGACGTGGTCCGCGTGGGTGAGCAGCGGCTCATCGGCGAGATCCTGAACATGACCGGCGACCAGGCCTCCATCCAGGTCTATGAGGAGACCAGCGGACTGGGGCCGGGCGCCAAGGTGGAGACCACCGGCGCGCCCCTCAGCGTGGAGCTGGGCCCCGGCATCATTGAAAACATCTACGACGGCATCCAGCGCCCGCTGGAGGAGATCGTCAAGAAGATCGGCTCCAACCTGGCCCGCGGCGTGGAGGTCCCCGCCCTGAGCCGGGAGAAGAAGTGGGCCTACACCCCCGTGGCCAAGGTGGGGGACAAGGTGGTGGGCGGCGACGTCATCGGCACCGTGCCGGAGACGGAGGTCGTGCTCCACAAGATCATGGTCCCCAACGGCGTCAGCGGCACCGTGGCCTGGACCATCAAGCCCGGCGACTACACCGTGGAGCAGGTGGTGGCCAAGGTCAAGACCGACAAGGGCGACACCGTGGAGCTGACCATGGTCCAGAAGTGGCCCGTCCGCGTGGGCCGTCCCTACAAGCGCAAGTACAACCCGGTGGTCCCCCTCCAGTCCGGACAGCGGATCATCGACACCATGTTCCCCATCGCCAAGGGCGGCACCGCCGCCGTCCCCGGCCCCTTCGGCTCCGGCAAGACCGTGGTCCAGCACCAGCTGGCCAAGTGGTCCGACGTGGACATCGTGGTCTACGTGGGCTGCGGCGAGCGGGGCAACGAGATGACCGACGTGCTCCGGGAGTTCCCGGAGCTGGTGGACCCCCGCACCGGCGAGTCCCTGATGAAGCGGACCGTGCTGATCGCCAACACCTCCGACATGCCCGTGGCCGCCCGTGAGGCGTCCGTGTACACCGGCATCACCATCGCGGAGTATTTCCGCGACATGGGCTACGACGTGGCCGTCATCGCCGACTCCACCTCCCGCTGGGCCGAGGCCCTCCGCGAGATGTCCGGCCGTCTGGAGGAGATGCCCGGCGAAGAGGGCTACCCCGCGTACCTGGCCTCCCGCCTGGCCCAGTTCTACGAGCGGGCCGGCGTGGTGCAGTGCATGGGCACCGAGGACCGGCGGGGCTCCCTCACCGCGGTGGGCGCCGTGTCGCCCCCCGGCGGCGACCTCTCCGAGCCCGTCAGCCAGGGCACCATGCGCATCGTGAAGGTGTTCTGGTCCCTGGACGCCTCCCTGGCCTACCGCCGCCACTTCCCCGCCATCAACTGGCTGAACTCCTACTCCCTGTATCTGGACACCATGAAGCCCTGGTTCGACGAGCACTACCCCGGCTTTATGGACAACCGCAACAAGGCCATGAGCCTCCTCCAGGAGGAGAACGAGCTCAACGAGATCGTCCAGCTCGTCGGTAAGGACTCCCTCAGCGCCGCCGATCAGCTGACGCTGGAGGTGGCCAAGATGGTCCGCGAGGACTTCCTCCAGCAGAACGCCTTCATGGACGTGGACAGCTACTCCAGCCACGACCGGCAGATGAAGCTGCTGGCCCTGATCCTGGACTACGAGCGCCTGGCCCGGGAGGCCGTCGGGAAGGGCGCGGAGCTGGCGCCGCTCCTGGAGATCCCGGCCAAGGAGCGCATCGGCCGCGCCAAGTTCGAGGAGGCCGACCAGTACGACCGGGCCTACGCCGACATCGCCGCCGAGATGGAGCGGGAGATCGCCGCCATCGCGGAGAAAGCAGGTGCTGACCTATGATGAAAGAATATCGGACCATCCATGAGATCTCCGGCCCCCTGATGGTGGTGGAGCAGGTGGAGGGCGTCACCTACGACGAGCTGGCGGAGATCGAGCTGCCCGACGGCAGCCTCCGCCGCTGCAAGGTGCTGGAGGTCAACGGCGACAAGGCCGTGGTCCAGCTCTTCGAGTCCTCCGCCGGCATCAACCTGAAGGGGTCCAAGATCCGCTTCCTGGGCCACCCCCTGCAGCTGGCGGTGTCCGGCGACATGCTGGGCCGGGTGTTCAGCGGCATGGGCCAGCCCCTGGACGACGGCCCCGCCATCCTGCCGGAGGCCTACAAGGACATCAACGGCCTGCCCATGAACCCGGCGGCCCGCGACTACCCCAACGAGTTCATCCAGACCGGCGTCTCCACCATCGACGGCCTGAACACCCTGGTCCGCGGCCAGAAGCTGCCCATCTTCTCCGGCTCCGGCCTGCCCCACGCCCAGCTGGCGGCCCAGATCGCCCGCCAGGCCAGGGTGCTGGGGGACGACGCCTCCAACTTCGCCGTGGTCTTCGCCGCCATCGGCATCACCTTCGAGGAGTCGGAGTACTTCGTCCAGGAGTTCCGCCGCACCGGCGCCATCGACCGCACGGTCCTCTTCATCAACCTGGCCAACGACCCCGCCGTGGAGCGTATCTCCACCCCCCGCATGGCCCTGACGGCGGCGGAGTACCTGGCCTTTGAGAAGGATATGCACGTGCTGGTCATCCTCACCGATATCACCAACTACGCCGAGGCCCTCCGCGAGGTGTCCGCCGCCCGGAAGGAAGTCCCCGGCCGCCGCGGCTATCCCGGCTACCTGTACACCGACCTGGCCACCATGTACGAGCGGGCCGGCCGCCAGCTGGGCAAGCCCGGCTCCATCACCATGATCCCCATCCTCACCATGCCCGAGGACGACAAGACCCACCCCATCCCCGACCTGACCGGCTACATCACCGAGGGCCAGATCATCCTGAGCCGCGACCTGTACCGCAAGGGCGTGCTGCCCCCGGTGGACGTGCTGCCCAGCCTGAGCCGCCTGAAGGACAAGGGCATCGGCGTGGGCAAGACGAGAGAGGACCACGCCAGCACCATGAACCAGCTCTTCGCCGCCTACGCCTCCGGCAAGGAGGCCAAGGAGCTGATGACCATTCTGGGCGAGGCGGCCCTGAGCCCCACGGACCTGCTGTACGCCAAGTTCGCCGACGAGTTCGAGAAGCGCTACGTCACCCAGGGCCAGGAGGAGAACCGCTCCATCCAGGAGACCCTGGATCTGGGCTGGCAGCTACTCAAAATTTTGCCCAAGAGTGAGCTGAAGCGCATCAAGCAGGACATGATCGACAAGTATCTGCCCCAAGACGAGCAGTAAACTGCTCGCCTTGGGGACCCCCGAGATGATTTGACATCCTCGGGCGAAATGAATTCGCCCTGCGGCAAGGTTTTGGCCGTGGGCCGGCTTTCAGCCGGCTTAGGCTTGGGGTCGCCTTTCAGGCGACCTAACAGCTGCGCCAAAACGCTTGTACGGCGCACTTGCGCCGGGACATAGTTCCGGGGCGAATCATCCAGAAAAGAGGTGAACCCATGCCCTCTGCGACCATAAACCCCACCAGAATGGAGCTGACCCGGCTGAAGGGCCGCCTGCGGACCGCCGTCCGGGGACACAAGCTGCTGAAGGACAAGCGGGACGAGCTGATGAAGCAGTTCCTGGAGATCGTCCGGCGGAACCGCCAGCTCCGGGCCAAGGTGGAACAGGGACTGGAGAAGGCCAACGCCGCCTTCACTGTGGCCTCGGCCATCATGTCCCCCCAGATGCTGGAGCAGGCGCTGCTGTACCCCAAGCAGAGCGTGGAGCTGGACATGAAGCTGAAGAACGTCATGTCCGTCAACGTGCCGGTCTACGACTTCCACACCCGCAACGACGACCCGGCGGAGATCTACCCCTACGGCTTTGCCCAGACCTCCGGTGAGCTGGACGCCGCCCTGGAGGCGCTGTCCGACGTGTTCCGGGATATGCTGGAGCTGGCGGAGGTGGAGAAGACCATGCAGCTGCTGGCCGCGGACATCGAGAAGACCCGGCGGCGCGTCAACGCCCTGGAGTACGTGATGATCCCGGACTTCCAGCAGAAGATCCGCTATATCTCCATGAAGCTGGACGAGAACGAGCGCGGCAACATCACCCGCCTGATGAAGGTCAAGGAGATGGTCCTGCAGGACGCCCACGACTTCCAGCCGCCCGCATCGTAAAAAAGTATCCGCTCCCCTTTTCATGGGGAGCGGATATTTTTTATACGCATTTATACGCAGAGGGACCGGGCACTGGCCCGGTCCCTTCTGTTTTTGGATCAATAGTTCTCCGCGTGGACCTCGAAGTAGCTCTGGGGGTGGTTGCAGGTGGGGCAGATCTCCGGGGCCTTTTCGCCCACCACAATGTGGCCGCAGTTGCGGCACTCCCACACCTTGACCTCGCTCTTGGCGAAGACCTCCTGGGCCTCCACGTTGTGGAGCAGGGCGCGGTAGCGCTCCTCATGGTGCTTCTCGATGGCGGCCACCAGACGGAACCGGGCGGCCAGCTCCACGAAGCCCTCCTCCTCGGCGGTCTTGGCGAAGCCCTCGTACATGTCGGTCCACTCGTAGTTCTCGCCGTCAGCGGCGGCGGCCAGGTTCTCGGCGGTGGAGCCGATGCCGTTCAGCTCCTTGAACCACAGCTTGGCGTGCTCCTTCTCGTTGTCGGCGGTCTTCTGGAACAGGGCCGCGATCTGCTCATAGCCCTCCTTCTTGGCCTTGGACGCGAAGTAGGTGTACTTGTTGCGGGCCTGGGACTCGCCGGCGAAAGCGGCCTCCAGGTTCTTCTCGGTCTGGGTACCGGCGTAGGGATTCTTTCCGTTCATGGTCATATCCTCCTCTTTCATTGGTCGGTAAGTGTACCTGAATGTCTCTTATTAAGACTTGGTCCTATTATGCCATAGTAGTAGCCCGTTGTCAAGAGAAAATTTGAGAGCAGCCGCTACTTTTTCAGCAGTTCCCGGCGCTCCTTCCAGTCGGGCATGACCTGGGCGACGCAGGCGTAGAAGTCCGGGCCGTGGTTCTTGTGCCGGATGTGGGCCAGCTCGTGGACCACCACGTAGTCGATGGCCTCCTCCGGGTACTGCATCAGCCGCCAGGAGAAGCAGATGCGGTTCTTGGGGCTGCAGCTGCCGAAGCGCTTCTCCGCCCCGGTGATGGTGATGCCGGTGGGAACCAGCCCCATGAGGGCGCCGTAATGGGCCACCTTGGGCGGCAGCTCCTCCATGGCTCTCTGGATATACGCCTGCCGCTCCGCCTCGGTGGGCTCCGGGCGGCGGTCCCGCCGCTCCTGCTGGCGGGCCAGGTGGGTGGCGATCCACTCCGTGTGCTCCGCCACGAACCGGTCGATGCGGTACTTGGCCAGCCGCATGGGGGCCCGGACCAGCACCCGGCAGTCCGGCGTGACCTCCAGGGCCAGGGTCCGGCGGTTGGAGCGGATCAGCTCGTAGGCCGGGACCTTCCCGGGGGCGCTCATCGGCCGTCCTCCAGGAGCACACCCTCCCAGGGCCGCAGGGCGCCGTCAAAGCCCTCCCGGGGATAGTTGGAGCGGACAAGACTGCCGGTATAGCCCACCTGGGCGGGCCGGTCCGAGAAGTTGAGGACCACGGTCATCCGCTCCTCCCCCAGAGCGCGGCGGTAGGCGAACACCTGGTCCCCGGTTTCCAGGGCCTCAAAGTCCCCCCGGCGCAGGACCTCCCGCTCCTTCCGCAGGGCGCACAGGTCCTTGTACCAGCTCCAGATGGAGTCCGGGTCGTCCTCCTGGCTGGCCAGATTGATCTCCGCGCAGTTGTGGTTGACGCCCAGCCAGGGCCGGCCTGTGGTGAAGCCCCCGTTGGGCCCGGCGTCCCACTGGAAGGGGGTCCGGGCGTTGTCCCGGCTGGTGCGGGAGACGATCTTCCACCGCAGCTTCCGGGGGATGTGGAACCGGCGGAGCACCCGGTCCACGTTCTTGCTCTCCACGTCGTTGAGCTGCCGCATCCGGGTGAAATCGAAGTCCAGCATCCCGATCTCCTGGCCCTGGTAGATGAAGGGCGTGCCCCGGAGGGTCAGCAGCAGCAGGGCCAGCAGCTTGCCGCTCTCTTTCCAGTGCTCCCGGCTGCCGAAGCGGGGGATGGACCGGGGCTGGTCGTGGTTCTCCAGGTAGAGGCTGTTCCAGTCCAGCTCCCTCTGCCACTTCACCAGGCAGTCGAAGAACACCTTGGGCCGGAACTTCCGCTTGAACCACTTGATGAAATACTGGTCGCACTCCATGTGCTCGAAGGAGAAGACCGCGTCCAGCTCCTTCCGCTCCGGGGCGCACAGGTCCCGGGCCGTCTCCGGCGTCACGAACACGGTCTCGCCCACGGTGTAGGCGCCGTACTCGTCCAGCACCTTCCGCAGCTCCCGCAAAATTTCGTGGGTGCCTTCCAGGGAGCAGTAGTGCTCCAGGCCCGTGAGGGCCAGCTTCCGTTTGCCGTTGTCCAGGCTGTCCTTCCACAGGAGGTTGATCACGTCGCACCGAAACCCGGCCACGCCCTTGTCCAGCCAGAACCGGAGGATGTCCTTGACCTCCTCCAGCACGGCGGGATTGCGGTAGTTCAGGTCCGCCTGGCTCTTGGCGAAGAGGTGCAGGTAGTATTCGCACCGCTCCGGGTCGTACTCCCAGCAGTCCTCCCCGAAGAATCCGGTCCAGTTGTTGGGCAGGTGGCCCCGGTCGTCCCCCTTGGCCCAGATGTAGTAGTCGGCGTAGGGGCTGTTCTTGTCCCGGCTGCGGCGGAACCAGTGGTGGTCCGTGGAGGTGTGGTTGATGACCAGGTCCATGAGGATGCGGATGCCCCGCGCCTTGGCCTCGGCGATGAGTTCCTCCATGTCCGCCATGGTGCCGTACTCCGGGTTGATATCCATGTAGTCGGAGATGTCGTAGCCGTTGTCCGCGTTGGGGGAGCGGTACACCGGGCCCAGCCAGATGGCCCCCACCCCCAGCTCCTGCAGGTGGTCCAGGCGGCTGATGATGCCGGGGATGTCCCCGATGCCGTCGCCGTTGGAGTCCTGGAAGCTGCGGGGGTAGATCTGGTAGATGATCTCGTCCTTCCACCACTCCATCAGCATTCCTCCCCGTCGGCGTTCCGGTAGGGCACGGCGCAGTATTCCCGGTACAGCGCCTCGCTGACGCCGCCCTCCCGGATCATCTTCCGGTAAAACTCCCCGCTACGCTTGACCGTGCGGCTCTGGTCGGTGTAGTCCACGCGGACCAGCCCGAACCGGGCGGTGTAGCCCTCCAGCCACTCCCAGTTGTCGCAGAAGCACCAGTGGTAGTACCGCTCCACCGGGAGGCCGCTGTCCGCCAGGGCTTGCAGATGCTCGGCGATATACCGGGCCCGGAAGCGGTCCTCATTGTCGCAAGTACCGTTCTCAGTGATATAGATGGGGCGGGGGAGGAGCCGGTACACCTTCCGGCAGACCTCCGCGATGCCCTGGGGGTAGATCTCCCAGCCCAGGTCGTTCACCGGCGCGCCCTCCGCCACGCCGTCGGCGGGGCCGCTGACGGTGGAGCGGGTATAGTAGTTGACGCCGTGGAAGTCGCAGTACCGCCCCGGCACGATGGAGGGGTGCTTGCCCACAGGGAAGGCGGCGTGGCCGGTGCACATGGCCCGGAGCATATTCCCCTGGAACAGGGCCTCGGCCTTCTCCGCCCAGAAGCGGTGGATGGGGTCCTGGGGGTCCTTGGGGGCGAAAGCCCGGAGGTGGAGGGCCACGCCGACCCTGGTGTCGCCGTACCCCATCTGGAGCCTGGTCTTGCGGATGAGGCCGTAGGCCTCGATGTGGGCGGCGGTGATCGCGGTCATCACCCGGCACATGGCCAGGGGGTCCTTCTTGCCCGGAGGCCACGCCCCCACCAGGAAGCCGTTGAAGGCGTAGACGTTGGGCTCGTTGAAGGTGATATACTCGGACACCAGGTCCCCCAGGCTGACCACCATCTTGTGGACGAAGCGGAGGTAGTAGGTGATGTTGTCCCGGTTGGCGAAGGCCCCCTTTTCCGCCAGCCACAGGGGGTCGCTGAAGTGGTGGAGGGTCAGCAGGGGACGGATGCCGGCGTCCACCATGGCCTGGATCTCCTCCCGGTAGCGGGCGATGGCCGCCTCGTCAAAGACGCCCTCCTCCGGCTCGATCCGGCTCCACTCCACGCCGAAGCGGTAACACTGGATGCCCATGTTCTTCATGAGCGCCAGGTCCTCCCGCCAGCGGGCGTAGTGGTCCGTGGCCACGGAGGGGTCGGCGCCGTCCTTGATATAGCCCCGGCGGTACCAGTCGTACCAGGTGTTGTTCTGGTCGCCGCCCTCGATCTGGGTGGCGGCGGAGGCCGCGCCCAGAAGGATATCGTTCAGTTGAAATTCCATAGATCGTGTGTCTCCTTCGTGTTTTGCAGAAAACCTCTTGTTTCTATTCTACGCCAGCTGGAAGGATTTTTCAACCGGTTTTTCGCGCTCTGTGCCGCGGCGGAGAGGCCCGCCGCTCCCCCGACATGCTTGGCTTTCTAAAAATTAAAAAAATTTCTTGTTTGGTTGCACGTTTGCGTGCAACTAAAGGCCGTTTTCGCCCCTATATAGAGGCGTCTTTTCGTGAGACGCCCACACTGGAGGAAAGGGGGGAACGCGATGGAGGCCATGGAAACGGTAGAGGCGGTGATCCGGCTGTCCTCGCTGCTGGCGGCCCTGGGGGCCCTGGGCGGCGCGGCGGCCTGGTGCGTCCATTTTCTGGACCGGGACCGGCGGCAGGACAAGGCTCTGAACGCCATCCGTCGGGAGCAGAGCCTGATCTGCTACGGCGTGCTGGCCTGTCTCAAGGGCCTGAAGGAGCAGGGGTGCAACGGCCCGGTCAGCGACGCGCTGAACAGGCTGGAGAAGCACCTGAACCAAGCCGCCCACGATGAGGCGGCATAACATGGACTGTGCCGGAGGGCACAAGAAAGGAAGTGCATGACCATGAGAGAGATCATTGCGAAACGAGTGGCGGGGCTGCTGACCGTCAAGAGCCTGGTGACCCTGACGCTGACGGTCATCTTCGGCATCCTCACCTACCGGGGGGAGGTGGACCAGAACTTTATGACCATCTATACGGTGGTGGTGTCGTTCTACTTCGGGGTCCAGACCGCCAAGAGCGGCGGAGGCGCGGAATGAGCACCGCGGCGGAGCTGCTGGCCGTAGCCCGGGGAGAGCTGGGCGTCTGCGAGAGCCCCGGCGGCAGCAACTGTGTGAAGTACAACACCTGGTATTACGGCCGCGCCGTGTCCGGCGGCGGGTACCCCTGGTGCATGGCCTTTGTCCAGTGGGTGTTCTACCGGGCGGGGACGGCGCTGCCCAGGCTGACCGCCAGCTGCGGGGAACTGATGCGGGCGGCCCAGGCCGCCGGGTGCTGGGTGACGGCTGGGTACCGCCCCGGCGACGTGGCGATCTACGACTTCCCCGGCGGGAAGGACACGGACCACTGCGGCATCGTGGAGAGCGTCCAAGGGGACAGCGTCACCGCCATCGAGGGCAACACCGGCGCGGGGAACGACGCCAACGGCGGACAGGTCCAGCGCCGGGTCCGGCCCCTGTGCCAGGTGGTGGGGGCCGTGCGGCCGGAATTTACAGAAGAGGAGAGAGACGATATGGACAAGGAGACCTTCCGGGCGCTCTGGATGGAGATGCGCCGGGACCTGCAGGACAACGAGGCCGGGAGCTGGTCCGAGGACGCCCGCAAATGGGCGGTGGAGAGCGGCCTGGTCAGGGGCGGCAGCGCCGGGCCGGACGGCCAGCCCAGCTATATGTGGGAGGACGTGATGACCAGGGAGCAGCTGGTGACGGTGCTGTACCGCTTCGCCCAGCGGGCGGGGCTGGCCTGACGGACAGGAGGACCACGAAAGCGGGGAACCGCTACGACACATGATGAATAAGAAACGGCCGGTGGGCAGCGCCCACCGGCTGTTTTCTTTCCTGTCAGAGATGTGATATACTGTGGCTGAAAAAATGTTGGCCGAGACTGCGAGAAACCGCGCCTTTTTCGGAGTATATAGATGAAAGGCCATTCTGGCTGGGGGAGAGGAGGCGATGGGATGGAGGACCGGGAGATCGTGGCGCTGTACTGGGACCGGTCCGAGGCCGCCGTGGCGGAGACACAGGCCAGGTACGGCCCCTACTGCCTGGCCATCGCCCGGCGCATCCTGGGCAGCGGCGAGGACGCGGAGGAGTGCGTCAACGACGTGTGGCTGGCGGCATGGAACAGCATCCCGCCCCACCGGCCCGCGTGTCTCTCCGCCTACCTGGGCAAGCTGGCGCGGCGCACGGCGGTGAGCCGCCTGGAGCGGTCCGGGGCCGCCAAGCGGGGCGGCGGCGAGGCCGCGCTGTCCATCGAAGAGCTGTCCGAGTGCGTCCCCGGCCGGTGGAGCGTGGAGGGGGCATTGGAGGGACAGCGGCTGTCGGAGGCCATCTCGGACTATCTGCGGGGACTGCCGGACGTGAAGCGGCGGGTGTTCCTCCACCGGTACTGGTACGCCCGCCCGGTCCGGGAGATCGCGGCGCGGTTCGGCTTCAGCGAGACCAAGGTGGCCAATATGCTCAGCCGCACCCGGAAAGGACTGCGGCGGTATCTGGAACAGGAGGATTTGTACCATGGATGACAGCAAGACGATCTTTCAGGCCATCGGGGAGGTGGACGACGGCCTGCTGCTGGACGCGGAGGCGGCCTGGGAGCGGGGAGCGCTCCGGCGGTCTGCCCACTGGCTCCGGTGGGTGGCCGTGGCGGCCTGCTTTCTGCTGGTCGCGGCGGCGGCGGTGTACTGGCCGCTGAACAGGGAGGTGCCGCCCCCGGTGAGCGCCGATACCTCGACGGCGGACGACGGCGGAGAGCAGCCGGACAGCGGGACGTGCGCTCCGGCGGACCTGCCCGCGCCGGTGGACCCGGTCTTCAACGAGCTGACCGGGGGACTGTATACCGCCCCTGGGGGGATATACGCGCTGCTGGCGGAGGACTACGTGCCGATGACCCGGGCGGAGGCCCTGGACCATTTCGGCGCAAAGCTGCCTATGGAGGAGGCCGCGCCGGAGCTGCGGCAGGAGAGCGGGGGTGAGTACGGCGTCTACCGGAGCGGGGAGCGCGGGTGCTACTACGACGTGAACTGTTTCCGCTTCTCCAGTGAGACGGGCGAAAAATCGATCACCGTGTCCCTCCGCACCACGCTCATCATGGCCCCCAGCCCGTCGGAGGTCAGGAGCAACCCGGAGACGCTGGAGCCCACCAGGATAAACGGCTGGGACCTGATCCTGTTCGATCTCAGCGGCGGCAACGGAGTGCCCCGCTACTACACGGAGTTTTTCCAGGGTGGCGCGGCCTGGTACGTCACCGGACAGGGCCTGACGGCGGACGAGTTTGTCCGCGTCCTGTCGGCACTGCTGGAGGAGAAGACCGCCGCAGACGGCCCTGCCACCGTGACCGGAACCGTGGCTGCGGTGGACAGCCGATATGGCGACTATTTCGACGGACAGGAACACCACTACACCGAAAGCCACGATTATATCAAGCTGGAGCTGGACCAGGGCGGCGGGCTTACCGTCTGGCTTCCCGGCGAGGCGGACCGGTACGCCAAGGGGGACCGGGTGACGGTGACCTATACCGGCGAGCCCGCCACCGTCGGCCACATCTGGCCGGGGCAGCTGGGGGGAGTGGCAAAGGCGGGGGAGTGATACTTTTTTTGAAAAAAAGTATCGGACTTGTTGAACGGGTAAAAACGCGAAGCGGCAAAGCCTGATATGCTCCCCCTGCCTCGACAGTGTTTCCCCTTTTTCACTGTCTGCTATAGGGGAGTATATCAATCTGTTGTAATATAGGAGTTGGAAACAACGCCGTCCGTAAAATCAAGAATGAGCCATTCGCTGTCTATGCTGATCAGTCCCCGCTCCGGCCCCATGTAATATACATAACGGTCATCCGCATTAAAATACCCGTAGTCATTGTTGGGTTCTCCCAACAGTGCCGCAACTTCTTCCTCGGTCATTCCGGCAAACTCATGCTTTGCGAGCAGGTCATCGACAATTGCCGTGCGCCCTTCCGGATCGTTCAGCCATTTGGATGTGCTGAATGTGTGCGTATGGTAATAAACAACGCCTGCAATTATGATCGCGAGAACGACAGCGGCAAACATGCCAACAGCGATATCGTTGATGCGTTTGGCCTTTCGCATTTCTCTTTCAACATCCATATTCTGTCACCTGCACAAATCCAGATTTTTGATAATTGTATCACTCAAATATGAACAAATCTACTGGTGGCTAAGGTGATTTATCAACTCTCTGACACAAAAATATGCCCATGCTGAATTGAAAACGCTCCGGCGATTTATGTACAAAAGGGACTCAAGAGCGAGGGTAAAGTCCTTTTCGCCTGCTTTTTCTCTCAAGAGGACATATTAGCATCTACCGACACGCACCCAGCCCCCGTCACCGTGCGGCGATCTATGTACAGAAGAGGCTCAAGAGCGAGATTAAAGTTCTTTTTGCCTACTTTTTCTTTCAAGAAAAAGTAGGGGCCAGGGGCCCCGGAGACATCGATGACGGTGGCTCCGGGGCCCGGGACACTCTATCTGTTGTTGTCCCAGGAGCGCTTCACGGATGTGGCGGCGGAGTCCACCGCGTCGGTGACGGACTGCATCGCCTTTCCGGCGGCCGTCCGCTTGCCCTCGCGGGTGTGCAGCGCCATGTCCGTCGCCACTCCCGCCGCTACGCCCAGCAGCATGCCTTTCAGAAATCCATCGGTCATATTTCATTCCCTCCTCTCGTCCAACGGTAGTTTGTCCGAAAGAAGAGAAATTAAGCGCCGGGGGACATTCCATATTTTGATTAAAAAAGGGGACCAGCCTTGACGGCAGGTCCTCTTTTGCGATCACAGGTTGTTGTACCGATTGTATGCGGAACAGAGAATGTTGGTGTTTTTGATGATAAAATACAGGGCCACCAGGGGGCCGATGCCGCAGAGCAGGAAGCCCACCAGATACCACAGCAGCACCGTGGTGCCGTTCTCCTGGA
This sequence comes from uncultured Oscillospiraceae bacterium, assembly GCA_947589745.1. Lineage (GTDB taxonomy): Bacteria > Bacillota > Clostridia > Oscillospirales > Oscillospiraceae > Pelethomonas. The sequence goes on from CANQCS010000002.1 coordinate 31,740, forward strand.
AGGTGAGGCCATAGCGAGGCGCATTGACCGCCAGACGGTCGCCCACGCAGTAGTACCAGTAGATGGAGTAGAAGCCGCAGGTGACGAGGCTCAGCAGGAGGAACGCCGCCAGGCCGGGGGTGCGCCGGCCGTCGCCGTCGCAGGTGGTGTTGATGTCCTGGGCCAGCTTGTAGAGAAAGTACCAGCCGTAGAATCCACAGGTGAGGATGTTCAGCAGGATATACGCCACGAGGCTTCGGTTGGTCTTCAGCGGGGCATAGACGCTGTAAGAGGCGGTCCGGGCCGACCGGCTGTCCCGGGAGCGGTTCCCAAGTCCGGCGGTCAGGTCCTGGGCGGCGGCCAGAGCCGAACGGAGGGAGGCATTCAGCTCCGCCGGGCTCCGGTGCAGCAGCGGCGCGGGTTCCCCGTTCAGGACGGTAATGAGCGCCAGGACGCCGATGGCCAGCAGGGCCAATACCAGCCGCCCCAGGATGCTGTACAGGTCTCTCCCGATGTGGTAGCCCCCGACAGCGGAGACCAGGGCAGTCATCAGCAGGTTCACCAGGGAACGGAGCACAGCCCCTCCGGCGAAGCACAGAAACAGGCCGTCAGCGTTCTGCGGTGTGCGCCGCAGGGCGATGAGCAGGGACGCGGCGCACGCCAGCGCCGCCAGGGAGAACAGGAGAAGGTGCCGGAGAAGATTGAGCGGCGTATAGAGAAGGCCCATATGCCACCAGCCGCCGGTGGCGAGGTTGAGGAGCACGCTGAGGATGCTGAGAAAATTGCCGGCAGCCGGGACGCCGTAGCAGAGGGCGCAGCCTAGGCCGAATAGTTTGAAGAGAATGGACGCGCCGCCCTGCGGTCCGGCCTGGGGCGGGGTCCACCGGGTCCCGGACGGGCCAGAGGCGGGCGGGGGCTCATAGGACTGCCGGGGCCGCTCCCACTGGTCCGCGCCGCACTGTCCGCAGAAGCGCTGGCCGTCCATCAGATCAGCGCCGCATTTCCAACATTTCATGGATGTACCTCCTTGTCATCTTCCGAATCCCCCGGCGAACAGCCGGAATAGCAGACCACGGGCGGGTTCAAACACCACCACGGCGTCCCTGGGCGTGAGAAGCCGGACGGCGTACACGCCCAGAAACAGCACGCACACGGCGGCCCCGCCCCACCGGTACACCGCCCGCGGCAGCTTGTTCCGGCACAGGAACCCCGCCGCAGCGGGTACCGGCAGCCAGAACAGGGGATGGTAGGCAAAGGCCCCGGCCACGTCCCCCCGCAGCAGGCACAGCCACGCCCGGCTCATGCCGCATCCGGCGCAGGACACGCCGGTGAGGAGCTTGATGGGGCAGGTGATCCCCAGGGCCATCATGGCGGCGTAGAGGGCGGCGATGGCCAGCACCGCAGCGATGCTCTTTTTGTCCATAGCCCCGCCTCCCGCTCCGTACTGATCGTAGGATAACACGCTTCGGGAAAGATTGCAAGCGCCCGCCGCATTTTGGCGCGACGGGCGCCCCATTCCTTCCCCGGCGGCGGAGACTGGATATTGCGAAATCCAGCCGGATGCGCTATAATACCTGTGAAGGAACGAGAGGGGGAACGTCCCATGACGACAAAGATCTACCTGGTCCGCCACGCGGAGGCGGAGGGGAATCTGTTTCGGATCGCCCACGGCCAGTACAACAGCACCATCACGCCCCGGGGCTACCGGCAGCTGGCCCACCTCCGGGAGCGGTTCCGGGACGTGCATCTGGACGCGGTGTACGGCAGCGACCTGCTGCGGGCCCAGACCACGGCCTCGGCCCTCTACGTGCCCAGGGGCCTTCCGTTCCTGCCGGAGCCCCGCCTCCGGGAGGTGGACCTGGGCTGCTGGGAGCAGCGGACCTGGGCGGATATCCAGCGGGACGATCTCCGGAGCTACATCGACTTCAACAAGCACCCGGACCGCTGGCATATCCCCGGCGGGGAGGACTTCGACCGGGTGAAGGCCCGTGCGGTGGCCGCCATCCGGGACATCGCCGCCGCCCACCCCGGCGAGACAGTGGCCGCCGCCGGCCACGGCGCGGCCCTGCGGGCCCTGCTGAGCACCCTCCAGGGGCTCAGCCCGGAGGAGTGGGGGGCCAGCAAGTACGGCGACAACACCGCCGTGTCCCTGCTGGAGGTGACCGGAGAAGATATCCGTGTGGTCTTCCGGGACGACGTGAGCCACATCCCGCCGGAGGCGTCCACCTTCCGGCGGCAGAAGTGGCACAAGAACGACCAGGCCACCGAGCCGGGGCTGTGGTTCCGCACCGTGGCCGAGGATGGCGGCGGCCGGACCGCCGAGGCCATGCTGGACGAAGCGCCCGCCGGGCGGGTGGGATTCGTCCTGGAGCCGGACGGGCTCCGCATCACCGAGTATGAGCTCCTGCCGGAGCTCCGGGGCCAGAGGTACGGCGTGCAGCTGTTGGGGCAGGCGGTGCAGTTCGCCCGGACCCATGGCAAGGATTATTTGCTCCTGGCCTGCCCGGCCGGGGCGGAGGGGTACTTCTCCAAATACGGATTTGTCCCCTCCGGGGGCGGGGATATGGTGATGGACATACGGCTCATTATCCATGACATCGGATAGGGGGTTGGGGGGCGGCAGCCCCACAGTGCAAATCAAGTAGGGGCCTCCGGCCCCTACCACCTCTTATTCTGTCTTTCAGTGCCTGCCGGCACCCTGGGGTACTTTTCCCACGCGGGAAAAGTACCCAAAAGGGCGCCAGCCCGTAGGGCTGGACCTCTAACATTTTTTGTTAAGGGCAGATGGGTGTTGGGTAGGACCCAGAGAAGGCTTTCATCGGTACTGCGACGTTGGTTTTCCGTAGTCCAACTGCTGGTTGCTCCGTTCCACTACGCAATTGATGACGTGGTTCTATTCGGGTGCGTGACGAAACATTTGTCAATCGCGTAGTGGAACGGAGCAGGACGCAGTCGGTCCCAAACCGTATACAGCAATCTACCAATTGCGTAGTGGAACGGAGCAACCAGCAGTTGGACAAGCACAAAACGACCAACGCACCCAATGAGTCCCTGCACCAGCGCTTAAAATCCCCTTGAGGACATACTCAAACAGCCGCTTCGCCCTATACACGGGACCCGGCACGGTTTAGGAAAAACCAGCCGCAGGGGGAGCGCAAAAGAAAACAAAAAATAAGGAAAGATCCTCAAGAAAACCATTCCTGGTTTTCTTGAGCACGCTTTTGCCTACTTTTCCCGTGGGGGAAAAGTAGGCCAGGGGCGGGGCTGGAAGCCCCGCGACCTTCCGGGGGCGGAGCCCCCGGACCCCCAAAGGAGGCGACTATGGACCGCTCTTTATTTCTCCCTGTTTCAAAAGAGGATATGCACGATAGAGACTGGTGGTACTACGATTTCCTGGTGGTGACGGCCGACGCCTATGTGGACCACCCCAGCTTCGGTACCGCCATCATCGCCCGGGTGCTGGAGGCCGAGGGCTACCGGGTGGCCGTGCTGGCCCAGCCCGACTGGCACTCCGCCGACGCCTTCCGGGCCATGGGAAAGCCCCGCTACGGGGTCATGATCGGCGGCGGCAACATCGACTCCATGGTGGCCCACTACACCGCCGCCAAGAAGCGGCGGTCCTCCGATGCCTACAGCCCCGGCAACAGGATGGGCCTGCGGCCCGACCGGCCCACCATCGTTTACGCCAACCGGGCCAGGGAGGCGTTCCCGAACACCCCCATCATCATCGGCGGCCTGGAGGCCAGTTTGCGGCGCTTCGCCCACTACGACTACTGGGACGACAAGGTGCGGCGCTCCATCCTCTTCGACGCCCAGGCGGACCTGCTGGTCTACGGCATGGGGGAGTACGCCACCCGGCAGATCGCCCGGCGTCTCAGCAGGGGCGAGCCGGTGGCCCGGCTCACCGATATCCGGGGCACCGCCTACGCCGTGAAGGAGCCGGACTGCGCCTTTGACAGCGTGGAGGTCCCCTCCTATGAGTCCGTCTGCGCCAGCAAGCGGGACTACGCCGTGGCCACCAAGGTGGAGTATGAGGAGCACGACCCCATCCGGGGCAAGGCGTTGCTCCAGCGCCACGGCGACCGGGTGCTGGTGGTGAATCCCCCCGCCATGCCCCTGACGCGGCAGGAGCTGGACTTCGTGGCGGAGCTGCCCTACGCCAGGGAGGTCCACCCCATGTACGACGCCCTGGGCGGCGTGGCTGCCATCGAGGAGGTGCGCTTCTCCGTCACCCACAACCGGGGCTGCTTCGGCGGGTGCAACTTCTGCTCCCTGGCCTTCCATCAGGGGCGGATGGTCACCTCCCGCAGCCATGAGAGCGTCATCCGGGAGGTGGAGGGCTTCACCCGGGACCCCAAGTTCAAGGGCTATGTCCACGACATCGGCGGTCCCTCCGCCAACTTCCGCCACCCCAGCTGCCAGCAGCAGCTGAAGAACGGCATGTGCAAGAACCGCTCCTGCTTGGCCCCCACTCCTTGCAAGAACCTGGACCCGGACCACAGCGACTACCTGGCCCTGCTTCGCAAGGTCAGGGCCATCCCCGGCGTGAAGAAGGTCTTCATCCGCAGCGGCATCCGCTACGACTATATGCTCTGTGAGAAGAACAGCGAGTTCTTCTCCGACCTGGTCAAGTACCACATCTCCGGCCAGCTGAAGGTGGCCCCGGAGCACTGCTCCAGCCACGTGCTGGACTACATGGGCAAGCCCCACTTCGACGTGTACGAGCGGTTCCTGGACAAGTACAAGCGCCTGAACCAGCGGTACGGCCTGGAGCAGTATGTGGTGCCCTACCTGATGAGCAGCCATCCCGGCTGTACCCTGGAGGACGCGGTGGAGCTGGCGGTGTTCCTCAATAAGACAGGCCGCCAGCCGGAGCAGGTCCAGGACTTCTACCCCACGCCGGGGACCCTGTCCACCTGCATGTGGTACACGGAGCTGGACCCCCGGACCATGGAGCCGGTGTACGTGGCCAAGTCCCCCCACGACAAGGCCCTCCAGCGGGCCCTGCTCCAGTGGAAGCGGCCGGAGCTCCGCCGCCTGGTGACCGAGGCGCTGTATAAAGCCCACCGGGAGGACCTGATCGGCTACGGCAAGAACTGCCTCATCCGCCCCCTCCACGGCGGCGGCGCGCCCCGCCCGAGAGGGAAGTGAGCTGGTCGGCTTTGTTGACCAATTTTGTTGGTTCCCCACAGATGACCCAGAATGATTCACAGAAGAAACCACATCTTTTGTGGTTTCTTCTGTTTTTTTTCTCTTGACAATTTGTGGGAAGGCGTATATGCTAAAGACGTAGTGTGGTTCCCCGGCTCGAACCCTGCGCCGTCACCGTGCGGCAGGCTTCAGGGCAGCAGGGCAGGGGAGAGCGAGAGTAAAGTTCTTTTTTGTCCTTTTTCTTTCAAGAAAAAGGACAAGAAAAAGAACGAAGGAGGTGACAGGGATGCTGGCTGCGGAGAGACGGGGCAGGATCGCGGAGCAGCTCCAGGCGGAGGCCCGCGTGGTGGTGTCCCAACTCAGCGCACAGTTCGACGTGTCGGAGGAGACCATCCGCCGGGACCTGGAGCGGCTGGAGAAGGAGGGGCTGGCCACCCGCACCTACGGCGGGGCCATCCTGGCCGGCAGCGACCGGGCCGCGCCGCCCTACGCCGTGCGGAAGAACACCAACCCGGAGGGCAAGATGGCCATTGCACGGCAGCTGGCCGCCCTGATCCGGGACGGGGACACGGTGATGGTGGACGAGAGCTCCACCGCCGCCTACGCCGTCCGGGCCATGCGGCCCCTCCGGGACATCACCCTCATCACCAACTCCCTGGAGATCCTCCAGGAGATGGGCAGCCAGGAGAGCTGGCACATCATCTCCACCGGCGGCAGCCTCAGGCGGGACGTGATGGCCCTGGCGGGGCCCCACGCCCTGCGGACCATCGCCTCCTACCATGTGCGGTGGGCGGTGCTGTCCTGCCGGGGGCTGGACGGGCGCATGGGGCTGGCGGACTCCTCGGACGAGATCGTCCAGGTCAAGCGGGCCATGATGGACGCCGCCGACCAGACGGTGCTGCTGGCGGACTGCCGGAAGTTCGGGCGGACCGGCTTCGTGGCCCTGGGGCCCCTGGAGCTGGCGGACCGGCTCATCACCGACCGGGAGCCGCCGGAGGAGTGGAAGACAAGACTGCGGGAGCATGGGGTCAGCCTCACCTGGGGCGGCCCGGAGAACATAGAAACCATCGAATCAGCAACAATTTGATCGATCTGATCTAAAGGAGGAACGAGCATGGCAAAAGCAGTGCTGATGCCCAAGGCGGGCATCACGGTCGAGAGCTGCATCATCGGACAGTGGAACAAGAAGGTGGGCGACTGGGTCAATATGGGCGACATCCTCTTCAACTATGAGACGGATAAGGCGTCCTTCGAGTGCGAGTCCACCGCCGAGGGTGAGCTGCTGGCCATTTTCTTCGAGAACGGGGACGAGGTCCCCTGCCTGGTGAACGTGTGCGCCATCGGCGAGCACGGGGAGGACGTATCCGCCCTCCGTCCCGACGGCGCCGCCCCCGCGGAGGCCGCCCCCGCGGAGGCCGCCCCTGCCGAGGCCGCGCCCGCCGCGGAGGCCGCTCCGGCCCCGGCTGCCGCGCCCGCTGCCGCCGCTGTGGCCGGCGCTCCCGTGAGCCCCCGGGCCAGGAAGCTGGCGGAGCGCAGCGGCGTGGACGCCTCCCTGGCCGCCGGTACGGGCCCCAACGGCCGGATCATCGAGCGGGACGTCCGCACCCTGATCGCCAATGGCGTGACCGTCCAGGCCACCGTGGCCGTCGAGGCCGCGCCTGCCCCCGCCGTCCAGGCCGCCGCGCCTGCCGCCCCCGCCGAGGCGGAGTACGAGGACGTGGCCTTCACCGGCATCCGCAAGGTGATCGCCCGGTCCATGACCACCTCTCTCCAGACCATGGCCCAGCTGACCCAGCACTTCTCCTTCGACGCCACCGCCATCCAGGCCTACCGCAAGCTCCTGAAGGGCATCGAGGCCTACTCCGGCGTCACCCTGGGCGACATGCTGCTGTACGCCGTGTCCCGGACCATTTTGAATCACCCGGACCTGAACGCCAACACCGTGGGGGAGACCACCGTCCGCCGCTTCAAGCACGTCCACCTGGGCGTGGCCGTGGACACCCCCCGCGGCCTCATGGTCCCCACCATCTTCAACGCCGACACCAAGAGCCTGCTGGAGATCTCCCAGGAGGTCAAGGACCTGGCGGCCCAGGCCCGCTCCGGGTCTATCAACCCCGACCTGCTCACCGGCGGCACCTTCACCGTCACCAACCTGGGCAGCACCGGCGTGGAGATGTTCACGCCCGTCATCAACCCGCCCCAGACCGGCATCCTGGGCGCCTGCGGCATCACCCAGCGGGTGAAGGCCGGCAAGGACGGCGCCATCCAGGTCTACCCGGCCATGGGCCTGAGCCTCAGCTTCGACCACCGGGTGGTGGACGGCGCTCCCGCCGCCCGCTTCATGCAGGAGCTGTGCAAGAATCTGGAGCAGTTCACCGCGCTGCTCGCCAAGTAAAGAGGAGAAACGGATATGGATACATTCGATCTACTGGTCATCGGCGGCGGCCCCGGCGGGTATCTGTGCGCCGAGCGGGCGGCCCAGGGCGGCATGAAGGTGTGCCTCTTTGAGGGACGCCACATGGGCGGCACCTGCCTCAACGAGGGCTGCATCCCCACCAAGACCCTTCTCAATTCCGCCAAGCTGTACCGCCACGCCAAGGACAGCGCCGCCTTCGGCGTCACCGCCGAGAACGTCACCTTCGACCAGACCAAGGTCATCGAGCGCAAGGGCAAGGTGGTGAAGAGCCTGGTCACCGGCGTGGAGAAGACCATGAAGGCCCTGGGCATCACCGTCATCACCGAGAACGCCAGGATCGCCGGGCGGGGCGAGGGCGGCTTTCAGGTGACCGCCGGGGGAGAGACCTACACCGGCAAGCGCCTGGTGATCGCCTCCGGCGCGGAGAGCGTCATCCCCCCCATCCCCGGCGTGAAGGAGGGGCTGGAGAGCGGCTTCGCCGTCACCAGCCGGGAAATTCTGGACCGCAAGGAGCTGCCGAAAGAGCTGGTGGTGGTCGGCGGCGGCGTGGTGGGCCTGGAGCTGGCCTGCTACTACGCCACCGTGGGCGCCAAGGTCACCGTCATTGAGATGCTGCCCAAGATCGCCGGGAACACAGACCCGGAGATCTGCAAGATCATCACCGACACCTACAAGAAGTCCATGACCGTCAAGACCTCCTGCAAGGTCCTGGAGCTGACCAAGGATAGTGTCGTCTTCGAGGAGAAGGGCGAGCGCAAGGAAATCAAGTGCGACCTGGTGCTGCTGAGCGTGGGCAGGAAGCCCCACACCCAGGACCTGGGCCTGGAGACCCTGGGCATCGAGATGGACCGGGCCGCCATCGTCACGGACCGGCACCTCTGCACCAACGTGGCCGGGGTCTACGCCATCGGCGACTGCAACGGCAAGTCCCTCCTGGCCCACACCGCCTACCGGGAGGCCGAGGTGGCCGTCAACCATATGCTGGGCAAGCCGGACGAGATGCGCTACAACGTGATCCCCTCTGTGCTGTACGTGGACCCCGAGGCCGCCAGCGTGGGCGAGAGCAAGGCCAGCGCCGAGGAGAAGGGCCTCCATGTGAAAGAGGTCCGCCTCTCCATGAACTTTGCCGGCCGGTATCTGGCCGAGGTGGACCGGGGCCGGGGCTTCCTCAAGCTCGTCGTGGACGAGGACACCCACCGGGTGCTGGGCTGCCACATGATCGGCAGCTACGTCTCCGAGTTCATCCTGTCCGCCGCCATGATGGTGGACACCGAGCTGCCCATTGAGCGCCTGCAAAAGCTGGTCTTCCCCCACCCCACCGTCTGTGAGGTCATCCGCGAGGCATTGTTTCAAATCTGAGAAGGAGGTCATCTGACTTATGCCCAAGAGCTTATTCGTGGACCCCGCCGAGCTGCGCGCGCCGGCCACTATCCACTTTGACGATATCCCCGTCAACGCCTACCACAAGTCCGTCGCCGACGAGCGCGCCAAGTACGGCGACGAGAACCTGATCCGCATCTGGCGGGATATCACTATCCTCCGCGAGTTCGAGTCCATGCTGAACCAGATCAAGACCCAGGGCATGTACAATGGCATCGAGACCACCTACCCCGGTCCCGCCCACCTGTCCCTGGGCCAGGAGGCCGCCGCCGTGGGCCAGGCCTACCTGCTGGACCACAACGACATCTCCTTCGGCTCCCACCGCAGCCACAGCGAGATCCTGGCCAAGAGCTTGAGCTGCATCCAGAAGCTCAGCGACCAGGAGCTGCTGGACGTGATGGAGAACTTCCTGGGCGGCAAGACCCTCCGGGCCGTGGAGAAGCTGGGCCCCGCCAAGGACGTGAAGGAGCTGGCCATCCGCTTCATCGTCTACGGCGCCCTCTCCGAGATCTTTGCCCGTGAGAACGGGTTCCACCACGGCATGGGCGGCTCCATGCACGCCTTCTTCCTGCCCTTCGGCGTGTACCCCAACAACGCCATCGTGGGCGGCAGCGCGGGCATCGCCACCGGCGCGGCCCTCTACAAGAAGATCAACGCCAAGGGCGGCATCGTGGTCTGCAACATCGGCGACGGCGCGCTGGGCCGCGGCCCCGTGTGGGAGGCCATGAACTTCGCGGCCATGGACCAGTTCCACACCCTCTGGGAGCAGGGCCGGGACAAGGGCATGCCCATCCTCTTCAACATCTTCAACAACTCCTACGGCATGGGCGGCCAGACCCGGGGCGAAACCATGGCCTACGACATGCTGGCCCGTATGGGCTCCGGCGTGTCCCCCACCCAGATGTACGCCGAACGGGTGGACGGCTACAACCCCCTGGCCGTGGTGGACGCCATGGAGCGTAAGCTCGCCCTCCTGCACGAGGGCAAGGGCCCCATCCTCCTGGACACCATCACCTACCGCCTCTCCGGCCACTCCACCTCCGACCAGAACGCCTACCGCACCAAGGAGGAGATCGAGGCCTGGCGGGCCATTGACCCCATCGTCACCTACCGCAAGGCCCTGGTGGACGCCGGTGTGGCCCCCGACAGCAGGTTCGAGGAGATCATGGCCGAGACCGTGGAGCGCATGACCATGATCTGCCGCCACGCCGCCGACCCCTCCGTGTCCCCCTACGCCGACTTCGCCGCCGACCCCGCCTTCGTGGAGCGGCTGATGTTCTCCAATGAGAAGGTGGAGAGGTTCGACGACCGTACCCCCGACGTCCTCCTGCCCAAGGAGGAGTGCCCCATGTACCAGAAGCTGAAGAGCAAGGAGCGGGTCCCCGTCAAGGACGGCAAGCCGGTCAGCAAGATGAAGCTCTTCAACCTCCGGGACGCCATCAGCGAGGTCATCCTGGACCGCTACTACGAGGACCCCACCCTCATCTCCTACGGCGAGGATGTCCGTGACTGGGGCGGCGCGTTCGCCGTCTACCGGGGCATGGCCGACGCCATCCCCCACAGCCGCCTCTTCAACGCCCCCATCTCCGAGTCCGCCATCGTGGGCACCGCCGTGGGCTACGGCATGTGCGGCGGCCGGGCCATCGTGGAGCTGATGTACGCCGACTTCATCGGCTGCGCCGGCGACGAGATCTTCAACCAGCTCTCCAAGTGGCAGGCCATGTCCGCCGGCATCCTGAAGATGCCCGTGGTCCTCCGGGTCTCCGTGGGCTCCAAGTACGGGGCCCAGCACAGCCAGGACTGGACTGCCCTCTGCGCCCACATCCCCGGCCTGAAGGTGTGCTTCCCCGCCACCCCCTGGGAGGCCAAGGGCCTGATGGAGTCCGCCCTGAAGGGCACGGACCCCGTGGTGTTCTTCGAGAGCCAGCGCATCTACGACGTGGGTGAGCAGTTCCACGAGGGCGGCGTGCCCGCCGAGCGGTATGAGATCCCCATTGGCGACGTGGACGTGGTCCGCACCGGCAAGGACATCACCGTCATCACCGTGGGCGCGACCCTGTACCGGGCCATGGACGCGGTGAAGGAGCTCAGCGAGAAGTACGGCATGGAGGCCGAGGTCATCAACCTCCACTCCCTGGTGCCCCTGGACTACACGAAGATCGTGGAGTCCGTCCGCAAGACCGGCAAGGTGCTGCTGACCAGCGACGCCTGCGTCCGCAACTCCTTCCTCAACGACGTGGCCCAGAACATCACCACCCTCTGCTTCGACGACCTGGACGCGCCTCCGGTCGTGGTGGGGGCCAAGAACTGGATCACCCCGCCCTTCGAGTTCGACCACTACTTCTTCCCCCAGGCGTCCTGGATGCTGGACGCCATCCACCAGCAGATCGTGCCCCTGCCCGGCTACGTCCCCGGCCAGAGCCGCACCGAAACCGAGCAGCTCCGCAAATCCAAGCTCGGCGTCTAACCTACTTTTTCTTGAAAGAAAAAGTAGGCAAAAAGAACTTTAATATCGCTACCGGGTCGCTGCGATACCCAGTCTGCCGCACGGTAACGATACAAGCATCTAACCGAAAATCATAAACCTCTTTGAATAGAAAAGCCGTTGCCGGAAGTCCTTTCTACGGGACTCCCGGCAACGGTTTTTTGCTTGTTAACTCTATTCGTCCGCATCAATTCAGCGCGCCCTCCGCAGCGGCGATATCTCGCTCGTAGGCGGCGATCGCGCCGATAGCGGCCTCGATCCCGGCGGCCATGTCCTCCACGGGCAGGGAGGGGGCCCCGGCGGGCAGGCGGGAAGCCTGGGCGGGGGAGAGGGGCACATGGAGAAATCCGCCCCGCACGCCTGGGTACCGCTCATGCAGCAGGTGCAGCACCCCGTACATCAGGTGGTTGCACACGAAGGTGCCCGCCGAGTTGGACACGCTGGCCGGCAGGCCCGCGTCCCGGATAGCCCGCACCATGGCCTTCACGGGCAACGTGGAGAAATAGGCCGCCGGGCCGCCGGGGACGATGGGGCGGTCCATGGGCTGGTTGCCCTCGTTGTCCGGGATGCTGGCGTCGTCCACGTTGATGGCAACCCGCTCCGGCGTCAGCCCGGCCCGCCCGCCGGCCTGTCCCACGCACAGCACCGCGTCGGGCCGCTCCGCCTCGATGGCGGCGGCCACCGCCGCCACGGACCTCCCGAACACCGTGGGCACGGTGAGTTTCACCACCCGGACCTCTCCCACGGTATCGGACACCAGCCGGACGGCCTCCTGGGCGGCGTTGGCGCTCTCGCCGCCAAAGGGGTCAAAGGCGGTCAGCAGCAGCTTCATGGCAGTTCAGCCTCCTTGCAAGGTCATGTCCCGCCGCGCAAAAACCGGCGGGCCTGGTCCATTGTACCAGATACCCGCCCCGCTGTCCAGCGCCGCGCCCGCTCCGGAAAAATTTTTCATGAAACTACTGGAGCAGTGTTGACAAAGTGAAACTACTGTGGTAGTATGAGTTTGGGCCCAAACGACTGACGTCTTATGAAAGGGGAGCGTGATATGGACATCAAGCTGGTAGACTCGGAGATCAAGGTGATGAACGTCCTCTGGCGGGAGGGTGACACCACGGCGAAGCGCATCTCGGACATTCTGAAGGCCGAGGTGGGGTGGAACATGAACACCACCTACACCCTCATCAAGCGCTGCATCGGCAAGGGCGCCATCGAGCGCACAGAGCCCAACTTTCTGTGCCATGCCCGCATCCCCAAGGAGGAGGTGCAGGAGGCCGAGACCAACGAGCTCATCAACAAAATTTACGACGGTTCCGCCGACAAGCTGTTCGCCGCCCTGCTGGGCAAGAAGAAGCTCACCGCCGAACAGATCCAACGGCTCAAGCAGATCGTGGAGGAGTGGGAGTGAGATCATGCCGGTGCGCTTATTGCAAATGAGCCTCTCCGGCGGGGCGCTGATCCTGGCGGTGACGATCGTCCGGGCGGCGGCCCTGGACAGGCTGCCCAAGGACACCTTCCGGGCCCTGTGGGGCATTGCCCTGGCCCGCCTGCTGCTGCCGGTGTCCATCCCGCTGCCCGCTGGGCTCCGCGCTCCGGTCCCGGCGCTGGAGCGGCTGGAGTCCGGGGCACTGGCGGGGCGTTCCGGGACAGCGTCTCCCGGGGTGGCTGCTGTGTCCTGGGCCGCCCCAGTGTGGGCGCTGGGGGCCGCCGCGCTGGCGGTGTACTTCCTCGTCTCCTGGTACCGCTGCCGGAGGGAGTTCCGGACCTCCCTGCCGGTGCGGAACGAAGTGGCGGAGCGGTGGCTCCGGGAGCATCCCCTCCGGCGGCGGGTGGAGATCCGCCAGCTGACCGGACTCTCCACGCCGCTGACCTACGGGGTCCTCCGCCCTGTGATCCTCCTGCCCAGGGATACCGATTGGGACGACGAGAAGCAGGTCCGCTATGTGCTCTGCCACGAGTGGGTCCACATCCGACGCTTTGACGCGGCGGCCAAGGCCCTCGCGGCGGCGGCCCTGTGCGTCCACTGGTTCAACCCCATGGTGTGGGTGCTGTACGTCCTGCTGGACCGGGATCTGGAGCTGGCCTGCGACGGGCGGGTGATCCGGGACCTGGGCGGGGAGGACCGGAGGGACTACGCCATGGCCCTGATCCGCATGGCGGAGCGGCGGAGCGGCTTCGCCCCTTTCAGCAGCTGCTTCAGCAAAAACGCGACAGAAGAAAGGATAACATCGATCATGAGATACAAAAAGACATCTATCGTTTCCCTGGTCCTGGCCCTGGTGCTGGTTCTAGGTGCCACCACGGCCTTTGCCGCCGCCGGGGACACCGGCGAGAGTGATACGCAGTTCTGGACCAAAGACGGCCAGGCGGTGGAGGGCGGGGAGGTGATCGTCCCCGAAAAGAAGACAGACGGGGAGGACGGCACATTTGTGCCAGACCCGTCATCGGATGGACTCACCGTTGATCACAGCGGCGCTCAGGACATGCTGGAGGCGGGACTCTCCGGCAGCGGCTTCGACCTTGAGGAGGCCGTGGAGGCCATCGAGAGCGGGGCGGTGCCGCCCCTGTCCCCGGACAACCTGCCCGAGGGCTACAGCGTCAACGACCAATTCACCTTCACCACGGAGGACGGCGCGTCCTATGTGGTGGACATGACGTATTTCCCTCTGGCGGAGGACTGAACCAAACAGCGGCAAACACACAACAGCCGGCAGTATGCGGATAGACCGCGTACTGCCGGCTCATTCTTTTGCCCGTGAGGGCGGCCCTAGAAGATATTCTTGACGCTGACCGCCTGCCCCTCCGCCAGGTGCCGGAGGGCGGCGGTGAGCTGGGCCAGCATGGTGTGGAAGTCCGGGCCGTCCATCTCCCGGCAGGCAGCGAAGGCCCCGGCGAACAGGCTCTCCGCCTGCTCCAGCTCGTCGTGGGAGGCCAGGGTGTGGAGCAGAGTCTGCTCCCGCTGCCAGCTCCCGTAGGCCCGGTCCAGGCGCTGGGTGGCCGTCTGCCAGTCCTCCCGCCAGGCGGCCTCGTCCGTCTCCTCCAGCATGGAGACCCACGTCTCCGTGCGGCCCCCCACATAGGCCCCGCACCACAGGGACAGGGCCACGATGCCCGCCAGCACCGCGGCGGGGATATACAGCGATCTCAAGCGTTTCCCTCCTTTGCCACGCACACCACGCTCCCGGCCTCGTCCACGGTCATCAGGAACACCTGACGGGGGGAGGTGAGGCCGCGCTCCTTCAGCTGTTTGTCCAGCCAGGCCCGGTCGTAGCCGCTGGCCCGGAGGTTGTCGGACAGGACGTGCCCGTCGTTGACGACCAGCACCGGCAGGGTCACCTCGTCCCGGGGGGACAGCTCCAGCACCTTGGGGGTGACGGGGCTGTCCTTGGTGTAGGGCAGGACGGACACCTGGCCGCTGGTCTCCAGGACGGCGTACTTCACGGCGGTCAGGTCGCTGTAGCCCTGGCAGCGGAGCTGCTCGAACAGCTCGTCCACCGTGAAGCGGTTCCGGGCCATGTTCCGCTGGAGCACCTTGCCGTCCCGGATGATGAGGGCCGGCCGGCCGCAGGTCAGGCTCCGGAAGCGGATGGACTTCAGGTTGAAGAAGCTGAGCAGCAGGCTCAGGCACAGCAGCGTCACAATGGGCAGCACCCCGTTGAGCAGGGGGATGCCGTAGTCCTGCATGGGCACCGCCGCCAGGTCGGAGATGATGAGGGTCAGCACCAGCTCGCTGGGCTCCAGCTCGCCGATCTGCCGCTTGCCCAGGAGGCGCAGGCCGGTCATCAGAAGAAAATACAGGATCAGCGTCCGGATGAACGCGGTGATCATAGTCCCACATCCTTTCCCATCCAGTATTGGCAGATGGGCGCAAAATCATTCCGGCGGGGAAAATTTTTCCTGCCACGGCCCCGGCTTTTTTTCGACAGCCTGCCGCAAAAGTCCATGGACCGCCGGGGCGGTTTTTGATTTTGTAACCATATTGGCACCGGATTGTAACTTGCATTTTTCCGCTCCGGGGGTATGATAAACTCAGCCGCGCATCCAGGGGCGGGACCGGGACTTGTTCACAAAAAGTTCATGGTTTCCCCGCCGATGATGCAACTTTGTTACAAGTTCGAGCATACTGGCAGGTAGACGGTGGAACCTCGGGCGCTTACAATGCGTCTATAGAGATGACACCCATCATCACTGCGGTGACCTGCTGCGAAAAATGAGGAGGACATCTTATGAAACACTTTGGGAAGAAACTGACCGCGCTGCTGCTGGCGGCGTGCATGCTGCTGGCCCTGGCGGCCTGCGGCGGAGGGGAGGATGAGAAGAAGGAACAGCTGAGCGCCAACGTGTTCGTCCCCACCTACACGGCGCTGGATCTGGACGTGGAGTACGTGGACCGGACCTGCTTCTCCGGGGACTATATCTTCCTGGTGGGCGAGACCTACCAGGAGGAGGAAGTCACCGAGACCGACCCCACCACCGGGGAGGAGTACACCTATATGAACACCACGCCGGTGTACAACCTCTACCGCGCCGGGCTGGACGGGTCCAACGTGGAGACGCTGGCCAACTACGTGCCCAGCGGCACCGCCGGGGAGAACAGCTGGTTCTATATCAACGACCTGACCGCCGGGGAGGACGGCACCATCTACGTCACCGAGTATTCGGAGACCACCACTTTCGACCTGCCGGAGAACTTTGACCCGGAGACGGACGACCGGTGGAACTACGCCGACACCCAGTCCATCAGCGTCCTGCGGCACCTGGACGCCGAGGGCAGCGAGCTGGACCGCACCGAGGGCGAGGCCAACGACCAGAACGCCCTGGCCGAGCAGCTGGGCGCGGAGTGGCTGAACGGCGTCTACCACGACACCAAGGGCAACACCTACGCCGTGGGCGACAGCTTCATCGCCGTGCTGGACAGCGCCAACAACGAGCTCTTCCGGGTGGAGGGCGAGAACATGTACAACAGCATGGTGGAGCTGGCCGACGGCTCCATGTCCATTCTGGTCTACCACTACGACGAGCAGGCGGAGACCTCCTCCCAGACCCTGAAGACCATCGATCTGGAGGCCAAGGACTGGGGCGCGGAGTACCCCATGCCCGCCAGCGCCTATGAGGTCTACCGGGGCGGCGGGGACTACCTGTTCTACTACCGCAACAGCGACAGCATCTACGGCTGGAAGAAGGGCGCCGACGCGGGGGAGCGGCTCTTCGCCTGGATCGACGCCGACGTCAACTCCGGCAACGTCCAGAGCTTCACCTTCCGGGACGACGGCCGGGTGCTGGCCCTCACCAGCGAGTGGATGGAGGACGGCCATCCGGATATCGAGCTGGTGACCCTGACCCCCACCCCCCGGTCCGAGCTGCCGGAGAAGACCACGCTGACCTACGGCACCATGTACCTGGACTACGAGATGCGCGGCAGGATCATCGACTTCAACAAGACCAGCACCACCCACCGCATCGAGGTCCGGGACTACTCCGAGTATGAGACCGGCGACGGCACCGGCGCCCTGACCCGCCTGAATACCGAGATGATCGCCGGAAACGTGCCCGATATCCTGGACGTGGAGGGGATGCCCATCCGGCAGTACGGCGCGAAGGGGATGCTGGAGGACCTGTGGACCTGGATCGACAACGACCCGGACATCAGCCGGGACGGCCTGATCCTGGCCCCCTTCAACGCCGCCAGCCAGGACGGCAAGCTCTACTATATCTTCTCCGACTTCGCCGTCCGCACCGCGGTGGGCGCCACCGACGTGGTGGGGGACCGGACCAGCTGGACCGTGGCGGACCTGCAGGCCGCCCTGGCCACCATGCCCGAGGGCTGCACCGTCTTCGCCAAGTACAACACCCGGGACGGCGTGCTCACCAACGTCCTGGCCCAGAACCTGGACAGCTTCATCAACTGGGACACCGGCGAGTGCTCCTTCGACACCCCGGCGTTCAAGTCCCTGCTGGAGTTCTGCAACAGCTTCCCGGCGGAGTACAACTACGACGAGGAGGACGACATGGTCTATGAGAGCGACTACGCCCGCATGATGAAGGGCCAGCAGCTCCTGTACACCTCCAGTATGTCCAGCCTCGACTGGTATATCCAGGAGCTGGAGGCCGTCTTCGACGGGAACTACAGCTATGTGGGCTATCCCAAGGAGGACGGCTCCGTGGGCAGCAGCTTCGTCATCTACGAGGGCCTGGCCATGTCCTCTTCCTGCAAGGACAAGGAGGCGGCCTGGGACTTCATGCGGGAGGACCTTCTGCCCCGGGCGGACGAGAACGGCTACCACTACTACCTCCCCGCCAACAAGGCCGACTTCGACAAGAGCGCGGAGAACGCCATGCGGGAGTACGAGGTAGACGAGAACGGCGAGGTCATGGTGGACGAGAACGGCGACCCCATCCCGGTCTACAGCGGCAGCGTGTGGATCGACGACTCCACCGAGATCGAGACCAAGCCCCTGACCCAGGCGGGCCTGGACAAGTTCATGGACCTGGTCAACAGCATCACCTCCGTCTACAGCAGCGACGAGAGCGTCTTCAACATCATCCGCGAGGAGACCGGGGCCTACTTCGCCGGGGACAAGACCCTGGACAACACCGCCAACCTGATCCAGAGCAAGGTCACCCTGTACGTCAACGAGCAGAAGTAGGGACGGTACTCCTTCTGCGGAGCGCCGTCCGGCCGGTGGCGTCTTAAAGAAATCTTAAACATTCCCCCCCTGTATCCTTAAACTTTGTTGTGGTATAGTGGGGGAGATGTGGAAGCAAACCATTTTGTCAGAAGGAGATCACAGTATGTATCAGAACACAAGAGCAACGGACAGCGCGAACAGCGCCTTGAAGGCCATCTCGCTGCTGCTGGCCCTGGCCCTGATCCTGGGCCTCACCGCCTGCGGCAAGGATGGGAACAACAGCAGCGGCGGCGGCAAGGACGGCGATGGCCAGCAGCTCAGCGGCACCGTCTACGCCGCGGAGTTCATCGACCTGAACGCCGCCGTGGACAAGGACATCAGCTATATCGACGGCGTCTGCGCCAGCGGCGACTACCTCTATCTCCTGACCACGGTCTACACGGAGACGGAGCAGACCGACCCCGAGACCGGCGAGACCTACACCGCCAGGGACGGGAAGACCGTCATCCTCCAGGTGTTCCCGGACGGCGCGGTGCAGGAGCTCACCAACTACGAGCCCCTGTCCATCCCCGAGGGCATGGAGGGCTACAGCGACGCCCGGGGCCTCGCCGCCGGGGCCGAGGGCACCCTGTGGGTGAACGAGACCATGAACTACTACACCTACGACCTGCCGGAGGATTTTGACCCGGAGACCGACGACCAGTGGAACTACATGAGCGAGCAGACCACCGTGAAGACCCTGCGGCAGCTGGACACCACCGGCAACGAGATCCAGCGGGTGGACATCTCTGATCTGGAGGAGAAGCTGAACCCGTCCGACGGCAGCGACAGCGGCGGCGACGTGAGCGTCTCGTACAGCTACTCTTACACCAGCGGCATCCTCTTCGACCCCGCCGGGAATACCTATATGCTCTGCGGCGGCAAGCTGTGGGTGCTGGACGGGCAGATGGAGCCCCTCTTCAGCCTGGACGCCGGGGACAACGCCTACCGGGACCCGGTGGTGCTGGGCGACGGCACCGTGGGCCTGCTGGTCAACTACAGCGACCCCGTCACCAACACCTACGGCTACCAGCTTCAGACCGTGGACCTGGAGGCCCAGGCCTGGGGCGCCACCTACGCCCTGCCCTCGGAGGTCTATGAGGTCTACCCCGGCGGCGGGGACTACCTCTGCTACTACATGGAGGGCGACGAGCTCTACGGCGGCAAGCCCGGCGACACCGATGAGAGCGGCAAGGCCAGCTTCAACGGCCAGCAGCTCCTGAACTGGCTGGACTCCGACATCAACGCCAACAACATCCAGTTCTTCACCTTCCTCTCCGACGGACGGGTGGCGGTCATGACCGAGGACTGGAGCAACGACCGGGAGAACTATGAGCTGGCCCTGCTGACGGAGGTGGAGCGCTCCACCCTGCCGGAGAAGACCACCCTCACCCTGGGCGCCATGTACCTGGGCTATAACGAGCGGAACAAGATCGTCCAGTTCAACCGCTCCAGCGACAAGTACCGCATCGAGGTGGTGGACTACTCCCAGTACAACACCGACGACGACCCCTCCGGCGGCCTCAGCCGGTTCAACACCGAGGTCATCGCGGGCAACATCCCCGATATCCTGGCCACCGACAATATGCCCATCAGCCAGCTGGCGGGCAAGGACCTGCTGGAGGATCTGTGGCCCTACATCGACGGCGACACCGAGCTGGGCGGCCGGGAGGCCCTGATGCAGCACGTCTTCGACGTGGCCAGCGACGAGGAGGGCCGGCTCCTCCAGGTGTTCTCCAACTTCTCGATCTCCACGGTGGCGGGCGCGACCTCCGTGGTGGGGGACCGGACCAGCTGGACCCTGGCCGACCTCCAGGCCGCCCTGGCCACCATGCCCGAGGGCTGCAGCATCTTCAGCGACACCGATTCCGCGCCGGATATGCTGACCTCCGTCATGGCGCAGAACCTCAACAGCTTCGTGGACTGGGACACCGGTAAGTGCTCCTTCAACACCGACGAGTTCAAGTCCCTGCTCCAGTTCTGCGCCGGGTTCCCCGCCAGCTTCGACTGGGACAGCTACCAGTATGACGAGAGCAACGACGAGCCCACCCGCATCAGCGAGGGCCGGCAGATGCTGCTGCAGACCGAAGTCTATGGCTTCGCCGAGATACAGATGCACAAGGCCATGTTCGGCGGCGCGGTCAGCTACGTGGGCTACCCCAGGGAGGACGGCTCCTGCGGCAGCGCCTTCACCTTCAGCGGCGGCCTGGCCATGTCCTCCACCTGCAAGGACAAGGACGGGGCCTGGAGCTACATGCGGCAGGTCCTGCTGCCTGACGAGTCGGTGCGCTACGCCGATAGGGACGAGAGCGAGCTGTCCATGGGCAGCGTCGGCAACAGCAGCTTCTCCACCAACAAGGCGGACTTTGACTTCATCGCCAAGGCGTGCATGACGCCCCACTACCAGACGGACGCCAACGGCGACCCGGTGCTGGACGAGAACGGCCAGCCCGTCGAGCAGTCCAACTACGGCTACGGCTGGGGCAATCTCCAGGTGGATATCATGGCCGCCAGCCAGGAGGAGTACGACCAGCTCATGGCCCTCTACAACGCGGTGGACAGCATCTATGAGTACGACGAGAAGGTCTTCGACATCGTCAGCGACACGGCGGGCAGCTACTTCGCCGGGGACACCGACCTGGACACCGCTGTGAACAACATCCAGAGCAAGGTGGAGCTGTACGTGAACGAGAACCGCTAAGGAGCCGGTAACATTCCCCAAACCCTCTTTTTTCGCGGCGCGCGTCTTTACTTTTCAGTTCTGCTGTGGTAGAATGACAGAAACGCGCGCCGCGGAAGAGCGGGAGGGCACGGGAATGAGAAAGAGAAGCGCAACGAAGCTGTGGGCAGCGCTGCTGGCGCTGTCCCTGCTCCTGTCCCTGGCCGCCTGCGGCCAGGGGGAGAAGGACGGCGGCGGAGACACCAAGGACTCCGGCGGCGCCTCCGTCCAGCCCCTGGGGGACAAGGTGTTCGTCCCCGAGACGGCGGCCCTGCCCACGGGCCTCTACAACGTCTCCTCCGCCGTCCTGGCCCCGGACGGGGCGACCATGTACCTGGTGGACTACACCCAGGAGACGGCCAGCGTGGCCCACAACGGCTATATCCAGGACGACTACCGCTATCACTGCCGCCTGATGAAGGCGGGGCTGGACGGCGGCGCGGCGGTGGAGCTGCCGGGCTACCGGGTCCCGGAGGTGCCGGAGGAGGCCTGCGGCGCCGTGTCCCTCCACCTGCTCCGGGCCAACGCTGACGGCTCGGTCTGGGTGCAGGAGACCGCCCAGTGGTACTACCTGGACGTGCCCCCGGACTTCGACCCGGAGACGGACGACGCCTACCACTACCGCTCCGAGACCGGGGGCGGCGACACCTACCTCCTGCTGGACAGCGAGGGCAATGAGCTCCGCCGGGTGGATCTGTCGGAGAAGCTGGCGGAGCTGGGCCAGGACCCGGAGGACCCATTCTCCTCCTTTACCGTCTCCTTTGACGGGGAGGGCAACGCCTACCTGGTGAGCAACGGGCAGGTCCATGTGCTGGACAAGGACCTGAACGTGCTGTTCTCCCTGGAGGGGAGCAATATGAACGACGGCGCCGTGGCCCTGGCGGACGGGACCATGGCGGTGCTGACCTACGTGGACGCCGGACCCGGCGGGGGCGGCGGCCAGCAGCTCCGGGCCATCGACCTGGAGGCCAAGGACTGGGGGACCGGCTACCCCGTGGAGAGCGGCGTGTACCGGATCTACCCCGGCAGCGGCCAGTTCCGGTTCCTCTACACCAGCGGCGACGGCCTCTACGGCTGGGACGCCGGGGCGGAGCAGGCGGTGAAGCTGTTCAGCTGGTTCGACGCTGGCCTGAACCAGGACCGGGTCTATCTGCTGTCCATGCTGCCCGACGGCCGCATGGCCGCCATGACCGGGGCGGCGGCGGACTGGCAGGGGACCCAGCCGCCGGTGCTGTCCCTGCTGACCGCCGTGGACCGGTCGGAGGCGCAGGTCAGCGAGAGGAAGATCCTCACCTACGGCACCTGCTGGCTGGGCACCGAGGAGACCCAGCAGATCCAGCTTTTCAACGCCAGCAGCAGCGAGTACGCCATCCGGGTCCGGGACTACCACGAGCTGTCCGGCGGCGACTACGAGGCCATGAACACCCTGATCCTGACGGAGTTCCAGACCGGGAACATCCCCGACATCATCGACTCCGCCGTGGTGGACCGAATGGCGGGCCTCACCCAGATGGGGGCCAAGGGCTACCTGGAGGACCTGTGGCCCTGGATTGACGGCGACCCGGACTTCGGCCGGGAGGACCTGATGGTCCGGCCCCTGGAGGCCGCCAGCGTGGACGGCAAGCTCTACGAGGCCTTCTCCAACTTCAGCATCGACACGGTGATCGCCCCCGTCAGCAGGGTGGGGGACCGGCTGGGCTGGACCCTGGAGGACGTGATTGCGCTGAACGACTCCCTGCCGGAGGACGTGACCCTGCTGGGCCCCGGCATGACCAGCGCCTCTATGTTCTACTGGGCGGCCCCCCAAGTGCTGGACTCCTTTGTGGACTGGGAGACCGGGGAGTGCTCCTTTGAGAGCGGCGGCTTCAAGCGGCTGCTGGAGTTCTGCGCCCTCTTCCCGGCGGAGCAGGGGAACACCGACGACGGCTACGGGGGGACCTACGACCGGATCTACCACGGCAGGCAGGTGCTGGACCACGCCACGCTGTTCCGCCTGGACGACCTTCAGCTATACCCCCAGTTCTGGGGCGAGGACGTGGCCTGCATCGGGTTCCCCACCGCCGATGGCAGCTGCGGTAGCGCCTTCACCGTGGGGGTCGGGGAGAACGCCCTGGCCATGTCGGCCTCCTGCCCCTGCAAGGAGGGGGCCTGGAGCTTTATCCGGCAGGCATTCCTGCCCCGGGCGGGCCAGAACTACTACGGGGACTACCTGTTCCCCATCAACAAGCAGGACTTCCAGTACAATGTGGACGCCGCCATGACGCCGGAGTACGAGACCCTGCCCAAGGGGCTCCAGGTGGAGGTCAAGAAGCACTGGGGCGAGTACGACGGTGTGCCCTACGAGCTCTATGCCATGAAGCAGGAGGAGTTGGACCGGCTGATGGCCCTCTACGACGCCGTGGAGCGGATGGACAACGGCCGTGGGACCATCTACGGCATCGTCTCCGAAATGGCCGGGGCCTACTTCGCCGGGGACAAGAGCCTGGACGAGACCTGCAGCCTGATCCAAAACCGGGTGATGCTCTATGTCAATGAAAATCGCTGACAGGCCCTGAGAGAGGGGGAGGCGCCATGAGAAGGAAATACCGGCTCCCGGCGGCGCTGCTGGCGCTGTGCCTGCTCCTGTCCCTGGCCGCCTGCGGCCGGGGGGACGCCGGCGGGGACAGCCCTGCGCCGGCGGACCTGGGCGATACCGTGTACACAAGGGAGCAGGTGTCCCTGCCCGGCGCCCTGGAGGACGTCACCGCGGGGTGTATCGCCGGGGACCGCGCCTATCTCGCGGACCGGACCGGCGATGTCCGCCGCCTCTGGCGCGTGGACCTGGACGGCGGGGCGGAGGAGCTGCCCGGCTACACGCCCCTGGCCTACCCGGCGGGGGGCGAGGGCAGCAGCCGCATCAGCGCGGTCCTTCCCGGCCCGGACGGAACGCTGTGGGTCCGGGAGCAGGCCGCTTACGCGGTCTACGACCTGCCGGAGGACTTCGACCCGGAGACGGACAGCAAGGAGAGCTTCCTGTCGGACACCGGGGAGCAGGACGTCTACCGCCAACTGGATGAAGACGGGAACGAGCTGCGGCGGGCGGACTACGCGCAGATGTGCCTGGACCTGGGCATCACCCGCTCCTTTGACGGCGCGGCCCCGGACAGCGCCGGGAACCTGTATACCCGCTATGAGGATACCATCCACGCCGTGGATGCGGCGCTGCGCCCCCTGTTCACGGCGGAGGACAAGGATCTCCGGAGCGGGCCGTTCGTCCTGGGCGGCGGCGTGGGCGCATGGAGCCGCCGGGAGAACGGCCTGACCGGGGAGACGGTGAGCCGGGTCCGGGAGCTGGACCCGGAGCGGCGGGACTGGGGCGCTGACCTGGGCCTGCCGGACAGCGCCGGAGCGGTCTGGCCCGGCGGCGGACGGTATCTCTTTTACTACGAGGACGGCGGCGTCCTCTGGGGCTGGGACGGGGAGAGCGGCCCCGTGGCGCTCCTGCCCTTCAGTGACCTGGGGGTCCCGCGGGAGGGCATCATGGGCCTGTCCGCCCTGGAGGACGGACGGTTCGCGGTGCTGGCGGAGCGCGGCGGCGGCGCGGAGCTGGCGGTGATCTCCCCGGCGGACCCGGACAGCCTGCCGGAGACTACGGTCCTGACCTACGCCACCCTGCAGCTCTCCGGCGTCATGCAGTCCGCAGTCAACACCTTCAACCAGAGCCATGACAACGTGCGGATCAAGATCAAAGACTACGCCTACGACCCCACCGATAATCCCGGGGCCATGACCCAGTTGGTGACAGATATCCTGGCGGGGAACGTGCCGGATATCCTGGACACCGAGTCCCTGCCCATCCGCCAGCTGGCGGCCAAGGGCTACCTGGAGGACCTGTGGCCCTGGATCGACGCAGACCCGGACCTTGGCCGGGAGAACCTGATGCTGGGGCCCCTGGAGGCCTCGGAGCAGGACGGGAAGCTCTATCAGATCTTCGAGCGCTTCACCATCCGTTTTGTGGCCGGGGCCGCCCAGGTGGTGGGCCAGCGCACCGGCTGGACCCTGGACGAGCTCCGGGCCGCCCTGCCGGAGGGCTGCGCCGTCCTGGACGCCGGGGCCACCAAGGCGGGCGTCCTGGCGGAGGTGATGCCCATGGAGCTGGACCGCTTCGTGGACTGGGAGACCGGGACCTGTTCCTTTGCGGGGGACGAGTTCAGGGCCCTGCTGGCCTTCTGCGACAGCTTTCCCCTCACCGCCGGTGAGGACGGGGAGAGCGAGGACGCCCGGCTTCTGTCCGGGAGACAGATGCTGCTGGCCGACGGCCTCTACCGGCTCAAGGACTTCCAGACCATCGCCGCCCGGCTAGGCGGGGAGGCGTCTTTCGTGGGCTGGCCCAGCGGCAGCGGCGGCGGGAACTGCTTCGATATCCACTCCCACGCCCTGGCCATGTCCAGCGCCTGCCGGGACAAGGAGGCCGCCTGGGAGTTCATGCGGCGTGTGCTGACGCCCCACTGGGATACCACCGAGCGCCCTGAGTCCATTGGCGGGTTCCTCATCAACAGGGCCGACTTCCAGAAGCAGGTGGACTACGCCATGACGGAACACCTGGTCACCTATTCCGACGGCACAACGGTATCCGCCGACGGGGGATGGTTCCTGGATGGCCAGGAGGTCCCCTACCACGCCATGACGGAGGAGGAGTACCGTTCATTCCTGGCGCTGTATGACAGCATCGGACGGATGTACAGCTATGACGAGGCTCTGTATGGTATCGTGGAGGAGCTGGCCGGTCCCTACTTCGCCGGGGACAAGAGCCTGGACGAGACCTGCAGCCTGATCCAAAACCGGGTGATGCTCTATGTCAATGAAAATCGCTGAAGCCAAAACAAAACTGAAAAAGGAGCCCAAGCCTAAAAAGACGAAGCAGCCCAAGCCCAAGCTCACCAAGGCCGAGGCCTGGGAGCGGGCGAACATGAAGGTAAAGGACGTGCTCTCGTCCCTGTGCTTCTCCGGGCCCAGCTTCCTGGGGGTGTCGGTGTTCTTCATCCTGCCCTTCCTGGTGGTGGTGTACTACTCCGTCATCCGGGCCCCCAGCAACCCGGAGTTCGTGGGCCTGGACAACTTCATCGCTGTGCTCCAGAACTCCTCCTTCCAGACGGCGGCCAAGAACACCGCCATGTTCTCCCTTATCTCGGTGCCCCTGGCGGTGGTGCTGAGCCTGGGGCTGGCCCTGATCCTGGAGTGCCGCATCCCCTGCAAGAGCCTCTTCCGCACCTTCTTCCTCAGCCCCATGATGGTCCCCGTGGCGTCGGTGGTGCTGATCTGGCAGGTCATCTTCCACTACCGGGGGACCCTCAACGTATTTCTCGCCCACTTCGGCGTGGACCCGGTCGATTGGCTCAACAGCCCCTACTGCCTGTGGGTGATCGTGGTGCTCTTCCTCTGGAAGAATCTGGGATACTTCATGATCCTCTTCATGGCCGCCCTCAACAACATCCCCAAGGAGCTGCTGGAGGTGGCCGACGTGGAGGGCGCCTCGGCGGCCCACAAGTTCTTCAACATCAAGCTGCGCTATCTGTCCCCCACGGTGCTCTTCGTGGCCATCCTGGCCATCATCAACTCCTTCAAGGTGTTCCGGGAGATCTACCTGCTGGTGGGGGCCTATCCGTACATCGGGCTGTATATGATGCAGCACTTCATGAACAACACATTTGCCAACTTTGACTATCAGAAGATGTCCACCGCGGCGGTGCTGATGGCGCTGGTGCTGGTGGTTTTGATCGCTTTGCTCTTCAAGATCGAGGACGTCTTCGGAAAGGATGTGGAGGGATGATCAAAAAGCGGTACTTCGCGCGCTTCCTGCTGACGCTCCTGGCGGCGGCCTTCGCCCTCCTGTTCCTGATGCCCACGGTGCTGACCATCACCAACTCCTTCATGACCCAGAGCGAGATCAGCGCCAACTACGGCCAGATCTTCACCAACGTCACCGGCGGCGAGGGCAAGGCGTATATCTCCGAGACCGTCAACCTGAAATTCATCCCGGACAAGGTCACCTTCAGCCAGTACATCAACACCCTGATCCGCAGCCCGGACTACCTGCTGAAGTTCTGGAACTCGGTGATCCTGGTGGTGCCCATCGTGCTGCTCCAGCTGGCGGTGGCCTCCATCACCGCCTACGGCTTCACCCGCTGGCGGGGCAAGGTCCGGGCCTTTCTGTTCTTCTTCTACGTGATATTGATGCTGATGCCGGTGCAGGTGACCCTGGTGCCCAACTTCCTGGTCAGCCAGTGGCTGGGGCTCATCAACACCCGGTGGTCCATCATCTTCCCCGGCATGTTCGCGCCGTTCTCGGTGTTCCTGCTGACCAAATCCATGCGGCGCATCCCCGGCTCCCTCATTGAGGCGGCCAAGCTGGACGGCTCCAGCGAGTGGCAGATCTTCAAGGACATCTGCCTGCCCCAGTGCCGCAGCGCCCTGTACTCCATCGCCATCTTGGTCTTCATCGACTACTGGAACATGGTGGAGCAGCCGGTGGTGCTGCTCAGCGACGCCAGCAAGCAGCCGCTCTCCGTGTACCTCTCCACCATCAACACCAGCGAGGTGGGCCTGGCCTTCGCCATCGCCACCATCTACATGGTGCCGTGCATCCTCCTGTTCCTCCACGGCGAGGACTACCTGGTGGAGGGCATCGCGCACCAGGGCTCCGTCAAGGGCTGATACCACACTCCATGTGAAAGGATCGAACGCTATGGAAGTCAAAGAGAAGTCTAAGAAGCGGGAGCTCATCAAGACCATCGCCATCGTGTTCCTGGCGGTGCTGCTGGTGCTGACCCTGTTTTCCAATACCATCATGAACTACTCCCTGCCGGAGGTGGCCACCCAGCGCATCACCAGCGGCACCATCAACGCCCGCATCCGGGGCAGCGGCACCGTGGCCGCCACGGAGAGCTACGAGGTCATCATCGACCAGACCCGTGAGGTCCGCACCGTCTGCGTCAAGGTGGGCGACAGCGTGGAGCAGGGGGACGTGCTGTTCATCCTGGGGGACATGGAGAGCACCGAGCTCCAGACCGCCCAGGACACCCTCCGGGACCTGAACACCCAGTACCAGACCCGGCTGCTCCAGCTGTCCAAGACCTACGCCACCGACGACCGTGAGGTGGAGAAGATGCAGGAGGACCTGGAGAAGGCCACTAAGGACCGGGACGAGAACCTGGTGACCCAGGCCGACGAGACGGCCCTGGTCAACGCCAAGGGCGAGGTGACCGCCGCCAAGAACGAGGTCAAGCGGCTGGAGGCCGCCATCAAGGACCTGAACCGGACCATGTCCAGCGACGAGACGGTGGCCAAGGCCCAGGAGCTGGTGAGCGAGCTGAAGAGCGAGATCTCCTCCCTGGAGGGCGAGATCTCCTCCCTGGAGGGCAGCATCGAGAGCCAGACGGACGGCATCCGCGCCCTGGAGAAGCAGTATGAGGACATCCAGGGCGGCAACACCAGCCTGGAGCGCCAGATCGAGGACGCGCGGCAGGCGGTGGACGTGGCCTACAGCGCCGTCGCCTCCGCCCAGAACAAGCAGACCAGCGACTGGATCGCGTACAACGCGGTGCTCTGGGAGTTCTTCGGCCAGGTGGAGGCGGCCTATAAGACCCCCATGACCCAGAGCGACTGGACCGCGTGGAAGGAGTACGAGAGCTACCTCAACGCCAGCGGCACCGGCTTCTCCGAGCCCTTCCCGCTGAACGCCACCCAGCAGATCTACTGCGAGGCGTACCTGACGGACGCCAACCGGGCCCAGACGCCCGCGGTGAGCGGCGGGGAGAGTGAGGACAGCGGGGCCGAGACCGCCGCGGAGCCCCCCGTGCCGGACACGCAGTACACCCTGCGGGACTACCAGACGGTGTATACCGCGCTGCTGGCGGACCAGAGCGCGGTGGCCGAGGCGGAGCAGGCGTACTACGACGCCCAGACCGCGCTCCAGCGCCTCCAGGCGGACCTGGGCATCGCCATCGGCGATATCAACGACGACCGCGGCGACAAGCTGGAGGAGATCAGCGAGGCCCGGGAGAAGCTCCGGAAGACCCAGCTGGAGCTCTCCGACGCCAATACCCAGATGCAGTCCCTCCAGCTCCAGCTCCAGGACGCCCAGCTGTCCCTGGACGCCGCCAAGGAGGCCAACAGCGGGCTCCAGAAGCAGATCGACGACACCACCGCCGCCATGGAGGCGGCCCAGGATGTGGCCGCCGACCTGGAGAAGACGGCCACCGACATGGAGACGGAGCTGAACGAGAAGAAGGCGGCCTATGAGGCCGCGGTGAACAGCGTGGCGTCCGCCCAGCGGGCCCTGGAGGACTACCTCACCGGCAAGGACATCGACAAGCAGCTCAATAACCTGGAGCTCCAGAACATGCGGGACGACATCTCCCGGCAGCAGGAGGCGGTGGACAAGCTAAAGGCCGACGTGATCGACACGGAGGTGAAGGCCAACGTCTCCGGCACCGTCACCGCCATCAACGTCAGCGCCGGCAAGGAGACCACCGCCGGTTCCGC
The DNA here is from genome assembly GCA_947589745.1 of uncultured Oscillospiraceae bacterium. Lineage (GTDB taxonomy): Bacteria > Bacillota > Clostridia > Oscillospirales > Oscillospiraceae > Pelethomonas. The sequence continues at coordinate 61,058 of CANQCS010000002.1, forward strand.
CATGGCCGTCATCGACGTGGTGGACCGGGGCTACACCGTCCGGGTGTCCGTCACCCGGGAGCAGGCCCAGCAGGTGAAGCCCGGCGACACTGCCGAGGTCACCAACTACTACGGCTGGGGCCGGACCCTGGAGGCCACCCTGGAGCAGATCGTGGCGGACCCGGAGTCCCAGGGCCAGCGCCGCATCCTGGTGTTCCGGGTCACCGGCGACGTGGACCCCGGCACCAACATCACCCTCTCCATCGGCCAGCGCAGCACCACCATGGACACCATCGTGCCCAAGAGCGCCCTGCGGGAGGACTCCAACGGCCACTTCGTGCTGGTGGTCACCAGCCGCAGCACACCCCTGGGCAACCGCTACACCGCCACCCGGGTGGACGTGGAGGTCCTGGCGGAGGATGACACCAACGCCGCCGTCAGCGGCCTCACCGCCAACGACTACGTGATCACCACCTCCAGCGCGCCCCTGGCCGCCGGCAGCCAGGTCCGCCTGGTGGAGGACCCGTCATGACGCGGCCCCATCCCATCCGCAGCGCCAGGGCCGCCATCAAGGGGTTCGGGTTCAAGCAGTGGTTCCTGCTCATTCTGAATATCGTCCTGGTGCTGGGCTCTGTCGCCTGCCTCCTGGGCCTGCGGACGGTGAGCCATGCCCTCATCACCCTGGATGCGGCGGACCGATTCCGGGGGGAGAGCGAGCTCCGCTTCGCCCAGCTGGCCGCCTTTCTGCCGGTGGGGCAGGGGAAGACGGAGGAGGACATCTTCCGCTTCCGCCAGAGCCTGGACACCGCCCTTACGGAGCAGTCCATGGAGGTCCCGGAGAAGGGCAGCCTGTACATCGACGCCTACAGCGGCCCGGCCGATCTCACCGCCAGCACGGAGAACGGCACCGCCTCGGTGACCGCCCTGGGCGTGGGAGGGGACTTCTTCTACTTCCACCCCCTGCCCCTGTTGGGCGGGTCCTACATCGACGAGGACGACCTGATGGACGACCTGGTGGTGCTGGACGAGGAGATGGCCTGGCGGCTGTACGGCAGCACGGACCTGGCCGGTATGACGGTCTACCTCAACGAGACGCCCTTCGTGGTCTCCGGCGTGGTGGCCCGGGAGACGGACTTCGCCACCGCCCGGTCCTACACCGGCGGGGGCGGCGTGTTCCTGTCCTGGTCCGCCCTGGCCCGGCTGGTGGAGGACGCCCAGATCGACTGCTATGAGCTGGTCATGCCGGACCCCATCTCCAACTACGCCAAGGGCGTGGTGGAGGACAACTTCTCCGTGGGCAGCGGCGACATCGTGGAGAACAGCGGGCGCTACAGGCCGGGCCGCCTCCTGGAGGTCATCCGGGGCTACGGGGAGCGGTCCATGCGGGTCAACGGCGTCATCTACCCCTACTGGGAGAACGCCGCCCGGCTGACGGAGGACTATGCGGCGCTGCTGATGCTGCTGGCGGTGCTGCTGGCGCTGTGCCCCGCGATCTTCGCGCTGGTGCTGGGCATCCGGGCCCTGCGCCGGAGCTGGAAGCAGGCCAAAGAGACGATCCCCGCCAGGATCGAGGCCGCCGCCGAGCAGCGCAAGGAGGAGCGCCTGGAGAAGGCGTACAAGAAGAAGACAGGAGGCGGCGGCGAGAATGGCTGACCTGAGCCTGCGAGGCGTGAAAAAGGTATACGACAACTCCGTGGTGGCGGTGCAGGACTTCGACCTGGAGATCGCGGACAAGGAGTTCATCGTCCTGGTAGGGCCCTCCGGCTGCGGCAAGTCCACCACCCTGCGGATGGTGGCGGGCCTGGAGGCCATCACCGAGGGGGAGATCTACATCGGCGGGAAGAAGGTCAACAACGTCCCGCCCAAGGACCGGGACATCGCCATGGTGTTCCAGAACTACGCCCTCTACCCCCACATGACCGTCTATGACAACATCGCCTACGGCCTGAAGCTGCGGAAGTTCCCCAAGCGGGTCATCGACCAGAAAGTCCGGGAGGCGGCGGAGATCCTGGATATCTCCGAGCTGCTGAAGCGCAAGCCCAAGGCCCTCTCCGGCGGCCAGCGCCAGCGGGTGGCCATCGGCCGGGCCATCGTCCGGGAGCCCCAGGTGTTCCTGATGGACGAGCCCCTCAGCAACCTGGACGCCAAGCTCCGCAACCAGATGCGGGCGGAGATCATCAAGCTGCGCCAGCGCATCCAGACCACCTTCATCTACGTCACCCACGACCAGACCGAGGCCATGACCCTGGGGGACCGGATCGTGATCATGAAGGACGGCTTCATCCAGCAGGTGGGGACGCCCCAGGAGGTGTTCCACCACCCGGCCAACCTCTTTGTGGCGGGCTTCATCGGCACGCCCCAGATGAACTTCTTCGACGCGCGGCTCGTCCGGGAGGGGGACCGCTACCGGGTGGAGCTGGGCGGGGCCCACGTGGAGCTGACGCCGGAGAAGTCGGCGCGGCTGGCCGCCAACGGCGTGGGCACCGGGGAGGTCACCCTGGGCGTCCGCCCGGAGCACCTGTCCCTGACGGAGGCGGACAACGCCATCTTCGCCTCGGTGGACGTGACCGAGATGATGGGCAGCGCGGTCCACATCCACGTGGACGCCCTGGGGCGGGACGTGGTCATCGTGGTGCCGGTGTCCGAGGACGCGGCGGAGGCGGACCAGAAGATGATGCCCATGGGCACCCCGGTGCGCTTCACCTTCCGGGGCAGCGCCGCCCACGTGTTCGACCGGGAGACCGGCCTGAACCTGGAGCGCTCCGCGCCCCCCGCGCCGGACCCCCCCGCCCGGGAGGGCGTGGGCGACCCGTTCCAGGAGACGGCGGAGGCCGTAGAACAATAACTGAGGCAGAAAAAGTTCCGCCCCGGCTCAAAGGGAGAGCCGGGGCGGAACTTTTTTGTGCTATATTGGGCCGTCCATCAGGACGAACGATCACGCGGAGAGAGCCTTGCGGGTGGTGTTCTTGTGGACCTCCACGGGCGCTGCCGTCTGGGACTTGGCGGTGTCCTCCTGGGACGGGGCGGCGGTGCCGCCGCCGGTGCCGTGGATGCCCCGCACCTTGGCGTAGGCGTGTTTGCGCACGAAGAGGAAGAACAGCAGGTGGACCAGGGCGGTGATCGCCCAGCTGACAGGGTAGGAGAGGTACAGCATGGCGGGGGTGTGGACCCACTGGAACACCGTGGCCACCCACACCAGCCGCAGGCCGCAGGCCCCCACCATGGACACCACCATGGGGATCACCGAGTAGCCGATGCCCCGGAGGACGCCCACCATGGTGTCCATCATGCCGCAGAGGAAGTAGGGCCCGGCGGCGATCCGCAGGCGCTCCTGGGCCTGGGCGATGACCTCCTCCTCGCCGGGGGCGTAGATGGAGGCCAGGCTGTGGCCGAAGGTCACCGCCAGGGTGCCCAGGATCAGGCCGGTGGCCACCACGTAGGCCTGGCACAGGAGCAGCGTCCGGTCCACCCGCTTGGTCTCCCCCGCGCCGTAGTTCTGGCTGCAGAAGGTGAGGCAGGTCTGATAGAAGGCGTTCATGGCCGCGTAGACGAAGCCCTCGATGTTGGAGGAGGCGGAGGACCCGGCCACGATGGCGGTGGAGTTGAAGGAGTTGATGGAGGACTGGATCACCACGTTGGAGATGGAGAACACCATGCCCTGGAACCCGGCGGGGAGGCCCACCTGGGCGATGCGCTTCACCGTCCGCCTGTCCAGGCCCAGCTGTTTCAGGTCCAGCCGCAGCAGGCCCTTGTCCCGCAGCAGGCAGACCGCCACCAGCACCGCGGAGAGGTACTGGGAGATGATGGTGGCCAGGGCCACCCCCGCCACGCTCAGGTGGCAGACGATGACGAAGAACAGGTTCAGCACCGCGTTGAGGATGCCGGCGGCGGTGAGGAAGTACAGGGGCCGCTGGGTGTCCCCCTGGGCCCGGAGGATGGCCGCGCCGAAGTTGTAGACCATGTTGGCGGGCATCCCGAAGAAGTAGATGCGGAGATACAGGGTGGCGAGATCAATGACGTCCGCCGGGGACGAGGTCCACTCCAGCAGCTGCCGGGCCAGGGCCGCCCCCAGCACCAGCAGCAGCCCGCCGCCGATCAGGGCCAGGGTGATGGAGGTGTGGACGCCCTTGCGGACCTCCTCCTCCCGTCCGGCCCCCAGGTCCCGGGCCACCACCACGTTGGCGCCCACGGACAGGCCGATGAAGATGTTGACCATCAGGTTGATGAGGGAGGTGGTGGAGCCCACCGCGGCCAGGGCCTCCGGCCCGGCGAAGCGGCCCACCACCACCACGTCGGCGGCGTTGAAGAGGAGCTGCAGCAGGCTGGACAGCATCAGCGGCAGGGCGAACAGCAGCAGTTTCCCGGCCAGGGGGCCGTGGACCATGTCGATCTGATGGGCGGATGAGCGTTGTTTCATAGTACGACAAACCTCCAAATGTGCACCGCGGGGAGGCGCGCTGGGCCTCCCTCCCAAAGGCATTGATGGTTATAACACATTTTTGAGAAAAGAACAACCGGAAAAAAACCAAAAACGCCCGAAAAAGTGTGAATTTTCTGTTACCTTTTTGTACACTCCACCCACGGCGAAAATTTTTTGCATTTCCCTCTTGACAAACTGTAAATACTGTGTATACTGTTTATATACAGATGAACAGAGGAATGAATATGGACATTATCATCAGCACCAGCAGCGGCCAGCCGATCTACGAGCAGATCTGCCGCCAGGTGAAGGGGGCCATCGCCGCGGGGCGGCTGCGGCCCGGGGACCCGCTGCCCTCCATCCGGGCCCTGGCCCGGGACCTGCGCATCAGCGTCATCACCACCAAGCGGGCCTACGAGGAGCTGGAGCGGGACGGCTTCATCCAGACCGTGGCGGGGAAGGGGAGCTTCGTCTCCACCCAGACGCTGGAGCTGGCCAAGGAGAGCGGCCTGCGGGAGATCGAGGAGCACCTCCAGGCGGCCCTGGACCTGGCCAAACAGGCCGGAATGACACTGGAAGAACTACAGCAGATACTGCTGACCCTGAACGAGGAGGAATGACAAGATGGATGCCATCAACATCAAGGGACTGACCAAGCGGTACAAGGACTTCTCCCTGGAGGGCCTGGACCTGACGCTGCCCATGGGCTGCGTGCTGGGCCTGGTGGGGGAGAACGGGGCGGGGAAGAGCACCACCATCCGCCTCATCATGGACGCCCTCAGCCGGGACGGCGGCGCCGTCACCGTCATGGGCGTGGACAACCGGAGCCCGGAGTTTCTGGCCGTGAAGGAGGACATCGGTGTGGTGCTGGACGAGACCTGCATCCCGGAGTTCCTGACGGCCAAACAGTTCGGAAAGATCCTGTCCGGGACCTTCAAGAGCTGGGACCAGAGGGAGTACGACGGCTGGATCAAAAGATTCGACCTGCCGGAGAAGAAGAAATTCAAGGACTACTCCCGTGGCATGACCATGAAGCTGGGCATCGCGGCGGCGCTGAGCCACCACCCCAAGCTGCTGATCCTGGACGAGGCCACCAGCGGCCTGGACCCCATGGTCCGGGAGGAGCTGCTGGAGGTGTTCGCGGACTTCGCCGCCCAGGAGGACCACGCGGTGCTGATGAGCAGCCACATCGTCAGCGACCTGGAGAAGACCTGCGACTACATCGCCTTCCTCCACAAGGGGCGGCTGGTGCTCTGCGAGGAGAAGGACGCCCTGCTGGACAAGTACGGCATCCTGAAGTGCGCCAGGAGCGAGCTGGGCCGGGTGGACCCCGCCGCCATCCACGGCAAGCGGGTGGGCGAGTACAACGTGGAGGCCCTGGTGGAGCGGAAGCTGGTCCCGGCGGGGATGCTGGTGGAGCGCTGCACCCTGGAGGATATCATCCTCTATCTGGTAAAGGAGGAAAAACAATGAAAGCTCTGATCTTAAAGGACCTGTATGTGGCCGACAAGCAGATGCGGCTGCTGATCATTCTGGCCCTGGTCTTCTGCGCGGTCCCCATCGAGGGCAGTCTCAGCAGCCTGGGCAACACCTACGCCATGATGGTGGCCCTGATGCTGCCCCTGACCACGGTGGCCTACGACGAGCGGTGCCGGTGGGACAAGTTCGCCGCTATGCTGCCCTATCAGCCGGCGACCATCGTGTGGAGCAAGTACATCCTCAGCTTCCTGGGCACCCTGACGGGCGCGGTCATCATCCTGGCGGGCACCGCCATCCGCGCCGCCGTCTCCGGCGCCGCCCCAGCCTGGGGAGAGGCGCTGGGCACCACCGGTATGCTGCTGGTGATCATGGTGTTCCTCACGGACCTGGGCCTGCCCCTGGGCTATCGCTTCGGCTCGGAGAAGGGACGGATCGTCATGTTCGTGGCGCTGGTCGCCGCCATCGGCGCGGGAGTGGGGCTGACTGTGGCCCTGTCCTCCGCCATCTTCGTGATCGCCTCCGTGCCGCCGTGGGTGCTGGTCCTGGGGCTGGTGGCCCTGGTGGTGGGGCTGACGGCCCTCTCCGTCCGGCTGTCCCTCCGGTTCTACCTCAAGCGCCGGAACGGGGAGTACAGCGTATAAGGAGGGGAGCGCCGCCATGATGCAGACCCACCGCTGCCCCAAGTGCGGCTCGGAGGATATCCTCCGGGTGCCGGACGACCCCCGCCGCCACGCCAGCGGCAACAACATCTACACCTCCACCCTCACCCTGGCCCAGAAGGTCCCCGTGATCCGCTACGTCTGCTGCGGCTGCGGGTACGTGGAGGAGTGGGTGGAGGCCCCCAGCCAGCGGGACCGGCTCCGCCGGGCCTTCGGGTGAGGGCACTGTCAGAAACGTGAGAAATCAGGACGCCATTGCCTGAAATTCTGGCTAAATTCCCGTTGATTATAAAAATTTGACATGATACCATAACAGTGCGGCCTGGAAACCGGGACACCGGCGGACAGGCTGCACTTTTGCCTATTCTTACCCCCCGGAAAGGAACTGAACTACCGTATGAAAGAAAAGGAACTCCAGCCCCAAGAGAACAAGATGGGCGTCATGCCCATTCCCAAGCTGCTGATGACCATGGCAGTGCCCATGATCATCTCCATGCTGGTCCAGGCCCTGTACAACATCGTGGACAGCGTCTACGTCTCCCGCCTCAGCGAGAACGCCCTCACCGCCGTGTCCCTGGCCTTCCCGGTCCAGAACCTGATGATCGCCGTGGCCACCGGCACCGGCGTGGGCATCAACGCCCTGCTGAGCAAGAGCCTGGGCGAGAAGCGGTTCGACCGGGCCAACAAGGCCGCTACCAACGGCATCTTCCTGGCGGCGTGCAGCTATGTGGTCTTTGCCGTGCTGGGCCTGAGCCTGTCCCACTTCTTCTTCGCCGTCCAGACGGATATTGAGGAGATCGTGGAGGGAGGCACTGCCTACCTCACCATCTGCGCGGCCTGCTCCATCGGCGTCTTCATGCAGGTGACCTTCGAGCGGCTGCTCCAGTCCACCGGCAACTCCTTCTACGCCATGATCTGCCAGTCCGCCGGGGCCATCATCAACATCATCTTCGACCCCATCTGCATCTTCACCCTGGGCATGGGCGTGGCCGGGGCGGCGGCGGCCACGGTGTTCGGCCAGCTGGTGGGCTGCGCCCTGGGCATCTACTTCAACGTCACCAGGAACAAGGAGATCCAGCTCTCCTTCCGGCGCTTCCGCCCCGACGGGGCCGTCATCCGCCGGATCTACACCGTGGGCGTGCCCTCCATCATCATGGCCTCCATCGGCTCGGTGATGACCTTCTGCATGAACCAGATTTTGATCGGCTTCACCGAAACCGCCGCCACGGTCTTCGGCGTGTACTTCAAGCTCCAGAGCTTCATCTTCATGCCCATCTTCGGCCTGAACAACGCCATGGTGCCTATCGTGGCCTACAACTACGGCGCCCGGAAGCCGGACCGGATGATCCACACCTACAAGCTGGCGGCGGTGTGCGCCACCGGCATCATGGCCATCGGCGTGGCCCTCTTCGAGGGGGTGCCGGAGCTGCTGCTGGGGTTCTTCAAGCCCTCGGAGCAGATGCTCGCCATCGGCTGCACGGCCCTGCGGGTCATCGGTACCCACTTCCTCATCGCCGGCGTCTGCATCGTCTCCTCCTCCGTGTTCCAGGCCCTGGGCCAGGGGGTGCAGAGCCTCATCATCTCCCTGGTGCGGCAGCTCTTCGTGCTGCTGCCGGCGGCGTGGCTGCTGGCCCGGACGGGGCGGCTGGAGCTGGTGTGGTGGGCGTTCCCCATCGCCGAGGTGGCGTCCCTGATCCTGTGCATGATCTTCCTCCGGCGGGTGTACAGCCGGGATATCAAGCCCATGCTGCGGGAGAGCGGCGCAGCTTCCAAATAAGGCGCGCCGCCCCATTGCATCGTGGCGCAAAAATACAAGTGTCCCGGCAGCGGTCAAACCGCTGCCGGGACACTTGCTTTGTCCGAGGATACCTATTTACCATGCCGCCCGGGCATGGAGGATGATGCAGGATAAGTATTTGCCGTTTTCGCGGCGGCGGGGTAGAATAGACACGCTGATACAGCGACACAGATCAGAAGGTGACGCACATGAAAAAGAGATGGCTGCTGCTGGCCACGCTGGCGCTTCTGCTGGCCGCCTGCGGCAGCGCCGGAGACAAGCCAAACGAGCCGCAGCAGACGGCCCAATCGGAACAACAGACTGACAGGGAGGAAATGACCATGCGGATGAAGATCGCGGAGACCGCCGTCTCCGTGGAGTGGGAGGCCAACGAGGCCGTGGAGGCGCTGCAGGCGCTCTGCGCGGAGGGGCCGCTGGAGATCCGGATGTCCATGTACGGAGGGTTCGAGCAGGTGGGGGCCATCGGCACGGACCTGCCGCGAAACGACAGGCAGACCACCACCCAGGCGGGGGACATCGTCCTCTACGCCGGGGACCAGATCGTGGTGTTCTACGGCACCAACTCCTGGGCGTACACCCGGCTGGGCCGCATCACGGACCAGTCGGCGGAGGACCTGGCGCGGCTCCTGGGAAACGGGGACGTAGTGCTCACCATAGAGTAGCCGGGCCCGCCGTCACAGCCCCGCCCCGCCGTAGAAGTGCAGAAAAAAGGTGATGGCCAGCAGGTCCGCGCAGCCGCCGGGGGAGAGGTTTCTCTCCGTCATGGCCCGGTCGAAGGCCTCCAGCGCGGCCCGGTCCGGCACAGGGCCCTCCAGCCCGGCGGCGGTCTCCGCCGCCCAGCGCTGGCCCTCCGGCCCGCCCCGGGACAGCAGGTTGGTGTCGGTGACCCGGGCCATCAGGCCCACCAGCGCGGCGGTGCCCGCCTGCTCCAGGGTGGCCCCGGCCGCCAGCGCCGCCCGGAGGGCCGGCAGGCCCACGTCCCGCACCCCGGGCAGGCCCTCGGCCAGCTCTCCCCGGATGCCCCGCAGGCCGTGCGCCAGATACAGCCGCGCTCCCACTGTGGTCCCGCCCCCGGTGCGGAGGGCGGCAAAGTCCGCCTCTACCGCCTCCCGGCACATGGCGGCGCACTCCGCCAGCACCGCCTCCGCCTTGGCCCAAGGCGTCTCCGGCATCCACAGCCGCCCGGCGGCGGCGCAGACGGTGCCCAGGGAGAAGATGGCCCCCTTGTGGGTGTTGACGCCCCCGGTGGCGGCGAACATGGCCCGCTCCGCCGCCAGCCCCGCCCGCCGCAGGCGGCGGAAGGTCTCCTCCGGCGGCAGCCCCGCCGTCTCCTGGCCGATCGTCACGGCGGAGCGGAAGTAGGGCAGGAGGGCGGCGGTGCTGTCCACGAAGGTGAAGAGGTCCATGTCCCGGTGGCTGCCGTTGTTGGTCCGGTCCACCAGGCCGGGCTTGGGGGCGGCGCAGACCTCGTAGAGCAGGGCCCGGGCGGCCTGGGCGGCGATACAGTCCCGGTCCCTCCCGGCGAAGTGGTCCCGGAAGATGCGGGCCGTGGCCGCCTGGAGCTCCGAGGCCGGGTGGACGCGGCGGGAGGAGCAGCCCTTCCCCGGCTTGCCGCAGATGAGGCAGGGCCGGGGCGGGTAGCCCAGGGCCTCCCGGTCCAGCTTGTCCCCCGCCGGGGACAGCACGTCCAGGTCGAAGAGCCGCCCTAGGGCGTCCTCGTCCTCCAGCTCCACGCAGAGGGGCTTCACCGCCTCCGGGTCCCCCCGGACCGCCAGCAGGGCCTCGCAGCCGGTGACCGCGTCCACGGCCTCCCGGTGCTCCACGGGCACTCTCGCGGCCCCCAGGGCGTCGGCCAGCCGGTCCAGGCCCTCCCGGAAGGCCCGGCGGACGAGGGGCCCGTTCTTCACCGGGCCCGCGATATTCATATTGAAGGAGACCACCGGCAGGCCGAACTCCGCCAGCAGCGCTTGCTGGCGGTACACCCGGGCCTCCCGGGCCTCCAGGACTTCTGAGAGGGTGACTTCACGGTCCATAGGGGAGCTCCTTTTTTACAGCATCGGGGGGCAGCCCCCGATGCTGTGGCATTTTTGGAGGGGCCTTCGGCCCCGGAGAAAATGATCCGTAGGGGCCTCCGGCCCCTACCACCTCTTATTCTGTCTTTCAGTGCCTGTCGGCACCCTGGGGTACTTTTCCCGTGCCGGAAAAGTACCCAAAAGGGCATTTAAGAAAACCGAGGTTTTCTTAAAAATCTTTCCTCATGTTTTGTTTTTGTTTTGCGCTCGCCCTTTGGTTGGTTTTGTCTAAACCGCGCCGGGGTCCGTGTATGGGATTCTGCGGCTACCTTACTATGTCCCCAAGGAGATCCTGCTGCGGCGCAAGTTTCGCCGCTTGGGGCGGCGAAACCGATGCATTGGGTGCGCTGGTCGGGTCGTTGTTGTCCTACTGCTCATTTATGAGTAAGTCTATTATAACGGAGGTTGGGCGTGGGGGCAAGTACCTTTTTGCGAAAAGCGACAGTGCCGTGGGCAGGCTGTTTGGCAGGCTTCATCCCTTCACTCACACGTGAGTGACTGCTCCTACCAGCAGCCCGTCCTGGAGGATGGGACTGCCGCTCATGCCCTGGACGATGCCGCCGGTCTGCTGGATCAGGCGGGGGTCCGTCACCTCGATTAGCAGGTTCCGGGTGCCGCTGCCGGAGAGGACCCGGGTGATCTCCACCTCGTACTCCTCCACGCCGTCGCCGCTGACGTTGGCCAGGATCGACGCGCCGCCGCTGTGGACCTGGTCCGCTTTGGCCACCGGCACGGCCTCCCGTTCCGTCAGCTCACAGCCGTCCATGGTGCCGAAGACCCCCTGCTCCGTGTTGGCCCGGAGGGTGCCCAGGTCCCGCTCCAGGTCGAAGCTGCCCTTCAGCTCTCCCGGCTCCCCGGCGCTGCCGGGCTTCACCGCCTTCACCGTGGCGTCCATCACCGCGCCGCCCCCCAGGGGCATCAGCAGCCCGGTGTCCGTGTCCGTGATGCCGTGGCCCAGGGCGCCGAAGGTGCCGGTGGCGGGGTCATAGAAGGTGACGGTGCCGATGCCCGCCATGCTGTCCCGGATCCACGCCCCCAGGTGGTAGGCGCCGTCCTCCCCTAGGGCGGGGCTGGCCGCCAGCGTCACCTCCTCTCCGGACCGGGAGACGCTCAGCTCCACACGGCCGCCGCACTGGAGCAGCTGGGCGAACTGCTCCGAGCTCTCCACCGGACGGCCGTTGGCCTCCTCGATGACGTCGCCCACTTGGAGGCCGCAGTCCGCCCCCGGCGTCAGCGTCCCGGCGGCGGTCTCCACCTCCGCCAGGCCGATGACCACCACGCCGTCAGAGAAGAGCTTGATGCCCACGGTGTGGCCCACCGGCACCAGATAGTCCGCCTCCAGCGCGCAGGCGCTCCGCCCCAGCCCCAGCAGGGCGGACAGGCACAAAAGCCCGCTGAGGAAAAAAGTCCCGGCCCTCTGGGGTCTCCTGTTCTGCCCGATCATCCATCTCACCACCCCTTTCCGAAGATTCGCTGCCGTCCTTAAAAAAGAAAAGGACTGAAAACGTGGTTTTTCTTTTCGGGGCGTCCGAGGAAGAAAACCGCGTTTTGACAGCCCTGTTACTTTGCGCGATCCGCCGCCAAATACGCGGCGGCGGCGTTTCTAAATTGCGGCGGCTTTGTCATGGAAAGCCCTGGCAGCGCCCTGTTTTTCAAGACAAACGCAAACACCGCAGCCAAAAGGCCGCGGTGTTTGTCAAAATTAAGTAAAATACGGAAATTATTTATCCATGTTGAAGATACGGAGGATATCCTCAAAGGGGTCGGGCTCCTTCTGGGTCTTGCCCAGGATCTCGTCGATGGTGTTCCGGGCCTTCTCCTGGGCGGAGGCGGAGGGGCCGGTCATGGCGGCGGGGGAGGCGGCGGCCGCGTTCACGGTCTGCTCCACGGGCACCACGTTCTTCTTCTCCTCAAAGCCGGTGGCGATGACGGTGACCCGGATCTCGTCGTCCAGGCTGTCGTCGAAGGTGGCGCCGAAGATGGTGACGGCGTCGGGGTGGACAGCGGCCTGCACCAGGGACGCGGCCTGCTCCACCTCCTCCAGGCCGATGTCGGTGGAGCCGGTGACGTTGATCAGGATGCCCCGGGCGCCGTTGATGGAGGTCTCCAGCAGGGGGCTGGAGATGGCCAGGCGGGCGGCCTCCTCGGCCTTGCCCTTGCCGGCGGCGCGGCCCACGCCCATGTGGGCCAGGCCGGCGTCCTTCATGATGGCGCTGACGTCGGCGAAGTCCAGGTTGATGAACCCGGTCTCCCGGATCAGGTCGGAGATGGACATGACCGCCTGCTTCAGCACGTCGTCGGCGATCTCGAAAGCGTTGGCGAAGGTGATCTTCTGGTCGGTGGCGTGCTTCAGCCGGTCGTTGGGGATGATGACCAGGGAGTCCACCTTGTCCCGCAGCTCCTCGATGCCCTTCTCCGCCTGCTGCATCCGGCGGCGTCCCTCGAAGCCGAAAGGCTTGGTGACCACGCCCACGGTGAGGATGCCCTGCTCCTTGGCGGTCTCGGCCACGATGGGGGCCGCGCCGGTGCCGGTGCCGCCGCCCATACCGGCGGTGATGAACACCATGTCGGTGTCCTCCAGGGCCTTGGTGATCTGGCTGCGGCTCTCCTCGGCGGACTTGCGGCCCACCTCCGGGTCGGAGCCGGCGCCTTGGCCGTGGGTCAGCTTCTCGCCGATCTGGATCTTATAGCCCGCGCTGGAGATGTTCAGCGCCTGCTTGTCCGTGTTGATGCCGATGAAATCCACGCCGGTCACACCGGCCCGCACCATGCGGTTGACCACGTTGTTGCCGCCGCCGCCGACGCCGATCACCTTGATTTTTACTACGTTATCAGGGGCAGTCACCAGTTCAAATGCCATTGCCGCGTCCTCCTACTTACAGTCTGTATCCTTGGTATCTGCCCGAGGTGTCTTCACTCAGGGCAGTGGCGATCATACATTGATCCGATATATGGTCTATTGTATGCCTTTTTCCCGGGCAGGTCAATAGCTGTATCCCGGTTTTTTTGAAATTTTTGGTCGAGGTTTGCCGCCGGAAACGGGGGTCATTCCGCCGCCGGGATGAAGCGCACCTCGTTGTCGTCCTGCATGGTCATGCGGATGACGCCGTGCTCGTTGGGCTCCATCAGGGCCACCGCCTCCTGGAGGCAGTTGAGCTTGAAGTCGTAGTCCGCGTCGTAGAACAGCTCCACCTGGAACCGTTCGTCGTACTGGAGCGTCAGGTGGTCCGGGTCGCTGAAGTCGGCGCTCTCCATGCGGGCGAGCATGTCCCGCTCCGCCATAGCGGTGAGGAGCTCCGTCAGCCGCTCCGCCGTCACCGCCCCCTCCTCCGCCACCCGGAGGGGCTTGCCCACGGTGGGGGTCGCGGCCTCCAGACCGCCGATGGCCAGGTAGTCCTGGGCCATCTCGCTGTCCACGGCCTCCAGCACCTTCAGCTCGGGGCCGTCCTTGCCGGAGCGGACCCCCAGCAGCCACCAGGCGTCCGCGCCGTGGATGGAGGCCACGGCCTGGGTCTCGGTCACGTCCACCAGCAGGGTGTCCGGGAACCTGCGGTTGATGCGCACGTCGATGACGTAGGGCAGCTTGGTGTAGATGCGCTCGGAGGTGGTGTATTTGTCGAAGAGGATCAGGTTATCCCCGGTCTCCACGCCGGAGGCGGCGACCACCTCGTCCGCCCGGTAGCGGGAGTTGCCGGAAACCTCCACCTGGTCCACCTTGAAGAACAGGGTGAGGGCCGCCACGATGGCCACCGCGGCCAGCAGCACCGACAGCGGACGGGCCAGGGCGCCCAGCCCGCCTCTGTTGCGGCGGCGGCGCCGTCTGCGGCGCGTGTCGCGCCTGTTTGGCATTGCTCTCACCCTTTCCTTCTCTTTCTATCAGATGAGGATATCGTTCCCATATGGGGCCGTATCTGCCCGAGGAAATTCATTCCTCCAGCCGGATCTCCGCGCCCAGGGCGCGGAGGTCCCGGACCGGGTCCTCGTAGCCCCGCCGGATGTGGTGGATCTCACTGATGGCGGTCTCGCCCTCGGCGGCGGCTCCCGCCACCAGCAGGGCCGCGCCGCCCCGCAGGTCCGTGCACCGCACGGCGGCCCCGCAGAGCCGGGGCACCCCGGTGACCACCGCCACCCGGCCCGCCACGCTGACGGACGCGCCCATGCGCCGCAGCTCATCCACATGGCGGTAGCGGTTCTCGAATATGTTCTCCACAAAGACCGTGGACCCCCGGCTCCGCAGCAGCGCCGCCATCAGCACCGCCTGGGCGTCGGTGGGGAAGCCCGGGTAGGGGGCGGTCTGTACCGTGCCGATGGCCCGGAGAGCCCCGGTGGAGCGGAGGACCACCCGGTCCGGCTCCCCGGCCACCCGGCAGCCCGCCTCCTGGAGGGCGGCGGTGACGGTGGACAGGTGGCGGTAGTCCACCCCGGTCAGCTCCACCTCGCCGCCCGCGGCGGCGACGGCGGATAAGTAGGTGGCCGCGGCGATGCGGTCCGGCATGACGGTGTACTCGGCGTCGTGGGTGGGGCGGCGGCCCCGGACGCACACCGTGGAGCTGCCCGCCCCCCGGACGTCGCAGCCCAGCGCCCGCAGGAACCGCTGGAGGTCCACGATCTCCGGCTCCCGGGCGGCGTTGATGAGGACGGTCTCGCCCTCCGCGCCGCAGGCCGCCAGGATGGCGTTCTCCGTGGCCCCCACGCTGGGCAGGCTCAGGGCCAGCTCCCGGCCCCGGAGGCCCTTTGTCTCGCAGCGGATGCCGCCGCCCTCCTCCAGCACCTCCGCCCCCAGCTTCCTGAGGGCGTCCAGGTGCAGGTCGATGGGCCGGGGCCCCAGCTCGCAGCCGCCGGGGTAGGACATCTCCGCCCAGCCGAAGCGGGCCAGGATGGCCCCCAGAAAGATCACCGAGGAGCGCATCTCCCGCATCAGGTGGTCGGGCACGTCCCACCGGGACATCCCGGCGGCGTCCACCGTCAGATCGTCCCCCTCCCATTTTGCCTCGCAGCCCAGGTGGCGGAGGATGCGGACGCTGGCGTCCACGTCGGTGAGACGGGGACAGCGGTGGAGCACCGTCCGCCCCGGGTGCAGGATGGTGGCGGCCAGGATGGGGAGCACGCTGTTCTTGGCCCCCTGGACCCGCAGCGTCCCCTCCAGCCGTTTGCCGCCCTGGATGATGATTTGGCTCATAGTTACCCCTCCGCCCATGGCATTCAAAACTACTCCATGGTATGCGGACGGGGGAAAACTGCTACTTGGATTGTCCCAAAAGGCCGTTGGCCATTTTTGGGGACACGCCGGTTACTTTCTATGCTTGTTCCTGAGGCCCATGACGGCGGCGTAGATCTTCTCGTTGGCGTCGATGTTCCCCAGGGAGGCCATGGCGGCGGACATGCGCTTTTGCCGCTCCGGGTCGGAGAGGATGGCCGAGGCGGTCTCAAAGAGCGTCTCGCCGCTGCTGTCCTTCTCCAGCAGCAGCACCGCGCCCCCGGCGTCCGAGAGGATGCGGGCGTTGTGCTCCTGGTGATTGTTGGCTACGTTGGGGGAGGGGACGATGATGGCCGGGACCCCCAGGGCGGTGAGCTCACTGATGGTGCTGGCCCCGGCCCGGCAGATCACCAGATCGGCGGCCCGCATGAGCACCCCCATGTCCCGGATATACTCCCGGACCTCCAGCCCCGGCGTCTTGCTCAGGTCCACGCCGGCCTCGGCCAGATACTCGTTCATGTGGCGGCACCCCACGGTGCCCGCGCCGTGGACGTGGTGGAAGGGGCAGGCTTTGGACTCCAGGGCCAGGAACCGGGCCATCTGCCGGTTCATCTCCCCGGCCCCCAGGCTGCCCCAGAAGGACACGATCAGGGGCCTGCCGTCGTCCACCCCCAGGGCGGCCTTGGCCTCCGCCTTGGTCAGGTCGAAGAAGTCCCCCCGCACCGGCGTGCCGGTGACCAGGACCTTCTCCGGGTGTTTGTAGTTTTTCCGGCACTCCTCGAAGCCCACCATGATGAGGTCCGCGTGCTTCTCCAGCAGCTTGGTGGTCAGGCCTGGGATGGCGTTGGACTCGTGGACCGCCGTGGGGATGCCCCGCTTGGAGGCGGCCAGGACCACGGGGTAGCTGGCGTAGCCGCCGGTGCCCACCACCAGGTCCGCCGGGAATTCGTCCAGGATGGCCCCGGCCTCGGCGGGGGAGCGGAGGAGGTTCCGGAGGGAGACCAGGTTGTGTTTGATCTCCTTGGGCGTCAGGGAGCGGTGGAAGCTGGAGATCTCCACCGTCCGAAAAGGCCACCCGGCGCTCTCGATCAGGTCCCGCTCGTTGCCCCGGCGGGCGCCCACGAAGAGGATCTCGCTGTCGGGCCGCCGGGCGCGGATCAGGCCCGCCAGGGCCAGCGCCGGATTCACGTGTCCCGCGGTGCCGCCGCAGGTGAAGATGACTTTCATAAGAGGGTCTAGCCTCCCTTTGGAGCAGGGATCTGTCTCGATACCGACAGCACGATGCCGCACTCCACCAGCTGGATAGCCAGGGCCGTGCCGCCGTAGCTGAAGAAGGGCAGGGAGATGCCGGTGTTGGGGATCAGGTTGGTGACCACGGCGATGTTCAGGAAGGTCTGGAGGGCGATCTGGGTGGTGACGCCCACGATCATCAGGCTGCCGAAGCGGTCCCGGGCGTGGAGGGCCAGCCAGTAGCCCCGGATGATCAGCATGGCGAAGAGCAGCATGATGAGGCTGCCGCCCACCAGGCCCAGCTCCTCCACCACCACCGGGAAGATGAAGTCGTTCTGGGGGAAGGGGAGGAACATGAACTTCTGGCGGCTCTTGCCCAGCCCCACGCCCCACAGGCCGCCGGAGCCGATGGTGATGAGGCTCTGGTAGGTCTGCATACTCTTGCCCAGGATGTCCCAGGTGGGGTCCTTCCAGGTCTGGATGCGGCTGGCGTTGTAGCCGATCTTCTCCAGCAGGGGGGTGAAGAGCATCACGTAGAGGCCCGCGCCCACGGCGCCCACCCCGGCGGCGATCCAGCCCCAGTGGATGCCGCCCACCACCATCATGGCCGCGCCCATGGCGAAGATCAGGATGGCGCCGGACAGGTGGGGCTCCACCACCACCAGCAGGGTCATGAGGATCAGCAGGACCGCGTGGGGCAGAAACCCCTGGCGGAAGGTCCGCATCCGCTCCCGCTTCTTGGAGATGGAGGCCGCGAAGTAGACGATGACGCCCAGCTTCGCCACCTCGGAGGGCTGGAAGGTCAGGGTGCTGTTGCCGGGGATGCCCAGCCAGCGGGTGGCGCCGTTGCGGGTGATGCCCACGTGGGGCACCAGCACCAGGATCAGGCACACCACGGAGACCATGATGCCCAGCTTGGCGAAGCCCCGGAACCGCTCGTAGTTGATCTTGGAAACGAACCACATGGCGGCGACGCCCAGCACCGCGAACACCGCCTGCCGCTTGAAGAAGTACAGCGGGTCGTGGTTGTAGTCCGCCGAGACCTGGGCGGTGGGGAAGCTGGCGGAGAGGAGCATGATGAGGCCGATGACCAGCAGCATCAGCGTCAGCAGCAGGAAGGGCACGTCCAGCGGGCCCCGGGCGGCCTCCCAGGCCTCCCGCTCCTTCTGGCGGCGCTCCTTCTCCTTTTGGCGCTTGAGCTGGCGGTATTCCTCTCTGGTCATTTGCGGCTCCCTCCTTTTTCTCGGCGGGGTGGCGGTCCGGCCGCTCATGCGACCACCCGGTTCATCACCCCGAACAGCGCCAGGGCGCAGAACAGGATGGACACGGCGGTGAAGACGGTGACGATCTTGATCTCGCTCCAGCCGCACATCTCAAAGTGGTGGTGGATGGGGGCCATCTTGAAGATGCGCTTGCCGTGGGTCAGCTTGAAGTAGGTGACCTGGATGATGTCGGAGAGGGTCTCGACGATGTAGATGATCCCCACAAAGATGAGCACCAGGGGCAGGTCGAAAGCGAAGGCCATCCCCGCCACCGCGCCGCCCAGGAACAGGGACCCGGTGTCCCCCATGAACACCTTGGCCGGGTGGGCGTTGAAGAGCAGAAAGGCCAGCAGCCCCCCCAGCAGCGCCGCCGCGAACACCCCCATCTGGGTGTACCCCCACCAGGTGGCGGCGGAGACGAAGAACAGGGCCACCGGGATGGTCACCGAGGTGGCCAGGCCGTCCAGGCCGTCGGTGAGGTTCACGGCGTTCACCGTGCCCACCACCACGAAGGCGGCGAAGGCCATGTACAGCGGCCAGCTCAGGTGGATGCTGACGTTGAGGAAGGGCACGTACAGGTCCGGGCTCAGCCGCCCCTCGTAGCGCATGAGCATCAGGAAGAGGATGGCGGCGGCCAGCTGGAGCAGAAACTTCTGGAGGGCGGTGAGGCCCAGGTTCTGGTGGTGCTTCACCTTCTCATAGTCGTCCAGGAAGCCGATGATCCCGAAGATCAGGGCGAAGAGGAACACGTAGATGTGGCTCAGGTCCCCGGCCACCATCCCCTGCCAGCCCGCGATCAGAATGGCAACGGCGGTGCCGGCGATGAACATGAGGCCGCCCATGGTGGGGGTGCCGGCCTTGGTGGCGTGCCACTTGGGGCCCACCTCCCGGATCTCCTGCCCCGCCTTCAGGCGGCGCAGGGCGGGCAGGATCACCTTCCACCCCAGCAGGGCGGTGACGGCGAAGCTGAGCACACACGCGACGATCATTTCCATAGTCATTTCTCCCTCTGGCCCAAGCCCCGCCGGGGCTCAGGCTCTCTCTTTGCGTTGACGGATATAGGCGGCTACCACCTCGCGCTCGTCCAGGTGGCGCTTCTCGCGGCCCACGATTTGATAGGTCTCGTGGCCCTTGCCCGCCAGGATGATCACATCCCCCGGCTGGTGGTGGTCCATGGCGTAGTGGATGGCCTCGATCCGGTTCTCCACCACGGCGTAGGGGGTGGCGGTGCCGGTCATGCCGGTGAGGATATCCTGGATGATGGCCCCCGGCTCCTCGGTGCGGGGGTTATCGGAGGTGACGATGACGAAGTCCGCCAGCCTGGCGGCGATGGCGCCCATCTTGGGCCGCTTGGTCCGGTCCCGGTCCCCGCCGCAGCCGAAGAGGGCCACCACCCGGCCCTTGGCGAAGCCACGGGCGGAGGTCAGCACGTTCTCCAGGGCGTCGGGGGTGTGGGCGTAGTCGATGAGGATGGTGTAGTCCCCGTCGGTGGGGACCACCTCCACCCGGCCCTTCACGTGGGCGCTGTGGCGGAGGACATGGGCGCTGTCGGTGAGGGACACGCCCAGCAGCTTTGCCGCCGCCAGCACCCCCAGGGCGTTGTACACCATGAACCCGCCGGGGATGCCCACCTGCACGGGCACGGTCTCCTCCGCCGTCACGGCGTCAAAGGCCACGCCCTCGGCGGTGAGGACGATGTTCCGGGCGGCCAGGTCCGCACTGTGCTCGCCGATGGAGGTGAGGTCGCAGGCTGCCCCCGCCGTCACCCGGCCCGCCCAGGCGTCGTCGGCGTTGTACACGCCGTGGTCGCACTGTCGGAACAGCAGGGCCTTGGCGTCGCAGTAGTTCTCCATGGTGCCGTGGAAATCCAGGTGGTCCTGGGTCAGGTTGGTGAAGATGCCCACCGCGAACCGGACGCCCCCCACCCGCTTGAGGAACAGGGCGTGGGAGGACACCTCCATCACCACGTGGGTGCACCCGGCGTCCGCCATGCGGCGGAAGAGGCCCTGGAGCTCGAAGGACTCCGGGGTGGTGCGCTCGGTGGGCAGCACCTCGCCGCCGATCATGTTCTGGTTGGTGCCGATGAGGCCCACCTTGGCCCCCAGCACCTGCTCCAGGATATCCTTCAGCAGGTAGGTGGTGGTGGTCTTGCCGTTGGTGCCGGTGACGCCCACCAGGGTCATTTGGGCCGCCGGGTCGCCGTACCAGTTTTTGCCCACCTGGGCCAGGGCGCTGCGGCTGTCCGGGGTGAGGACATAGGCCCCCTCGCCCTCCGGCCTCTCCTGGCAGAGGACGCACACCGCGCCCTTCTCCCGGGCCATGGGGATGAACCTGTGGCCGTCGGTGGCGTAGCCCGCCATGGCCACAAAGAGGTCGCCGGGCTGTGTCAGCCGGGAGTCGTAGCTGACGCCGGTGATATCGGCGCTGAGGTCGGCGTTGGTCTCCAGGATCTCCACGCCGCGGAGCAGTTCACGCAGTTCCATTGTATGAAACCCACACTTTCTTCATTCATGTGCTTTGCAGAGGGAGGGCTCATACCATCCTCCCATGAGAAGGATCACTCGTTACCGTGCGGAAAATGCAGATATCGCAGCGTTTTCAGAGCGATGTTAAAGTTCTTTTTGGTTCTTTTTCTTTCAAGAAAAAGAATCAGTCGGAGGTGCCGCCCAGCTGTCCCATCTGGACGGTGACGACGGTCCCGGCGGCCACCTCCTCGCCCTCGGTCCGGGACTGGCTGATGACCTTGACGCCGCTGCCCTCGCTGGCTCCGGTGGCCCGCATGATGAGCCCGGCGTTGGTGAGCTGCTTGTTGGCCTCCTTGGCGGAGAGGCCCACCACGTTGGGCACCACGGAGGGCTCCGCGGACTTCTCCGCGCCCATGTACAGCACGATCTCCGCGCCCACGGGCACGATGGCGCCCCCGGCGGGGGTCTGGTCGGTGACGGTGTCGCCGTCGCCCACGGTGCGGTAGGACTGGAAGCCGTAGTCGTTCAGCTTGGCCACGGCGTCGTCGATGGAGCTGTCCACCACGTAGGGCACGGCGGCCTCGGCGGCGGAGGCGTTGCTCTCGTCGTACTGGGGGGCGATGCCCAGGTAGGGCAGGATGTCCGCCATGATGGCGGCGGAGGTGGGAGCCACCATGTTGCCGCCGGAGGGGTAGGTCCCGGTGGTACGGGACGGGGTGTCCATGGTCAGCAGCATGATGATCTGGGGGTCGTCGGCGGGGGCGAAGCAGAGGAAGGACACCACGATATCCTCGGTCTGGCCCGCGGCGTTACGCTGGTCGGCGGTGCCGGTCTTGCCGCCGATGCGGTACCCGGCCACCTGGCCGTTCTTGCCGGTGCCATTGGCCACCACGTACTCCAGGACCTGGCGGACGGTGGCGGAGGTCTCCTCGCTGACCACCTGCCGCACCGGGGTGGCGTCGTACTGCTTCACCACGTTGCCGTCGGCGTCCAGGACCTTATCCACGATGTGGGGGGTGTACAGATAGCCGCCGTTGATGCAGGCCGCCTGGGCGGCGATGAGCTGCAGGGGGGTGACGGTGAAGTTCTGGCCGAAGGCGTAGGCCGCCAGGTCCGTGGTGGTCATCCGCTTCAGGCTGGCGTGGACGCCGGTGGCCTCGCCCTGGAGGTCCACGCCGGTGGGGCCGAAGAGGCCGAAGGCCTCCATGTAGTGCCAGTAGGTGTCCACGCCCAGGGAAAGGCCCATGGAGATGAAGGCCGGGTTGCAGGAGTGCCCCGCGGCCTCCTCCAGGGTCTGGGTGCCGTGGCCGTTGCGGTTGGAGCAGTGCATGACGGCGTCGTTGACCTGGATGGAGCCGCCGCAGTAGAAGGAGGAGTTCAGGTTGACGGTGCCCTCCTCCAGGGCCGCGGCCAGGGTGAGAATTTTATAGGTGGACCCGGGCTCGTAGGTGTCGGTGACGGCCTTGCTGCGCCACTGCTGGAGCTGCAGGTCGCCCTTCTCGGCCTCCCCGGACTCCAGCTCTTGGGACAGCAGGCCGTCAATGATGGCCCGGGGGTCGTTCAGGTCGTAGGTGGGGCTGGAGGCGATGGCCAGGATGGCCCCGGAGTTGGCGTCCAGGACGATACCGGCCCCGCCCTTCTCGGCGTCGAACTTGGCCAGCATATCCGCCAGGCCCCGCTCCACGTAGTACTGGATGGTCCGGTCGATGGTGAGCTGGAGGCTGTGGCCGTCCTCGGCGTCGTAGTACTGCTCGTACTGGAACAGCATCTCGTGGTTGTTGGCGTCCTTGGCGGTGACCATGTAGCCGGTGGTGCCGTCCAGGTCGTCCTCGTAGAGGGCCTCCAGGCCGTAGGCCCCGTGGTTGTCGTAGTCCAGAAACCCGATGGCGTGGGCCGCCAGGGAGCTGTTGGGGTAGTAGCGCTTGGAGTCGCTGGCCAGGTGGATGCCCTGGATATCCTGGCCGGTGGGGTTGTTGGTGATGAACTCCCGGATCTGGTCGCCCACGGTCCGCTCGGCCCGGCGGCTCAGCACCTCGTAGCGGCTCTTGGTCTTCTCCATCTTCTCATAGATGTCGTCCGGGTCCATGCCCAGGATCTCCGCCAGGGTGGTGGCGATCAGGTCCTTGTAGGCCGCGCCGGTGATGGGCAGGGTCTCGCCCTCCTTCAGGCCGTTCACCAGCTTCTCCGCCCGGGCCAGGTCCAGCTCGTCCGCCCGCTCCTGGATCACCTTGGGGTCCAGGAAGATGGTGTCGGCGGAGGAGGAGATGGCCAGCAGCTCCCCGTTCCGGTCGTAGATGCTGCCCCGTGAGGCGGAGATGGTGGTGCTCATGGTCTGCTGCCGGGAGGCCCGGTCCTGCAGCTCCTCGTGCTGGGTGATGGTCAGGCGGTACACCTGGGCAAAGAGGGCGGCGAAGGCCGCCACGCCGAACACCAGCATCAGGATCAGGGTCCGCCGCTGGATGGTGAGGCGGGCCATCCGTGCGGACTCCGCCTTCTTCTTGCTCTTCACCACTTTGATCTTCGGCTTCTTCGGCTTCTCCTGTCCGGAGGGGTTACGCGGTGCCATTCCAATTCCTTCTTTCCGATATTTCCCGCAAAAGGACGGAAAAATCCATTCCCGCCCACCGTCCGCAGACAGGAAGCGGGGGAGCAAGAGGACCTTCCTCCTGCTCCCCGGCCTTGTCTGCCGAACTCTGCCGCCGGCGGAGCGCTGCGCCACAACCCGTCAGCGGGTCGCGCCCAACGTGTCCGGGCATTCTTTTTCTTGAAAGAAAAAGAATCAAAAAGAACTTTTACTCTCGCTACCGGGACGGTGCGTGTCCGGGCCTTGGCGCCCGGTGACGGGGGCCCGGTGGGGGTCGGTAGAACACCCGGCGGGGTGCCCGATGGGGTGTCTCACAGGGAAGTATACAGACCCGTCAGCGGAAATATTCCACGATCTCGTCAAACAGCTCCCCCACGGAGGAGAAGAACGACCCCACGGCCTCCTTCCCGGCCTCGCCGTAGGTCACCACCTGGTCCTCGCCGGGCAGGGTGATGAAAAAGATCTGGCTGTCGCTGGGCGCCGTCATGCCCTCCGCCTCGGCGGCGGCCTTCACGCTGGTCAGGTCGAAGGCCCGCTCGTAGTCCGTCATCAGCCGGACGTTCTCGGTCTCCGCCGTGGTGATCTCCGTCTTCAGGCTGACAATGCTGCGGGACAGGGAGTAGAGCTGTACATAGCACATCAGCAGCGCCAACAGCATCACCGCTACCACGGCAAAGCCCATCACCATCACCGGGGACACGCTCTGCCTCGGGCGGATGGACGCCTTGACCTGGGAGCGCTGGCGGGACAGTTTCTCCGCTTGGGACTCCCGGCGCCGGCGGTACTGCTGGTCAAAGTCCAGCTGGCCGCTGCGGTCCAGCTGCCGTTCCAGCTCCTGCTGCTGGTCCAGCCGCCGGGCTACGTTCCCCTCTACGGCGCCGGGGGCATATTGTTTGCGTCTTGTTCGATTCGGACTGGTCGCCATAGCGGGTCTCCTCTCATGTGGACTTTCGGGCTGTATTGGTATGGGGCATCGCCCCTTAGAATTCTGTTCGTTCCGCCACCCGGAGCTTGGCGCTGCGGGCGCGGGGGTTCTCCTCCAGCTCCCGGGGGCCGGAGACGATGGGCTTGCGGGTGACGAGCCGCACCCTGGGCTTCCTGCCGCAGACGCACACCGGGAACTCCGGCGGGCAGATGCAGCCGGTGGCCAGGTCCTTCATCGTCTGCTTGACGATCCGGTCCTCCAGGCTGTGGAAGGTGATGACCGCCAGCCGTCCGCCGGGCTTCAGCCACTCCACCGCCGCCTCCAGCATGGGGGGCAGGGCGTCCAGCTCGCCGTTGACGGCGATGCGGATGGCCTGGAAGGTCCGCTTGGCGGGGTGCTGCTTCTCCCGCAGCGCCTTGGCGGGCATGGCGGAGCGGATGATCCCCACCAGCTCCCCGGTGGTCCCGATGGGCCTGTCCTCCCGCCGCCGGACGATGGCCCTGGCGATCTGGGGGGCGTAGCGCTCCTCGCCATAGTCGAAGAGGATGCGGCGGAGCTCCTCGTAGCTCCAGCCGTTCACCACCGCCCTGGCGTCCAGGGGGGCGGTGCTGTCCATGCGCATGTCCAGCGGCGCGTCGTGCATGTAGCTGAATCCCCGGGCGGGGTCGTCCAGCTGGGGGGAGGAGACGCCCAGGTCGAAGAGCATCCCGTCCGCCTTCTCCGCCCCCAGGTTTCCCAGAAGGTCCCCCAGGTCCCGGAAGTTCCCCCGGACCGGGGTGAACCGGTCCCCGAACTCCGCCAGCCGCTCTTTAGCGGCCTCGATAGCCTCCCCGTCCCGGTCGATGCCGATGAGGCGTCCGGTGGTCAGGCGGCGCAGGATCTCCAGCGAGTGGCCCGCCCGGCCCAGGGTCCCGTCCACGTACAGCCCCTCCGGCCGGATGGCCAAGGCCTCCAGGCACTCGTCCAGCAGCACCGGCTTATGTCCGTAGTCCTTGTCCATCTTAAAAGCCCAGCTCTTCCATGGCGGCGGCCAGCTTGTCCGGGTCCAGGTCCGCGGACTCGATGGCCTCCCACCGCTCCGGGTTCCACAGCTCCAGGCAGCGGTACGCGCCGTTGATGACCACGTCCTTCTCCAGGGCGGCGTAGGAGCGGAGCTTGGCGGGGATCAGGATGCGGCCCTGGGCGTCCGGCTCGCACTGGGCGGCGTTGGCGAAGAGGGTACGCATCCGCCGGGCGCTGGAGAGGGGCAGGGCGTCGAACTTGGCGCTGAGCTCCGCCCACTTGGCGTCGGAGTACACCGCCAGACACCCGTCCAGGCCCACGGTGACATAGAAGGTCTCGCCCAGCTCCTCCCGGTACTTGGCGGGGATGGCCAGACGGCCCTTGGCGTCGATGCGGTTCACATACTGCCCGATCATGGCTCCCCACCTGCCTTTCCCTGCCGCGGAGGCGGCGAGATACTACCCACCGCCTGAAAGAGGCGGCGGCAGTGCGGTGAAAATCGAGGCGAAGTTCAACACTTCTCCCCACACTTCACCACCACAACTCCAAGTATACGGCAACGGGACGAGAATTGCAAGGAAAAATTTTTGATTTTCTCAGGACAAAAATTGCGGCTTTTGACGAAAAACGGCGGAATTTCAAAATATAAAACGCATGTTCTGCTAAAATGGGAAAAAAGAAGCGCTTTTGACACAAGATATTGTGCCAAAAGCGCCGGAATCCACCATGTATGGTTCAAATTGAACGGAACATCAAAAATTTTAGAAAAATTTTGTGCGATACGCTGAAATTTCCAATGTCCGCCACCGGAGGACATCGGGGGAAAAGAGGCGCGGGTCAGCCCTCCTGCTGGTCTCCGCCGCCCTGTTCCTCCGCCAGCTTGGCCCGCTGGGCCTGGAGTTTTTCGTTAGAGAGGGCCCGGAAACGGGCGCGGGAATCCCGCACCTCCTGGAGTGCCTGTTCAATGGCCTCCTCCGTGCGGCGGAGGGCGTCGTCGGTGTACTCGTTGGTGACGCTGAGCAGGGCGCGGCTCCGGTCGTCGGCCCGCTTGAGGATCTCCTGGGCCTTGTCCCGGGCGGCCCGGGTGATCTCGCTCTCGCCCACGATGGTCTTGGCGTCGATATCGGCCTGGCGGCGGACCTTCTCCGCCTCCTTCTTGGCGTTCTCCACGAACTCGTCCCTGGCGCGGATCAGCTCCTGGGCCTTCTTCAGCTCCAGGGGCAGCTGCCCGCGCAGCTCGTCCAGCAGATCCAGCGCGTCCTCCCGCACGATAATGCACTTGTCCTGGCTCATGAGGACGCTCTTGGCCCCGTCGATCATCTCATAGAGCATGTCGATCAGATATTGAACATCGTTTGCCATAGTATCATACCTCTTCTTTCAGAATCCGCCGGAGGACAGCCACCGCGCCGGCCGGTACGCAGTTATCCAGGTTCTGTTGGTAGCGGATCATCTCCCGCACCATTGTGGAACTGATGTGCACATGCCCGCTCCTTGCGGGCAGCAGGACCGTGTCCAGGCCGGGGCACAGCTCCCGGTTGATCTGGGCCATCTGGTACTCCCAGTCGAAATCCGTGCCGCTGCGGACGCCCTTGACCAGGGCGCAGGCCCCGTGGTCCCGGGCGAAGGCCGCCAGGAGGCCGCCGCACATCTCGGCCTCGGCGTTGGGGATCTGACAGATGGCGGCGCGGACCATCTCCAGGCGCTGCTCCAGGGTGAAGCGGCTGCGCTTCTCCCCGTTGACCATGACGCACACCACCACCTTGTCGAAGATGGCGGCGGCCCGCTCGATGAGGTCCAGGTGGCCCACGGTGATGGGGTCGAAGCTGCCGGGACAGACAGCGGTCTTCATTCCTCGCCCTCCTCCCGGTGATAGGTGGTGACCTTGATCCTGCCGTAGCGGTACACGCGGTGGAGCGTGTACGGGGGGGCCGGGACGGGCATTTCCCGCTCCACCGGCGCCTCGCACAATATTATACCATAGTTCGCCAAAATGTCAAACCGTGAAATTGCATTGATTGCATTTTCCCACAGCCCGGCGGCATAGGGCGGGTCGATGAAAATCAGATCGAACTGCTCCCCGCAGGTCTCCAGGAACTGGAACGCGTCCCCCTGGACCACCCGGGCCCGGCCGGTGAAGCCGGTGACCTTCAGGTTCTCCCGGATGAGCTGGGCGGCGTCCCGGCGCTGCTCCACGAAGACGGCGGAGGCGGCGCCCCGGCTGAGGGCCTCGATGCCCAGCTGGCCGGTGCCGGCGAAGAGGTCCAGCACCCGGCGGCCCTCCACGTCGAACTGGATACTATTGAACATGCCCTCCTTCACCCGGTCGGTGGTGGGGCGGGTCTCCATGCCCTCCAGCTCCCGGAGCCGGCGGCCCCGGGCGGTGCCGGTGATGACTCGCATTGGCGGTTCTCCTTTTCTACTGTCTCAAAAGGCCCCTGGCCTTTTGAGACAAGGGGTTTCGCTGCGCTTCGCGCCTCACTTGAGCGCCTCCCGGCGCTCAAGTTCGACGCACGCTCCGCGCAAGGAGTTTTTTCCGACGTACACGCCGCCGGAAAAAACGGATTTCACTTTTTTTCGCGCCGTGCGCGGCGCGAAACTCTGCGAGGCTCTTTTTATGCGCTGTTCAGGTCCGGCGCTCCGCGTCAGGCTTTTTCCCGGCTCTGGAGCAGGCTTCCGGCCAGGTACAGGGCCAGGCCGCCCCAGATGAAGGCGAACAGCACGGCGTGGGTGGCGGTGAAGGCCTCCTCCAGGTAGAAGACGCCCACCAGCAGCTGCAATGTGGGGTTTACCAGCATCAGCAGGCCCGCCAGGGCGTAGGGGATCTCCCGGATGCCCCGGGAGAAGAACAGCAGCGGCAGGGCGGTGACCACCCCGGCGGCGGGCAGCAGGAGCCACTGGGCCCCATGGAGCTGTCCCACGGCGCCCTGGCCGTGGAGCTCGTACCACAGCACCAGGGCCAGCGCCAGGGGGGAGGTCAGCAGGCCCTCCACAAAGAGGGACACCTCGGCGGCGCAGTGCACGTTCCGCTTGAACACCCCGTAGAGCACAAAGCTGCCGCCGATGGCGAAGGCCAGCCAGGGCACCTGCCCGTACCGGGCGGCGGTGACGGCGATGCCGGCGGCCATGAGGCCCACGGCGGCCCACTGGAGGGGCCGCAGCTTCTCCCCGCAGAACACCGCGCCGATCAAAATGGAGAGGATGGGGTACATGTAGTAGGCGAGACTGCTGTCCAGCACATGGCCGCCGTTGACGGCCCAGATGAAGCCGCCCCAGTTGACGGTGACGGCGGCAGCCGCGGCGGCCAGCCACTTCATCTCCCGCCTGTCCCGCAGCACGGCGGCCACGGCGTCCCACCGCCGGACGGCGGTGAGGAAGCACACGGAGAACAGGACGCTGAAGAGGATGCGGTAGCCCAGCACCCCCAGGGACGCCACGCACTTGAGATACCGCCAGAACAGCGGCAGGATGCCCCAGGCCACGTAGCAGGCCAGCACGTTGAGCGGTCCCTTTTTCAGCATACCCGGCGCCTCCCCTCCCGCTGGTCCGGCTCACGCCGGGCGGCCGTCTCTATCATATGTCAAAACGTCGCTTTTTTCAACAGGTTTTCGCGGATTTTTCAAAGAAATTGCGAAATGTCCCGGCGAGAGGGGATTGCCGGTCAGTTTTTCTCCCCGCCCCGCGCCCGGCGGCAGATCAGCCCGCAGAGGATGAGCACCGCCGGGAAGACGGCTGCGGCGGCCAGCCCGGCCTTGAGGTCGTCCCCGCAGGCCCCGGCCACCAGCCCCACCAGCGTGGGGCCGCCGGAGCAGCCCAGGTCCCCCGCCAGGGCCAGCAGGGCGAAGAGGGCGGTGCCGCCCCTGGGGAACCGGGCGGCGGCCAGGGAGAACACCCCCGGCCAGAAGATGCCCACCGCCAGCCCGCACAGCCCGCAGCCCATGAGCGACAGCAGGGGGGAGGAGGCCAGCACCGCCAGCAGGTAGGCGCACACGCACAGGACCCCGCTGCCCATGAGGGCGGTGAGCAGGTCGATTTTGGCCTCGTATTTGGCGAAGAGGGCCCTGGCGCTGCCCATGAGGAGGGAGAAGAAGCAGGGGCCCGCCAGGTCCCCCGCGGCCTTGGACACCCCCAGCCCTTGCTCGGCGAAGGTGGAGGCCCACTGGCTCATGGCCAGCTCCGAGGCCCCGGCGGTGACCATCAGCACTGCGAAGAGCCAGAACAGCTTCTGGGAGAACAGCCGCCCCATGCCCATCTCCCCGCCCTCCCCGGTGAGGGAGGCGATGGGGACCCGCAGGAAAAAGAGGGCGTTGCCCACCGGCAGCAGGGCCCACAGGCAGCACAGCGCCCGCCAGCTCCCCTTGCCGAAGAGGGCCAGAAACCCGGTGGACAGCAGCACCACCGCCACCGAGCCCCAGCAGTAGAAGGAGTGGAGCAGGCTCATGGCGGCGGCCTTCCTCTGGGTGGGGCAGGCCTCCACGATGGGGCTGATGAGCACCTCGATGATGCCGCCGCCCACGGCGTAGAGCACCGCCGCCGCCAGCAGCCCGGCGTAGGCGTCCGGCAGCAGGAAGGGCAGCACCGCCATGCCCGCCAGCCCGGCGGCGCAGAGGACGTGGGCGGCCACGATGCCCGCCCGGTAGCCGATGCGGTCGATGAACCGGGCGGAGAACAGGTCCACCAGGAGCTGGGTGCAGAAGTTCACCGTGATCAGCAGGGTGATCTTCCCCAGGGGCAGGCCGAAGGCGTCCTGGAAAATGAGGAACAGCAGCGGGGCCAGGTTGTTGACGGCGGCCTGGGTGACGTAGCCCAGGTAGCTGGCCCGGATGGTGTGTTGATAGCTGAGCGTTGTCATGGCGCGTAGCCCCCGGTCACTTCTTCTTCTGGGGCCGCCGCTGGCGGCGGCCGTCGGCAAAGGCCATCAGCCGCCCCAGCTTGGGCGGGTCGGAGGAGATGCGCCGCATGGGCGGCTTGGGCGGCTCCACCGGCACGGGCTGCGGCAGGGGGATGGCGGCGGGCTCCGGCTTCCGCACCGGCTGCTCCGGACGGGGAGCGGGGCGCTCCGGGCGGGCCGTGGCCCTCTGGGGCTTGGGCCTCGCCGGGGCGGCGGGCTGCTCCACCGCCAGGACCGGGGGTTTCGACTCCTTGGTAGGTTTTTCCGCACGGGGGGCCTTCTCCTTGGCGGCGGCCTGCTGCCGCTCCGCCCTGGGGGGACGGGGCGGGCGCTGGGCCTTGGGGGTGGCCTCGAAGATCTCCATGGGCCAGGGGTGGTCCTCCACCACCGGCACCTTCTTCTTAATCAGCTTCTCAATGTCCTTCAGATAGGCCAGCTCGTCGAAGTTGCAGAAGCTCACCGCGAGACCGCCCCGCCCGGCGCGGCCCGTCCGGCCGATGCGGTGGACGTAGGTCTCCGGCACGTTGGGCAGCTCGTAGTTCACCACGCAGGCCAGCTCCGCCACGTCGATACCCCGGGCGGCGATATCCGTGGCCACCAGCACCCGGATGGCCCCGCTCTTGAAGCTGTCCAGAGCTTTGATCCGGGCGGTCTGGCCCTTGTTGCCGTGGATGGCCATGGCGGGGATGCCGGCCCTGGCCAGCTCCTTCACCACCCGGTCCGCGCCGTGCTTGGTGTTGGTGAACACCAGCACGCTGTCCAGGCTCTTGTCCTCCAGCACGTACTGGAGCAGAAACTTCTTGTTGCCCTTGTCCACCTTGTAGAGCCGCTGTTCGATGGCCTCCACGGTGGAGGACTGGGGCGTCACCTCCACCCGCACCGGGTCAATGAGGATAGTTTTGCTTAGGTCCGCGATCTCCTGGGGCATGGTGGCGGAGAAGAGGAGGGTCTGCCGCTTTTGGGGCAGGCGGGCGATGACCTTCCGCACGTCGTGGATGAAGCCCATGTCCAGCATCCGGTCCGCCTCGTCCAGCACGAAGGTCTCGATGCGGGCCAGGTCGATGAAGCCCTGATTGCACAGGTCGTTGAGCCGCCCCGGGGTGGCCACCAGCACGTCCACGCCCTTTTGCAGGGCCTCCACCTGGGGCGCCTGGCCCACGCCGCCGAAGATGACGGTGTGGCGAATATCCAGGTATTTGCCGTACTGGTCGAAACTCTCCTTAATTTGCAGGGCCAGCTCCCGGGTGGGGGTCAGCACCAGGGCCCGGATGGGGGTGTGGGACCTGCTGACCCGGCCGTTTAAGTGCTGGAGGATAGGGATGGCGAAAGCGGCGGTTTTCCCGGTGCCGGTCTGGGCGCAGCCGATGAGGTCCCGTCCCGCCAGCACCGGGGGGATGGCCTGGGCCTGGATGGGGGAGGGGGCGGCGTAACCCAGCTCCTCCACGGCGCGGAGGAGCTGGGGGAGTAACTTCAGGTCTTGAAACGTCATGGGGATACCTGTTTTCTGTGGATTTTCTGCCAAACCGGCAGAGTAGAGAGCATTATATACGATTTTCCCCGGGAAAGCAATCCCCAATCTGCACTGGGGATTTTACTATTTTGGAGGGATTGGCCCTGAAAATTTACCGTTGTGCTTTAGGCGGTCCTGTGGTACACTGTTCCTGACGGACGAGCCTGTCCTGAAATCAACGACGGGAGGACGAGGGATGGACCCCTTTGAGGAGATCGAGCTGCAGGACTGCCCCTACTGCGGCGGCGCGGGATGCTTTGAGGAGGAGGGCGGCTGGTGTCTGTACATCCAGTGCCTGGACTGCGGCGCCCACACGGCGGAACTGTCATACAACAACGAAACTGAGCGGCTGGAGGCCGCTCAGCGGGCGGCAAGGACCTGGAATATCGGAAAAGTGATATATCCTGGTCCGGGGGACTGAAAAAAGGCCGGGGGCTGCGCCCCCGGGCCTTTTTTTGTCCCCCCAGGGGGCTAGGGGGGCGGAGCCCCCACAATGCAAATCAGTAGGGGCCTCCGGCCCCTACCACCTCTTTTAAATATTTTTAGTGCCTGCCGGCACCCTGGGTTACTTTTTGTGCAAACAAAAAGTAACCAAAAAGTTGCTTAAGGGGGCTCGCGCCCCCTTAAGAATCCCTGCCGCTTGGAAGAACGTTAAGGGCAGATGGATGGTTGAACTAGTAGCCAGGGAAAGCATTCATCGGGGGTGCTGCTTTTTGCCGTATTCCTACTGCTGGTTGCTCCGTTCTACTACGCAATTGATGGCGCGGTTCTTGTCGAGCCGTAGACGGAAATCTGTCCTGTGCGTAGTGGAACAGAGCAGGACGCAGTCGGTCCCAAACCGTCTACGGAAATCTATCAATTGCGTAGTGGAACGGAGCAACCAGCAGTCGGTCAACGGACAAAACGACCAGCGCACCCAATGCATCGGTTTCGCCGCCCCAAGCGGCGAAACTTGCGCCGCAGCAGGATCTCCTTGGGGACATACTAAGGTAGCCGCTTCGCCTCATACACGGGACCCGGCCCGGTTTAGACCAAACCAACCACAGGGGGAGCGCAAAACAAATAAAATAATGAGGAAAGATTTTTAAGAAAACCTTGGTTTTCTTAAACGTGCTTTTGGTGACTTTTCCCACGGGGGAAAAGTCACCAGGGGAAGGCAGGGGCCCCCGGCCCCTACCCAGTCCCGTAGGGGGCGGAGCCCCCTCACAGCTCCACCGCTACTCCACAGTGGAGGAAGTAGACCACCCTCCTGGCAACG
Source organism: uncultured Oscillospiraceae bacterium (assembly GCA_947589745.1). Taxonomy (GTDB): domain Bacteria; phylum Bacillota; class Clostridia; order Oscillospirales; family Oscillospiraceae; genus Pelethomonas. The sequence continues at coordinate 93,789 of CANQCS010000002.1, forward strand.
GGCATGCCCATGATCTGTTCCAGAGCGGCGGTATAGGCCATGAGCTGTGGCCTATATTCCTCCGCCCTCTGGGAAACCTGTTTCCCAGTGACCCGGTCGGTCTTAAAATCCACCACGGTAATGGAGCTGTCCTTGACAGAGAACAGATCCACTACGCCTTGGAGCATGATCTCGTCGGGGGCGTCCAGCCCCGGAAAGTATGTCCCGGCAGGGACCAGGAGGCTGAAGCGGAACTCCCGCTCCACTTTGTCCGCCTGGCGCAGCTCCGCCGCCAGGGGCGAGGCCAGATACCGACGCAGCGCGGCCAGGTCCACCGACGCGCCCTGCTCCGGCGTCAGCAGGCGGCGGCGCACCAGGTCCGCCGTCACCGCCGCCGGGTCGCCGTCCAGGCCAAGGTGCTGGAGCACCAGGTGCATGGCCGTGCCCCGCTCCTCCGGGGCCACGGGCCGCTCTCCGGAGAGGAACCGGGGCGCGGCGAAGGCCTTGCGGACGTAGGGCTGCCGGGTGTCCTCCGCGATCTCCCGGTCCTTCTCCCGGCCCTTCAGCTGGGTGGCGGTGAGCTTGGTGGGCACCGCCGCCGCCAGGGCGTGGGGGTAGACAAAGTCCAGCGCCTCCCGGTCCACCGGCAGGGCGGGGGCCCGTTCCTCCGGGAGCGCCGTCCCGATGCGCTCCGCCGGGGGCGCGGTGTAGGCCGCGCCGTCGTGGTAGCGGACGATCCACGGCTCGTCCTCCGGAAGCTCACAGTCCACCGTTTGACCGGCGGCGGCCCGGAGGGGCTCCGCCTCCAGGCGGCGCAGCAGGGGCAGCATCACCCACTCCGCCATGCTCTTGGCCCCGTCCACCGTCTCCGGCGGCACCGGCAGGGCCGACAGGGCGGTGAGTTCCGACAGCTTCCGGGCCGCCGCGTCCTCGGCGGCGCTCAGGGAGGCCACCAGGATCAGCTTCTCCTTGGCGCGGGTCATACCCACGTAGAGCACCCGCAGCTCCTCCGAGCGCAGCTCCCGGCTCAGCCGGGCCGCCACCGCGTCACGGGCCGCCGTGGGGTAGCGGATGCGGCGGTCCAGGTCGATGTACTGGGGCCCCAGGCCCAGCTTGGGGTGGACCAGCAACGGCTTCTTCAGGTCCTCCGTGTTGAAGTTTTTGTTCAGGTCCGCCAGGATCACGATGGGGAACTCCAGGCCCTTGGACCGGTGGATGGACATGATCTGCACCCCGCCGCTCAGGTCCCCGGAGGCCGTGTGGGGCTGCTCCCCGTTCTCCAGCATGAACCGCAGATGGCTCACAAAGGCAAAGAGCCCCTTGTACCCCGCGCTCTCAAAGCTCCGGGCCTGCTCGCAGAAGACCATCAGGTTCTCCCGGCGGCGCTCCCCCCCGGCCATGGCCCCGAAGACCCCCAGGATGTTCAGCTCGTTGTAGAGCCGCCACAGCAGCCGGTGGACGCTCATGTCCCGGGCCAGGGACCGGAGGTCCGTAAGCTTTTGCACGAACGCCCGGCAGTCGTCATCTTCACTGGCCTCCACGGCGTCGTAGAAGCAGCCCTCCGGGTGGCCGCCCCGGATGCGGGCCAGCCGGTCCGGGGAGAAGCCGAACACCGGGGAGCGCAGCACCGAGATGAGGGGGATATCCTGCCGGGGGTTGTCCAGCAGCTCCAGCAGGGACAGCACCACCGCCACCTCCATGGAGGAGAAGAAGTCGTCGTTCTCCTGGACGCCGCAGGGGATGCCCCGCTCCGCCAGGGCCCGGGTGTAGTGGGGCAGCCTGGGGGTGGGGGAGCGCATTAGCACCGCGATGTCCGAGGGGCGGCAGGGCCGCAGCGCCCCGGTGTCCCCGTCGGTGACAGGGAACCCCTCCGCCAGCAGGGCGGCGATCCGCTCCGCCACGAACCGGGCCTCCGCCAGGGGCCGGGACACCCGGGGCTCCCCGGCCTTGTTCATGGGCACCCGCAGCAGGTGGAACTCGGTCCGGCAGCCGTCCCGGGGCGGCAGGTAGTCCGCGCCGAAGTACAGCCGCTCCGCCGGTCCGTAGTCCAGCTCCCCCATGTCCCGGGACATGATGTTGGCAAAGACAAAGTTGGCCGCGTCCAGCACCGGGGCCCGGGAGCGGAAGTTCCGGCTCAGCAGCAGCTTCCGGGGCTGGCCGTCAGCGGCCTCCGCGCCGTCGGGGTAGGCGGCGTACTTCTCCAGGAAGATGGTGGGGTCCGCCAGCCGGAACCGGTAGATGGACTGCTTGGCGTCCCCCACGGTGAAGAGGGTCCGGCCGCCGTGGGACACCGCGTCAAAGACGCAGTTCTGCACCTGGTTGGTGTCCTGGTACTCGTCCACCATCACCTCCCGGTAGCGGCGGGACACGGTCTCCGCCAGCTCCGTATAGCCCCCGTCCCCGTTCAGCAGCAGGCGGATGGCGTAGTGCTCCTGGTCGGAGAAATCGGCGGCGTTCCGCCGGAGCTTCTCCCGGCGGTACTCTTGGGCAAAGGCGGCACACAGGTCCAGCAGGGCCTCCATGGCCGGGGCGGAGCGGCGCAGGTCCTCCGCGGCCTCCGCCGCCGGCACGTCCAGCATGGCGCAGGCCGCGGCCATCTCCTTCTTGCAGCGGGCCCACAGCTTCTGCAGCCGGTCCTTCAGCCCCGGGGACTGGCAGTTCCGGGCGGCGTTGAGCCTGGGCCAGGCGGGCACGCGCTCTGCCGCCTCGTCCCAGCCGGTCCCGGCGGCCTCCGCCAGGGCGTCCATCAGCCGCTTCCCCTCGCTGAAGGCGTCGCCGTAGGCCCGCTCCAGACCGGCGTCCTCTTCCATCTCCCGGCGCCCCGCCTCCAGCAGGGCCGCCCAGTGGCGGGCCTTCCGCGCCAGGCCGTCCAGCAGCTCCCGGCCCCAGTCCGTCCCGCCCACGTTGCCGGGGAGGGCGGACCAGGCGGCTTTCTGCTCTTCCAGCCATTTCTCCGGGTAGGGGTGGCTCTGGACCTTGTCGTACAGCTCCAGCACCAGCCCCTCCAGGTCCCGGTCGTCCCGGCCGAAGCCGAAGGAGTCCGCCAGCAGCGCCCCGCCGGGGGTCAGGCCGGCGTAAAAGTCCTCCAGTACCCGGGGCAGCACCCGGCGGCGCAGCAGCATGGCCTCCGCCTCGTCCAGCACCCGGAAGTCGGCGGTGAGGCCCCGCTCGCCGGGGATCTCCAGCAGGTGGACGTTCTCCCGCAGCAGGGCGGTGCAGAAGGCGTCCACGGTCTTGATGTCCGCCCGGTACACCAGCAGCAGCTGCCGCTGGAGGTGGCGGTCGCCGGGGTCCTCCGCCAGGCGGACGCTGAGCTCCTGGGCGATGCGCTCCCGGAGCTCGGCGGCGGCGGCCCGGGTGTAGGTGATGATGAGGAAGTCGGTCAGGTCCGCCCGCTCCTCCCCCAGCACCCGGCGGAACAGGCGCTCCACCAGCACCTTGGTCTTGCCGCTGCCGGCGGCGGCGGACACCAGCAGGCTGCCGCCCCGGTCCTCCACCACGGCCCGCTGCTCCGGCGTCAGTTGGATGCTCATACCGTTTCCTCCTCTCCGATGGTCTGATCCACATGGTCCCAGAACTCCGCCGGGCTCACGGGGTGCAGCAGGCGCAGCCGGTCGCTGCCCTGGCCGTCCGTGAAGTGGCAGGCGGAGGCGAACTCACAGTAGCGGCAGGCGGTGTCGTCCTCACTGTGGCCGCAGGGGTCCGCGTCGATGTTGCCGCGGCGCAGCTCCCGGGCGATGCGCTCCAGCAGCTTGTCCACGTACCGCCCCAGCTTGCCCAGTTCCTCCGCCGAGGCCACGCCCTTGGCCACGCTGCCGTCCCGCTTCAGGGACAGGGGCAGGAACCGGGACTCCTTCAGCGTGCTGTGCTCCATGGCCCGCAGCACCTCCGGCTCCCCCAGGACCATGCCGCTGCGGCGGAGCTCCCTGTCCAGGGCGGCCCGGAGGCTCTCCCGGTCCACGCTCCGGCGCTGGGACACCAGCACGTCCCTGGCCGGCAGGTACATCACCCCGGCGGGGACCACGTCCCGGCCGAACAGGGCCGCCCCGTCCCGCTCCAGGGCGAAGAGGTACAGCAGCATCTGGATGTTCAGCCCGTAGCGCACGTCGCTGAGGTCGAAGGACTTTTTGCCGGACTTGTAGTCCACCACCCGCAGGTACAGGCGGTTATCGTGGAGCCAGCCGTCCACCCGGTCCACCTTTCCGGTGACGGTGAGGGAGGCGCCGGGGACGTGGACGGAGATGGCGGGCATCCTGCCGTCCTTCCCGCCGAAGCCCAGCTCGAACGCCAGGGGGGTGAAGTCCGACACGGACAGCTCCTCCGCCACGTTCTCCACGATGACCCCCACCGTCTTCCGCAGGCGGCGGAAGAGGTACTTGAACCGCTCGTCCCGCCTGTCGAACCCGGGCATGGCGGACCGGGTATATTCTTCAATGACCCGGTCCAGCAGGCGGTCCAGCTCGCCGGGGGCCAGCTGGGCGAAGCCGCCCTGCCGCTTGGCCTCGCCGGTGACGTGCTCCAGGACGTAGTGGAGGAAGGTGCCCACCTGGGCGGCGTCGAACCCCGCGGGGGTCCGCTCCTGTGCCCGGAGGCCGTACTGCATGAAGTAGGCGAAGTGGCAGGAGTCCACCTTGTCGATGCGGCTGGCGGACATGCGGTAGCTGCGGCCATAGAGGGCCTCCACAGCCTCCGGGGACAGCCGCCCCCGGTCCATCCCAGCGGCCCGGTCCATGGCCGCCAGGGGGGCGGCGAAGCGGGCATCGGCGGCGAAGTAGTCCCACAGCGCCCCGCCCCGCTCCCCGCCCGCCAGCTCCAGGGCCGGGACGGGGGCCGTCAGGCGGTAGGGCCGCGCCCCGCTCTCCGCCTCCTCCCGGACGCCGGGCAGGATGGCCCGGATGCGCCCCACCACGAAGGAGGGCCGCAGGGGGGACCCGTCCAGGTCCGCCGCCGGCCAGGTGACGGTGAGCCGGTCCGTGGGCTTGGCCAGGGCGGCGTACAGGTTCTGGAGCTCCAGGTGGAACTGGTCCTCACCGCTGGGGGCCAGCTCCACGCCCTGCTCCTTCAGCCGCTCCCGGTCCTCCCGGGTGAGAAGGCCGGTGGAGGCCTGCACCGCCGGCAGCACGTTGTCGTTGGCCCCCATGAGGAACAGGCATTTGATCCGCCGCCGGTCGTTCCGGGTGAGCTGGAAGGCCTGGACCTCGTCCAGGCTCACCGGGATGGTGCCCACGCCGTACTGGGTCAGCACCAGCTTCAAAAGCCGGGTGAACTCCTCCGTGTCCAGCTCCCCGTCCCCCAGGATGTCCGCGAACTGGTCCAGCACATTGCACAGCAGCTCCCAGAGCTGGCTGTACTCCATGGCCCGCTGGAGCTCCCCCAGGGCCTCCAGCCGGGCGGTCCGCTCCTCCAGCTGTTGCCCCAGGCCCAGCTCCTCCAGGAAGGACCACAGGACCCGCAGCTTGTCTTTTGCGCCCTGGTTGTCCCGCATCCCCTGGGCCAGCCGGGCCAGGGGGCCGCCCACCCGGCGGCGGAGGCCGTTCAGCTCCGCCAGGGCCGCCGCCTGCGCCTCGGAGAAGCCCTCCTGCCAGCCCTCCGGGTTGGCGGTCCAGTCCTCGTCCCGGACCCACATGGCGCCGTGGATATCCCACTGGATGACATAATTCTCCAGCTTGTCGCACTCTTCATCGGTCAGGCCCGCGAGACCCGTCTTCAGCCAGCGGAACATGTCCTCGTACTCGTACCCGCCGGTCACCGCGTCCAGCGCCCCGGCCAGCAGGCTCAGCACCGGCTTCTCCAGCACGTCGCTGCGGCGGCTCAGGTACACCGGCACACCGTAGCGCTCGAAGGTGTTCTCGATGACCGGGGCGTAGCTGTCCAGGTCCCGGGCCGCCACGCCGATATCCCGGAAGCGGTACTTGCCGCTGCGCACCAGGGCCAAGATCTCCGCGGCCACGTACTCCGCCTCCCGGCCCGCGCTGTCCGCCCGGTAGAGGGTCACGGCGGAGGCGTCCCCCCGCCAGGGCCGGGGCAGGCCGAAGAAACAGGCGGTCAGGTGCTCCAGGGCGCTCTCCGGCGGCCGCTCCGGCAGCACCTCCAGGCGGCACCTCTGGCCCAGCTTTTCCGCCAGCCGCAGCAGCTTGTCCCGCTCCCGGACGCTCTGCCGGAAGATATCCAGGCCGCTGCCGTCCCCCAGCAGGGTGACGGTGACGCCGTTGGACTCCCGCAGCAGGATCTCGATGAGCCGGGTCTCCTGGGCGGTGAAGTAGGTGAAGCCGTCCAGGTACACGTCCTTGCCCCGGGCGTACCCGGACTCCGCCAGCCGGTCCAGCAGCTTCTCCGCCAGGTCCCGGCGGTCCGCCCCGTCCTCCAGCCGGGAGAGGTAGGCGGCGTAGATAAGGCTCAGGTCCCGGACCTTCTCCCCGCTCATGCCCTCCAGGGCGGGCACCGCCCTCCCCAGGTCCTCCGGCCCCACCCGGCAGGCGATCAGCTCGTCGCAGAGGGCCACCAGCTCCTGGAGGAAGGGGGCCTTCCGGGAGGGCCGGGCGTACACCGTCAGCCCCTGGGCCGCCTCCCGGACGGCCAGCTGCATCATCAGCAGCTTGCCCCCGGCGTCCAGGGCCCCGTCGATGAGCCCGCCGGTGACAGACAGCACCCGCCCCGCCAGCAGCCGGGGGCTCAGCACCTCCGCGTACCGGGAGGCCCCCGGCCCGCAGAACCGGCACAGCTCCGCCTCCGCCTCGTGGGAGGTGTGCTCCGGCACCAGCAGCAGGGAGGGGGCCCCCGCCTCGCCCCGGGCCCTGATCTGTTCCAGCACTTTGCCGGACTTGCCGGTGTTGGCCCGGCCCATCAGGATATGCAGCATCACAGTGACCTCCATGTATTAGTCGGCCACCATTATACGCTTTTTGGGCGGGGGTTGCAAGAATTTGCGGAAAAGTCCATGGCCCGCCCTTGCAAATCGGGGCGGGAGGCGGTATAATGAAAATGGCATCACCCAAATTCAGGCCGCGAGGCCGGGAAAGGAAAAGAGAGTATGAGAAAAAGACTGCTGACCCTTGTCACGGTCCTCGCCCTGGTTCTCAGTCTGTGCCCCACGGCGCTGGCGGCGGACAAGGACTACTACGACGAGGACCAGCCCCACGCGGACGTGGACTTTTCGGAAATGGAGTATGTCCACATGACCATGGAGGACATCCAGGCGGAGGCCGACGCCATCCACGCCCTGATCGATGACGCGGCCAACGAGACCGAGGTGTCGGAGAAGTTCGACGCCTTCGCGGAGACTTTAGACCAGCTCCGCACCATGGCCACCCTGGCCAACATCGCCACCTCCAGCGACGTCTACGACGAGGAGGCCGAGGAGGAGTACGCCTATGTGACCGAGCTGTACTCCAAGGCCTTCGACGCCCTCAACAGCCTGATGCGGGATATCCTCAACTCCCCCTGCGCCGCCTTCCTGGAGGCCAAGCTCCTGGGCGCGGGCTACACCGAGGAGGACATCGAGGAGCTGAAGAGCTACGAGGAGATGACCGAGGAGGAGCTGGCCCGCATCAACCGGGAAACCGCCCTGGAGGCCGACTACTACAAGGCCATCTACGCCGAGTACCCCGTGGAGGTGGCCGAGGGCGTGACCATGACCGTGGACGAGGCCCTGGAATACGTGCAGGCCGCCTTGGCCGCCTACTACGCCTATCCCGTGGAGGAGACCTACGAGGCATATTCCCAGGCCTATGACCGCTACACGCTGGCCTATGAGGGCAACCTGAAGGCCATCAACGCCGCCGCCGGGGAGATCTACCTGGAGCTGGTGGAGCTGCGCAACGAGGAGGCCCGGGAGGCGGGGTACGAGAACTACGCCGAGTACGCCTATGCGGAGATCTACATCCGCGACTACACCCCCGCCGAGATCAAGACCTTCGAGGACGCGGTGAAGGAGAACATCCCCGAGGTCACCGAGGCCCTGGCCTACCTGGTGGAGATGGACAGCGACAGCTCCGTCCACGCCACGGACTACTCCGGCGACGTGGCCTTTGAGATGATGCGGCCCTACGTGGGGAAGATCGCCGCCGAGGTCCAGGAGTCCTTCGACTACATGATGGACCACCACCTCCACGACTACGGCTACGGCGACGGCACCAAGGACGGCAGCGGCTTCACCACCTACCTGCCCACCTACGGCGCGCCCTACACCTTCAACACCCCCACCGGTACCCTGTACGACTTCAGCACCGCCGTCCACGAGTTCGGCCACTACAACCGCTACTACTGGACGCCCAACGGCCTCTTCGACTACTCCGACGACATCGACCAGGCCGAGGTCCACTCCCAGGGCATGGAGCTGATGTTCACCCAGTTCTATGACGATATCTTCGGCAGCGAGAGCCAGGTGGTGCTCAACTACCTGATGAGCAACCTGACCAACGCCCTGCTCAGCGGCTGCCTGGAGGACGAGTTCCAGCAGTTCGCCTACACCACCGAGGACCTGACCGTGGAGAAGCTGAACGACGAGTATTTCCGACTGAACGTGGAGTACGGCCAGACCACGGCGGACGACGACGGCCACGGCTACCACACCTACACCTGGTTCGGCATCCACCACACCTTTGACCAGCCCATGTACTACATCAGCTACGCCACCTCCGCCGCCGGCGCGTTCTCCTTCTGGCTGGACGCCCAGGAGAACGGCTATGAGGAGGCCACCGACGCCTACATGACCTACGCCTCCCTGCCCGCCGACATGGGCCTCCGGGAGGGCCTGGCCAAGGCCGGTGTGGACGACCCCCTCACCGAGGCCTACGTCTCCGAGCTGGCGGACGCCCTGTGGGAGAAGCTGGACATCGACGGACAGATGGATGCCCTCTACCTGCCGCCCTACCTGGATGTGCCCGACGGCGCCTGGTACGCCGAGGCCATCAACAGCCTGGCCAACGCCGGTGCCGTCGTGGGCTACGGCGACCGGACCTTCGGCCCCGCCGACCCCGCCACCTGGGGGGATATCCTCACCGGGCTGGAGATGGAAGTGGCCGCCGGTGACATCGACCCCGCCGCCCCCATCACCCGCCTGGAGTTCGCCCAGGTGATGGCCGGGTACCTGGGGCTGGAGCCGGACGGCAGCGCGGCCTCTCCCTTTGCCGACACCACGGACAGCTCCGTGGCGGCCCTGTCCGCCCTGGGCCTCATCAACGGCGTGGGCGGCGGCCTCTTCGAGCCCGACCGGGATCTGACCCGCGCCGAGTTCTGCGCCATCTGCTACCGCAGTATCCAGTATCTGGCTGCCGTGGCTGCGGAGCAGCCCGCCGCCTGATTTGTCGGAAAAGGCCTGTGGCCTTTCCCGACAAGGGGTTTCGCCGTGGGCCGCCCTACGGGCGGCTTAGGCCTGGGGCCGCCGTAGGCGGCCTAACGGCTGCGCTACGCGCCTCACTTGAGCGCCAAGGGCGCACAAGTTCGACGCACGCCGTCGGGCGGCCTTTGGCCGCCATAGGCCTGGGCTCGCCGAAGGCGAGCTGACGGCTCCGCGCAAAGTGTTTTTTCCGACGTACACGCCGCCGGAAAAAACGGATTGCACTTTCTTTCGCGCCGTGCGCGGCGCGAAACTCTGCGAGGCTTTTCTCACGCACTGGGAGCCCCGGCGCAAGCCGGGGCTCCCTTCATGCCTTTTCCCGAAGCTTTCTTGCGGGCAGTTGCGGCAGTAGCGTCCCCGCCGCGGCCAGCAGCAGAAACAGCCCCGCCCGGTACCGCACTGTCAGCGCCAGCGCGGCGGCGGTGAGGGCCCCGGCGCAGAGAAGCCCCACCCTCCGGCACACCCGGTCCGCCGCCATGGGGTCCGTCAGCCAGCTCACCAGCAGGTACAGGGCCCGGCCCCCGTCCAGGCTGGGGACGGGCAGCAGGTTGAAGACGCCCAGCACCAGGTTGGCCCCCGCCAGCACGTAGTCCCCGGAGAGCCGGGCGAACACCAGCGCCAGGACCAGGTTCACCGCCGGGCCCGCCAGGGTGCACAGCAGCTCCCGGCCGTAGGGCAGGTACCGGGTGTCCGCCGTCAGCTCCGCGCCGAAGGCGGTGAGCCGGAACCGCTCCACCCTGGCCCCCGCCAGCCGGAGGGCCAGCAGGTGCCCCAGCTCGTGGCACACCGCCGACACCGCCGCCAGGGGCAGCACCGGCCCCGCCCCGGCCAGGGCCGCCAGGGCCAGCATGGCGGGGAAGCCCCAGCCCACCTCCAGCTTACGCCACCTGCACATAGTAGATGGGGTTCAGGTACAGGTCCCCGTCGTGGAGCTCAAAGTGGAGGTGGGGGCCCGTCACCTGTCCGGTGGCCCCCACCTCCGCGATCTTCTGTCCCATCTCCACCGCGCCGGAGGTGACCACCACCCTGGAGCAGTGGCCGTAGAGGGTGACGTAGCCCCCCTCGTGGCGGAGCATGATGTAGTTGCCCAGGGTGCTGCTCTCCCCGGTGGCGTAGACCTCGCCGCCGGCGAAGGCCAGGATGTCGGTGCCCTCCGCCGCCCCCAGGTCCACGCCGTAGTGGAACTTATCCCCGCCGGTCACGGGGTGTTCCCGCCAGCCAAAGCCGGAGTTCATCTTCCCCAGCACGGGGGTGCAGTGCTCGAACCCCAGGTTCCGCTGCTCCATGCTGGCGTTGTCCGGGAGTGGCCGGAAGGTGTAGCTCCAGGAGAGGGAGGCCGCCGAGGCGTCCGCCTGTTCCGGCAGCGCCCCGGCATCCAGCACGGTCTCCCGCACCCGGTCCGGGTCCGGCTCCGGCAGTGTGGAGGCGGTGAACCGCAGCAGCCTCTCCCCAGGGACGAGGACGCCGCCGCCGGCGGCGGTCCGGTCTGGCTGTCCGTCCGGCCGGGAGGCCGGGTCGAACACCGCCACATAGGCGTCCTGGAGGGAGTCGCCCACGTCCTGTTCGCCGCTGACGGCGCGGCCGATGGCGGCGAAGGCGGCGCGGAAGTCGGCGTTGCGGCCCAGCAGGTCGCCCACAGAGCGGGCGAGGCCGCCGATGGCCCCAGGGAACAGTAATTTCACCGCCACCAAAACGACAAAGACGGCACCGCAGACAATAAGCCGCACCGGCATCTGCTGTTCCGGGGCGGCCCTGCGGCCGCCCCGCCCCCGATAGGCCCGGCGGCGCCGGGCCTGTTCGCTTCTGGTCATAGGGTAGGAGCCCCCTTCCAGGTGGTTTTGCTATATCCTATGGCGGGGGGAGGCATTTTATTCGAGAGACTGGGGGGGAGGGGGCCTCCGGCCCCCACCGGGTCTGATGCGCACCCCCGATGGGTGCGGCCCCTGGGTTACTTTTTGTGCAAACAAAAAGTAACCAAAAAATTGCTTAAGGGGCTGTCGCCCCTTAAGAATCCCCAGGGAGGACGGTTAAGGGCAGATGGATGGTGGAACTAGGGGCCAGGGAAAGCATTCATCGGTACTGCCCTCTTTTTTCCTTATTCTTACTGCCGGTTGCTCCGTTCCACTACGCAATTGATGGATTTCCGTATACGGCTCGCATCCGACTGCGTCCTGCTCCGTTCCACTACGCACAGGACAGATTTCCGTCTACGGACTCGACAAGAACCGCGCCCTCAATTGCGTAGTAGAACGGAGCAACCAGCAGTCGGAATACGGCAAAAAACCAGCACCCCCGATGAATGCTTTCCCTGGGTACTTCCTACGGAAACCTGCCCTTAACGTCCCTCCAAACGGCAGGGATTCTTAAGGGGGCGCGAGCCCCCTTAAGCGCACTTTTGGTGACTTTTCCTGCGAGGGAAAAGTCACCCAGGGGGCGCCCCACCGGGGGGCGAATCAGACCCGGGTGGGGGCGGAGCCCCCATCCTCCAAGGTTTCGGATAGCAAAGCAGGAGCCCCGCCGGCGCACCGGCGAGGCCCGTTGCTTTGTTAACGAATAAAGTTTGTTCTGACCGGCGGTTCCTGCTCCGGAATGTCCACGCCCGCATCGCGGCCTGCCGCGATACATTTTATTATCCACGCCATGTTGTGGCCTAATTGCCGCATGATGGCCAGGCCCTCCTCGTCCTGCCGGACCTGGTCCGGCGTATTCCCGTGGACCATGGGCCAGTAGCGGGACGACACCAGCGGCATCTGGTTGATGGTGAAGTACTTGTTCAGCTGCTCCAGCGCGGCGGTGGTGCCGCCCCGGCGGGCGGAAACGACAGCGGCGGCAGGCTTGTACCGCAGCGCCCCGCTGGCGGAGTAAAACAGCCGGTCCAGCACACAGGTGATCTGCCCCGAGGCCGCCGCGTAGTGGACCGGGGAGCCCACCACAAAGCCGTCGCACTCCTTCGCCTTCTCCGCCAGCACGTTCACCACGTCGTCGTGGACGCACTTGCCCAGCTTGCCGCAGGCGCCGCAGCCCATGCAGCCGATGGTGGGCGTCTGCCCCAGCCAGACGATCTCCGTCCCGATGCCGTCCTTCTCCAGCGCCCCGGCTACCTCCGCCAGCGCCGTGTAGGTGCAGCCCTCCTTGTGGGGACTGCCGTTGACCAGTAATACCTTCATATGTTGCACTCCTTTACAGTGATTTTCCTTGTCAGTCGTTGGATTCCAATAGTTTTCCCAGCAGCACACCGTCCCCCACGGCGGTGATGCGGGTGGGCAGTACCCGGTTGTGGAGGTCCGGCGCGTCCGCGGCCACGGTCATGTAGTTGGGGGCGTGGCCCTGGTAGAGGCCGTCCACCGGCTGCTCGTAGAGCACGTCGTACACCTGCCCCACGCAGCCGTCCAGGTACGCCCGGTGCAGGTCCTCCGCCACGGCGGCGGCCCGGGCGGCCCGGTCCTCCTTGACGTGCTTGGGGACCTGCTCCATCGCCGCCGCCGGGGTGCCGGGGCGGATGGAGTAGGGGAATATATGCACCTCCGCGAAGCCGCATGACCGGATGAAGTCCAGGGTGGTGAGAAATTCCCCCTCCGTCTCCCCGGGGAACCCCACGATCAGGTCCGTGGTGACGGCGGGCCGGGGGAAGTACCGCCCCAGCAGGTCCACGCTCAGCTTGTAGCGGGCGGTGTCGTACTTCCGGTTCATCCGCCGCAGCGTGGTGTCGCAACCGGACTGCATGGACAGGTGGAAGTGGGGGCACAGGTTGGGCAGCAGGGACGCCCGGCGGCAAAAGTCCTCCGTGATGGTCCTGGGCTCCAGGGACCCCAGCCGGAACCGGACGCCGGGGGCCTCCCGGCACAGAGCCTCGATGAGGTCGATGAGTACCGGCTTCCCCGGCAGGTCCTGGCCCCAGGAGGAGATCTCGATGCCGGTGAGCACGATCTCCCGGTAGCCCTCGGCGGCCAGCCGCCGGACCTCCTCCACGGCGGTGTCCATGGACAGGGACCGGACGGGCCCCCTGGCGTAGGGGATGATGCAGTAGGTGCAGAAGTTGACGCAGCCGTCCTCCACCTTCAGCATGGCCCTGGTCCGGGCGGCCAGCCCCCCGGCGGGCAGCACCTCGAAAGTCCTCCGGCGGAGGGCCTGGTCCAGTTCGACCACAGGCTCCCGCTCCCGGACGGCGCTCTCCAGCAGGTCCAGGAACCTCTGCCGGTCCCCGGTGCCGGAGATCAGGTCCACGTCCAGGGCCCTGACCTCGTCGGGGCGGGTCTGGGCGTAGCAGCCGCAGACGGCCACCACGGCATTGGGGGACTGTTTCCTGGCCCGGCGGATCATCTGCCGGGATTTTTTGTCGCTGACGGCGGTGACGGTGCAGGTGTTGATGATGTAGGCGTCCGCCGGGGGGACGGCCCCCTCGAAAGGGACCAGGGCGTGGCCCCTGGCGGTCAGCTCCCGCTCCATGGCCTGGGTCTCGTATTGGTTCACTTTGCACCCCAGGGTGTAAATGGCGATCCTCAATGGGGGGTCCCCCTTGCAAAAATATATTATCTTTAGTATAATATATATTTGCCGAATTGGCAAGCGGGTGGGGCTCCGCCCCCGGGGGAATTTTTTGCACCCTGCGGGCGCAGAGCACCCCCCGGTTACTTTTCCCCCGTGGGAAAAGTAACCAAAAGCACGTTTAAGAAAACCGTTAGGTTTTCTTAAAAATCTTTCCTCATTTTTTGTTTTCTTTTGCGCTCGCCCTTTGGCGGGTCTTGTCTGAACCGCGCCGGGTCCCGTGTATGGGATTCTGCGTCTACGGTGAGTATGTCCCCAAGGAGATCCTGCTGCGGCGCAAGTTCCGCCGCTTGGGGCGGCGGAACCGGACATTGGCTGCGCTGGTCGGTTTCCGTTGTCTTGGTGCCGGTTGCTCCGTTCCACTACGCAATTGGTAGAACCATCTATTCGAGAGAAAGGGATAGGGATACGGGGGTTTGTTTCGGACAGCGGGGCAGCTCGGGAGGGACTGGATTTCAGACAGAACGGCCAATTGGGATTTGTGAGGTAGTTGATGATGAGCACCAGAAAAGAAATCGTGGGCGGCTTTTATGGCCAATACGATGAAGACGGACGGCTTTGCAGGACCCGGCACGGTCAGCTTGAGTACGATATCACCATGACCTATATCCACCGCTATGCCGCCAGAGGGTCCAGGGTCCTTGAGGTCGGGGCCGGGACCGGCCGGTACTCCATTGCCCTTGCAAAAGAGGGAATGGAGGTTACTGCGGTTGAACTGGTGGAAAGCAATCTCGCGGTCCTCAGGGAAAACAGCAAAGGAATGGAGAACATCACATCCTATCAGGGGGATGCCACTGACCTGAGCCGGTTTGCGGACGACTCCTTTGATGTGACGCTGTTCTTCGGCCCCATGTATCACCTGTATGAAGCGGAGGAAGTGGACCGCGCGATCAATGAGGCGATCCGGGTCACAAAGCCCGGAGGCGTGATACTGTTCGCTTTCCTTTCCGTGTTTGCGATCATGTACGCAAATTACTTTTACGGGAAATGGGCAGCGGGACAGAAAGAGAACTTCACGGATGATTACAAGGTGAGGCATTTTAAGGAGCAACTCTTTACCGGGTATGATGTGACGGAGTTTGAAGGACTGTTTCAGGACAAGCCGGTCGATTGGCTGACCACCACAGGTGTGGACGGCCTGCTGGAGCCCATTGAAGAGCGCCCGGATTTTTCCCTTTCGGATGAAGATTTCAAGGCCCTGGCGGAGTGGTATCTGGCTTTTTCCGAAAAGCGGGAGCTATTGGGAGCTACAAGCCACCTTTTGTATATTTGCCGGAAGCGGTCATAGGGCATCAAGACAGGCCCCGGCCCTCTCCCCGCCCGGCCCGATTCGCGGGGACGGAACGGAGGGAAGTGTATTCCAGACAGAGCGACCAACCTGCATTTAAGGAGGAAAGATTTTGATGAAACGCATTTGCCTCTGGATCGCGGTCTTATTGTTTGCGTTCACCCTATGCGGCTGCCAAAGCAAAGAAGACCCGAATCTCTATGATGTGGCTTATCAAGGAAAGCTCTACACCGTGGACCAGGAACAGGGAACGATCACCTGTGACGGGACCGTCTACCGGTTTGAGATTTCCGGCAGGGGCGGAAACTCTGTTAATTTGAGTATTACTTACCCGGACGGTTCCAGATACTATTGGACAGAGGGCAAAGGCTCCAGCAGCGGCGGATGGAGCAATGACTATGCCCCGGAGGCTTCGGGCTATGTGCCGGGAGAGGTTCTGTGGGATGTGTTATCGCTGGAATCAGCCGGTCAAGGGCATTCCGGTCCCAGTCCGATCCTGGCACTCTTTCTGCTGGCCGCAGGTGCGTTTGAGACGATCACGCCCCGGACGGCGTGGATGCTGGGATACGGTTGGCATTTTAAAGACGCCGAGCCATCTGAACTGGCTTTGGCTGTAAATCGAGTGGTGGGCGTTCTCCTGATTCTCGCCGGCATCATCTGCCTGCTGGCATCACGTTAAGTTCCCGCTTGTCCATCAACCCTACTCCCCCATCCCCAAATTCCACCGCCCACCACCGCACCCTCAATTGCGTAGTGGAACGGAGCAACTGGCACCCGGACCAAGGAAAAACGACCAGCGCAGCCAATGTTCGGTTTCGCCGCCCCAAGCGGCGAAACTTGCGCCGCAGCAGGATCTCCTTGGGAACGTACTAAGGTAGCCGCAGAATCCCATACACGGCCCCCGGCCCGGTTTAGACAAGACAGACCACAGGGCGAGCGCAAAACAAAATAAAAAAATGAGGAAAGATTTTTAAGAAAACCTCGGTTTTCTTAAACGCACTTTTGGTGACTTTTCCTGCGAGGGAAAAGTCACCAGGGGCCCCGCCCACTGGGGGGCGAATCAGACCCGGCGGGGGCGGAGCCCCCTTCCCGCCATGTATCGAATAGAATTTATTAAATTTTGTAATAAAGGAGATTACCCTGCTATGGCTTTTGAGCAATTAAAATCCAAATTGGAAGCCAACGGCTTCCAAGTAACCACCTTCCCGACGGGTGAGGCGGCGGCCGCCTACTTAAACCAGGCCATCGACCACACGACAGTGGGTATGGGAGGGTCCGTGACCCTCACGGAGCTGGGCCTCCAGCAGTCCCTCAGCGCCCACAACATCCTCTATAACCACGGCTTCTCTCCCTGTTCGGCGGATATGGCCCGGGACCTGGCCGCCGGGGCCGAGGTCTATGTCCTCTCCGCCAACGGCATCGCCGCCGACACCGGGGAAATTATCAATATCGACGGCTGCGGCAACCGGGCCGCCTCGTCCCTCTACGGCCATAAGAAGGTCTACTTCGTGGCCGGGAAGAATAAAATCTCCCCCGACTTCCCCAGCGCCCTCCAGCGGGTCCGCAACGTGGTGGCCCCCCAAAACGCCCAGCGCCTCCACCGCAAGACCCCCTGCGCCGCGAAGGGCGACCGCTGCTACAACTGCAGCAGCCCCGAGCGCATCTGCAACGGGCTGGTGGTGCTCTATAAAAAGATGCAGTCCATGGACATGGAGGTCGTGCTCATCGACCAGGAGCTGGGCTATTAAAATCAGGCTGGCGCGGAAGGGAGGCGGGGCCGTGAAAAAAAGGATACTGCCGCTGGCGGTGGCGTGCGCGGTGCTGCTCAGCGGGTGCTCGGCCCTGCTGGAGCGGTCCTACGGCGGCGTGGAGCCCTACGCCGAGCGGTACTGGGACACCGGCGCCGAGGACACCCTCCGGGCCGAGAACTACCAGGACCTGGTCAACTCCCTGCTGATGCTGGTGGAGCAGCGGGCCGAGGCCGGGGCCATCCGCTGCTACGGCGACGCCATCGGCTACACCCAGGCCTGGGCCGCCATCCGGGAGGTGCAGCAGGAGACCGTGCTGGGCTCCTACCTGCTGGACGGCCTCACCTTCCGCTATGAGAGCAGCGACACCGGCGGCTACTCCACCCTGACCTGCGAGCTGTCCTACCGGGAGGACGCCGAGGACCCGGACGCCATGATGATCCTGTCCGACAGCCAGTCCCTGGTGGACCTGCTGCGCCTGGCGGTCCGGGAGGGCCACGCCCGCCTCACCGCCCGCTTCGCCTACGACATGCCCCGGGAGGCGGTCACCGCCGCCATGGAGAGCCTGTGGCAGGAGCTGTGCCAGGACGAGCTGGACCAGCAGGCCCCGGAGGAAAGCGGGGAGGGGGAGTCCGGCGAGAACAGCGAAACCGGCGAGGAAGTCGAGAACGGCGAGCCCCAGAACCCGGAAACCCCGGACGCCGAAACCCAGCCCCCGGAGGAACCCCCGGAGGACGAATCCCCCGAACCCGGGGAGCCCTCCCAGGAGCCGGAGGACGAAACCGCCCAGGAGCCCGAGCCGGACAAGGACCCGGAGGACGGCGAAGCCCAGGACGGGGAGCAGTCCCCGGACGCGGACCCCGGCGAAAACGGGGACGAAACGCCCCCGGAGGACCCGGACGCCGGGGCGGAGCCCCCGCCGCCGGAGTACCCGCCCTGCCCCTGGACCGTGAAGTTCTACCCGGACATGGAGACGGCGGAGCTGGTGGAGATCCTGCTGGAGGAGGCCTGACGGACGGCGGGAACATTTTACAGGAAAATACTTGCTTTTTCCGAAAAACGGAGTATGATAGTAGCGATAAATTTTTAGAAAGAGGCGTATCCCTTATGACCAAAGTAAACGTGATCTCCGGTTTCCTGGGGGCGGGCAAGACCACCCTCATCAAGAAGCTGCTGGACGAGGCCCTCAAGGGCGAGAAGATCGTGCTGATCGAGAACGAGTTCGGCGAGATCGGCATTGACGGCGGCTTCCTGAAGGAGGCGGGAATCGAGATCTCCGAGATGAACTCCGGGTGCATCTGCTGCTCCCTGGTGGGCGACTTCGGCGAGGCCCTGGCCAAGGTGATGGACCAGTTCCACCCCGACCGCATCCTGATCGAGCCCTCCGGCGTGGGCAAGCTCTCCGACGTGGTCCGCGCCGTCCAGCGCGTTGCCGCCGAGGTGGAGGGCATGGAGCTGGGCTGCGCGGTCACCGTGGCCGACGGTACCAAGTGCAAGGTGTACCTGAAGAACTTCGGCGAGTTCTATGAGAACCAGGTGCAGTACGCCGGGGCCATCATCCTCAGCCGCACCCAGAAGATGAGCCCCGAGAAGCTGGAGGCCGCCGTGGCCCTGCTGCGGGAGAAGAACGCGGAGGCCCCCATCGTCACAACCCCCTGGGACCAGCTCACCGGCAAGCAGCTCCTGGACGCCATGGAGAAGGGCAACACCTTCGCCGCCGACCTCCTGGCCGGCCTGGAGGACGAGGACGACGACGAGGATGACGACGACTGCTGCTGCCACCACCACCATGACCATGATGAGGATGACGACCACGAGTGCTGCCACCATCACCATCATGACCACGATGACGATGATGACGAGCATGAGCACCATCATCACCACGACCACGATGACGATGATGACGAGCACGAGCATCACCACCATCACGACCACGACGATGATGACGAGCACGAGCACCACCACGACCACGACGGGCACCACCACCATCATCACCATCACCACCACGGCCACGACGCCGACGAGGTGTTCACCAGCTGGGGCGTGGAGACCACCCACACCTTCACCAAGGAGAAGCTGGAGAGCATCCTGACCGCCCTGGACGGCGGCGAATACGGCGCGGTGCTGCGGGCCAAGGGCATCGTCCCCGCCGGGGACGGCGCCTGGTACCACTTCGACTATGTGCCCGAGGAGCACGAGGTCCGCACCGGTCCCGCCGACTACACCGGGCGGCTCTGCGTGATCGGCGGCCAGCTGAAAGAGGACGCCCTGAAGGCCCTCTTCGAGGTGTAACGCCATGCCCGCCAAGACCTATCCCGTCTATCTGATCGCCGGGTTCCTGGACAGCGGCAAGACCTCCTTCATCAACGGCATCCTCTCCGACGGCTTCGCCCTGGAGGACCGGACCCTGCTGCTCCGCTGCGAGGAGGGGGAGGAGGAGTACGACCCCAAGGTGCTGCGGAACGTCACCGTGGTGACGGTGGACGACCCGGAGGACCTGACGCCCAAGTTCCTGCTGGCCCAGCAGAAGAAGTGCCGCGCCCAGCAGATCATCGTGGAGTACAACGGCATGTGGTCCATCCAGGACTTCTATGTGAACTCCATGCCCCCCAACTGGGCCCTGTACCAGATCATCGTCACCGCCGAGGGACCCACGTTTGACCTCTACACCAAGAACATGCCCGACAAGATGATGGAGAAGCTCCGCAACGCGGACATGATCCTCATTAACCGCTGCACCGGCGAGCAGTGCGCCGCCCTGCGGAAGAAGAACCTCCGCCTGGTGAACCGGCGGGCGGACATCTACCTGGAGAAGGAGGACGGCTCCAGCGAGGACTACATGGACGGCACCGTGTCCGCCTTCGACCTGACCGCGCCGGTGATCGACGTGTCCGACGAGGACTACGGCCTGTGGTACGTGGAGATCATGGATAACCCCCAGATGTACGCCGGGAAGACGGTGTGCTTCCGGGCCATCATGTGCAAGCCCACCCAGTACGGCAAGTACTTCACCCCCGGCCGCTTCGCCATGGTCTGCTGCGCCCAGGACATGAACTTCCTGGCCGTGGCCTGCGTGGGCTGCGACGTGAGCAAGATCCCCGAGCGGACCTGGGTGGAGATCACCGCCGAGGCCCGGATGGAGTACTGGGAGCCCTACGGCGGCGAGGGCCCGGTGCTCCATGTGAAAGCCCTGGCCCCCTGCGCCAAGCCCAAGGAAGAAGTCGTACAGATGTGATACCGAAAGCCCGGTCCCGTATCCCGGAACCGGGCTTTTTGATACTTTTTCTTGAAAGAAAAAGTATCAAAAAGAACTTTAATGTCGCTCTCAAAGTGCTGCGATACCTGCATTTTCCGCACGGTAACGAAGGATACCTCTAATAGAAGGATCGTATCATGCGGAAACGAAACAACAAAATGGAATGAAACAACAAAACGGAAAGGAAAGGTTCGCAATGGAATATCAGAACATCATGGCCCACGTGGACCACACCCTGCTGGCCCAGTCGGCCACCTGGGAGGACATCCGCCAGGTGCTGGACGACGCCATGGGCTATGGCGCGGCGTCGGCCTGCATCCCGCCGTCCTACGTGAAGCGGGCGGCGGAGTACGTGTCGGGGAAGCTCCCCATCTGCACGGTGATCGGGTTCCCCAACGGGTACAGCACCACGGCAACAAAGGTCTTCGAGGCGGCGGAGGCCGCGGCCAGCGGCGCGTCGGAGATCGATATGGTCATCAACGTGGGCTGGGTGAAGGACGGCAGGCTGGACGCGGTGGGCGAAGAGATCGCCCGGGTCCGCCGGGCCTGCCCGGGAAAAGTGCTGAAGGTCATCATTGAGATCTGCCTCCTGACGGAGGTGGAGATCAAAGCCCTCTGCGGCGTGGTGGCGGCCGGCGGCGCGGACTACATCAAGACCTCCACCGGCTTTTCCACCGGCGGGGCCACCTTTGAAGCGGTGGAGCTGATGCGCGCCAGCAGCCCCGCTTCGCTGAAGATCAAGGCCGCCGGGGGCATCGCCTCCTTCGAGGACGCGGAGCGGTTCCTGGCCCTGGGGGCGGACCGCCTGGGCACCAGCCGCCTGGTGAAGCTGCTGAAAGCCCAGGAGGGGAAAAATTCCTGACCATCTGAAAGCAAGCAGGCATAAGCCTTTTTAAACACTTTGACTCCTCCATTCCGCCGGACCCTCGGTGCCCGTGTCACGGCCCGGTGTCCGGCGGAATAAGCTGTTACCGGGGGCCGCATCTGCCCCCGCAACAGATACGGCCATCCCAAATCTTGGGATTGGAGGAGTTATCAATGCGTAAGAAGGCGCGTGTTCTCAGAACGGCGCTGACGGCGCTGTTCCTTGCTTTCGGCCTCCTGCCCATCTCCGGTTCCGGAGTGCGGGCTGCTGAGACCGTGGACAGCGGCATCGGCCCCGGAGACTGGAACGCGACAGAAGAGCTCTGGTGCAGCCAGTGCGGCCAGGTGGAGACCTTCCACATCTACGTCTCGCCGGAGGGAGCCGTCCCCGGCACGGACACCGCGCCCACCGGCTCTCAGTGGAGAATGACCATGTGCCTCAACTGCGGCACCATCAACGCGGACCTGCCGCCGGACAGCGGCGGCTACGGACAGATGGAGTTCCGCCTGGAGGACTGCCCGGCGGAGCACAGCCTGGAGGAGGTATCCTATGAGCCGGTGGACGGGGACCAGCACCGGATGACCGGCACGGACGTGGCCCGCTGCCCCCAGTGCGGCGGGACCTGGAGCGCCCCGGTGGAGCGGCTGGAGCCCCACACCTTCGCCTCGGAGGTGGTACCGCCCACCTGCACCGAGGGCGGCTATACGGCGTATACCTGCACCCTCTGCGGCGAGACGCGGCAGGGGGAGGAGACCCCGGCAGCGGGCCATACCTTCGGGGACTGGACCGTGGACCTGGAGCCCACCGGGGAAGCGGAGGGCCGCCGCAGCCATGCCTGCCTGATCTGCGGCGCGGTGGAAACAGAAACCTTGCCCCGGCTCACGCCCGAGCCGGAACCTCAACCGGACCCGACCCCGGAGCCAGCCCCCGAGCCGAAACCCGACCCGGAGCCAAAGCCTGAACCCGAACCGCAACCCGAGCCTGACCCGGCCCCGACGCCGACACCCGAACCCGAACCGCAACCCGACCCGGAGCCGACGCCCGAGCCAACCCCGGAACCCGAGCCGACACCCGAGCCTGACCCGGACCCGGTCCCCGAGCCCACGCCGGAACCGCAACCAGAGCCAAAACCAGACCCAGAACCCACCCCGGAGCCTGACCCCGAGCCCGCCCCGGAGCCAGACCCTAACCCCGAGCCCGCCCCGGAGCCAGACCCTAACCCCGAACCCGCCCTGGAACCGACCCTGGAACCGACCCCGGAACCGACCCCGGAACCGACCCCGGCCCCGGAGCCGGAACCCCGGCCTGAACCCGCTCCGGCCCCGACGCCTGAGCCAGCCCCAGAGCCGGACATTCAGCCAACCCCGACACCGGAGCCCATCCCGGAGCTGACACCAGTCCCGGAGCCTGACCCCGAGCCCGCTCCAGAACCCGAACCGGAAATTGACCCCGCCCCCGTCCTCCTGACCCGCGCTGCCGCCGCGGTCCTGCTGGACCGCCACGCGGGAAGCGTGGAGGTCACAGCCCACATCTTCCCCGACGTCCCGCCGGAGGCCTGGTACGCCGGAGCGGTCAACCGCCTGGCCACCCTGGGCGTAGTCCGGGGCAGGGGAGACGGCTGCTTCCACCCCCACGACCTGGTCACCCGGGCCGAGTTCACCGCCATGACCGTGCGCCTCTTTGGGGCAAAGACGGCGGAGCCCGGCACCTTCCGTGACGTCCCCGCCGGACACTGGGCGGCGGAGGCCATCGGTACCGCCTCGGCCCTTGGCTGGATGCCTTGGGGCGCCGATGGATATTTCCACCCGGACGAACCGGTGACGGACCGGGAGGCGGAGAAAGTCCTGGCAAACGCCATCCACTGGCAAAACACCCGGAGCAGATAGCCCCGCTCCAACGGCCCGCCCCGGCGGGCCGCTACATACCCGGCCCAAACGCCCCGAAATGTGGCTTTTTCTCCCGGAAACATTGACAGCGGGCCGGGAACAGGCTATAATTTTTTTGATATGCGGCGCGGAAAAACCTGGAGGGAACGACCTCCCGCGCCGGAGAAACACAAAAGAGGGAAACACATGAAGCTCAGATTTCTCATGGCCCTGTGGGCGGCCAAGCTGTCCCAGCCGCTGCTGAAGATCACCAAACACAACGGCACCAACTTCCCCGGCGAGCTGGCGCTGAAGCTCTGCCCGGACTTTCTGAAATACGTGGCCAAGCCCAGGCGCATCATCACCGTCACCGGCACTGACGGCAAGACCAGCGTGTCCAACCTGATCTGCGACATGCTGGAGGCGGAGGGCCAGCGGGTGCTGAACAACCGGGCCGGGTCCAACATCAACTCCGGCGTGGCCACCAGCCTGCTGTCCGGCTGCACGATCTTCAACCGCACCCGCTACGACGTGGCTGTCCTGGAGGTGGACGAGCGGTCCTCCAAGCGCATCTACCCCTACGTGAAGCCGGACGTGACGGTGATCACCAACCTGTTCCGGGACTCCATCATGCGGAACGGCCACCCGGAGTATATCGCCTCCATCCTCACCTCCGCCATCCCGCCGGAGACCAAGCTGATTTTGAACGCGGACGACCTGATCTCCGCCTCCGTGGCCCCGTCCAACCCGCGGGTCTACTTCGGCCTGGACAGGCTGCCGGGGGACGTGACGGAGTGCGTCAACCGCATCAACGACCTCCGCATCTGCCCCAAGTGCGCGGGCAAGCTGGAGTACGAGTACCGCCACTACCACCACATCGGCCGGGCCCACTGCCGGGACTGCGGTTTCCAGTCCCCGGCCCCCGACTACCTGGGGACGGATGTTGACCTGGAGAAAATGACCATGACGGTGCGGGACGCCGCCGGGGACCACCCCTACAAGCTCCTGTCGGACAGCACCTTCAACATCTACAACCAGGTGACGGCCATCGCCCTGATGCGGGAGCTGGGCATGGACCACGACAAGATCGCCTCCCTCATGTCCCACATCAAGATCGCGGAGAGCCGCTACCTGTCCCAGAAGGCGGGGCAGGTGGAGGTGGTCATGCAGATGGCCAAGGACCGGAACGCCCTGGCCTGCTCCCGGGTGTTCGACTACGTGACCTCCCGGCCGGGGGAGAAGGAGCTGCTGCTGATGATGAACAATCTCAGCGACGACCTCCACTGGTCCGAGAACACCTGCTGGCTGTACGACTGCGACTTTGAGTTCCTGAACGACGACGGGGTGATCCACGTGGTGGCCACGGGGCCCAGGGCGAAGGACTACTATCTTCGGCTGCGGCTGGCTGGGGTCCCGGCGGACCGGGTGGACTGTGTCCGGGACGAGTTCGAGGCGGCGGACAAGCTTCTCTTGCGCCCCGGCAGCAGCGTGTATCTGCTCTACGGGGCGGACAACCGCTCCCTGACCATGGCGCACAGGGTCCGGGAGAAGATCATCCACAGGGCAGAGGAGGCGCAGGCATGAAGATCGAGATACTGTACCCGGAGGTCTGCAACCTCTACGGCGACCTGGCCAACGCGGAATATCTGTCCCGCAGCAGCGGGGCGGAGATCGTGACCACGTCCCTGAAGGAGAAGCCACACTTTCCCGAGGAGGACATCGCCCTGGTGTACATGGGCACCACCACGGAGCGGGGCCAGGAGCTGGTCCGTGACGCCTTTGCTCCCTGGCTGGGCGCGCTGAAGGAGCGCACGGCCCAAGGCGGCCTCACCCTCATCACCGGCAACGCCCTGGAGATATTTGGGGAGTATATCCAGGACGAGGAGAGAAAGATCCCCATGCTGGGATTATTTCCTTCCCACGCGGAGCGCCACATGATGGCGAGGTATAATTCTCTGTATTTGGGCAAATACGGAGAAATGGACATTGTTGGCTTTAAAAGCCAGTTCGGGCATTCGTATGGCGACAACGGCGAGGGATTATTCACCACGGTCCGGGGTCCGGGTCTGAACCCGGAGGTCAAGCCGGAAGGCTTCCGGCAGGGCAACCTGATGGCCACCTACTTGGTCGGCCCGCTGGCCATCCTGAATCCTCCCTTTGCCAAGGAGCTGCTGCACCTTATGGGCGTGGCTGCGCCACAGCTGGAATGCGAGGATATTGCCTACGAGGCATATCAAATTCGGGTCCGCGAATTTTCGGACCCCAATCGGGGGTTCACCTACTGAGGGAGCAGGGGCCTCCGGCCCCTACCGGGCTTGGGAGGGACCTGCCGGTCCCTACTCACCCCGGGGTACTTTTCCCTCGCAGGAAAAGTACCCAAAAGTGCGCTTAAGGGGGCTGGCGCCCCCTTAAGAATCCCTCGGGGAGGACGGTCAAGGGCAGTTGGGGGTTGGGTAGGACCCAGAGAAGGCTTTCATCGGGGCTGCTGTTTTGTTTTTTTCCGTAGTCTTACTGCTGGTTGCTCCGTTCTACTACGCAATTGATGGATGTTTCTTGTCGGGCCGTTAACGGAAATGTTTCTTTTGCGTAGTGGAACGGAGCAGAACGCAGTCTGTCCTAAACCGTATACGGAAATCTGTCAATTGCGTAGTGGAACGGAGCAACCGGCAGTCGGTCAACAAAACCGACCAGCGCAGCCAATGAGTCCCCGCACCAGCGCTTCAATCTCCTTGAGGACATACTCCCTGTAGCCGCTTCGCCTCATACACGGGAGCGAGCGCGGTTTAGACCAAACCAACCCCAGGGGGAGCGCAAAACAAAACAAAAAATGAGGAAAGATTCTCAAGAAAACCTCGGTTTTCTTGAGTGCCCTTTTGGTGACTTTTCCGGCACGGGAAAAGTCACCAGGGGACAGCAGGGACCGGAGGTCCCTAC
The DNA here is from genome assembly GCA_947589745.1 of uncultured Oscillospiraceae bacterium. Taxonomy (GTDB): domain Bacteria; phylum Bacillota; class Clostridia; order Oscillospirales; family Oscillospiraceae; genus Pelethomonas. The sequence continues at coordinate 119,606 of CANQCS010000002.1, forward strand.
CAAGACCACCCAGGGGGCGGAGCCCCCTTGCACCCGAGAGAGGAGGATCACCCATGAACGCAACCAAGCTGAACAACAAGAGAACGATTCTGGTGGGCCTGGCCTTCCTGTCCATCAGCGCCTTCTGGCAAATGTACGACAACGTAGTGCCGAAGCTGCTGACAGGCACCTTCGGCATGGCCGAGTCCCTGGCCGGCGTCATCATGGCGGCGGATAATATTTTGGCCCTGTTCCTGCTGCCCTTCTTCGGCGGCCTGTCCGACCGGACAGAGACGAAACTGGGCCGCCGCACCCCCTACATCCTGGCGGGCACCGCCGCCGCGGTGATCCTGATGAACCTGCTGCCTATCCTGGACAACAGCTACGCCGCCGGGGCCACGCCCTTCAAGTTCGCCTCCTTCGTCCTGGTGCTGGGCCTGCTGCTCATCGCCATGGGCACCTACCGCTCCCCCGCCGTGGCCCTCATGCCCGACGTCACCCCCAAGCCCCTCCGCAGCAAGGGCAACGCCATCATCAACCTCATGGGCGCCGTGGGCGGCATCCTGTACCTGGCCGTGGCCGCCGTGCTGTACCCCAAGTCCAAGGTGGACGGCCTCGCCCACGTGGACTACCAACCCCTCTTCGTGGTGGTGTCCGTCATCATGGCCGTGTCCGTGGTGGTCCTGCTGCTCACCATCCGGGAGCCCAAGCTGGCCGCCGCCAATCGGGAGCTGGAGAGCAAGCACCCGGAGTGGAACCTGGCCCAGGACGACGGCAGCGGCGGCGAGGCCCTGCCCGCCCCGGTGAAGCGCAGCCTGGGCTTCCTCCTGGCCTCCATCGCCCTGTGGTTCGTGGGCTACAACGGCGTCACCACCTGGTTCACCACCTACATCGGCGTGGTCATGGGCGAGGGCCTGGGCGGCGCCTCCACCTGCCTCATGGTGGCCACCGCCGGGGCCATCGTGTCCTACATCCCCATCGGCGTGGTGGCCTCCAGGATCGGGCGCAAAAGGACCATCCAGGGCGGCGTGGTGCTGCTGGCGGCCTGCTTCCTGGGGGGCGGGGTGCTGACAACGGTGTTCGACTCTATCAACGCCATCATGTACGTCGTGTTCGCCCTGGTTGGGCTGGCGTGGGCGGCCATCAATGTCAACTCCCTGCCCATGGTGGTGGAGATGTGCCGGGGCTCCGACGTGGGCAAGTTCACCGGGTATTATTACACCGCCTCCATGGCGGCCCAGGTGGTCACCCCGGTGGCAGCCGGGTGGCTCCTGGAGCACGTGGGGTACTGGACCCTGTTCCCCTACGCGGCGGCCTTCGTGGCGTGCAGCTTCGTCACCATGTGCTTCGTCCGCCACGGCGACACCAAGGTCCGGGCCAAACAGGGCCTGGACGCCTACGCCGATATGGACAACTGAGGGCCAAGCTGTCCCAAACCGCCGGCTTTTTGCGACACACCGGCGGCTGCGTTCCGCCGCGATCCGCCAAAAACAAGGCGCACCGGCCCCATGCGAAAAACGCCAACACCGACAGCTGAGGACCTGCATCCGGCGGCGTGGAGCGCCGGCGGATCAGGCTCCGAAGCAATCGCTCCGCGCAGATAG